>DATBBL010000405.1:0-10584 GCA_036271015.1 Acidimicrobiia bacterium
GGATGTTTCCCTCGGCAGATCTGGTCGCGCGCCTTGCGTCACGGGGCGCGGTGGATCTTCGGGCGAGTGGGAGCGGGAATCCCGGGGGGTTGAACGCGGCGCGGATGTTGGGCAAGAAGTGGGGCCTGCTCGTCATCGTGATGGACGCGGCCAAGGGGGCGCTGGCCGGGCTCGTGGGTCTCGCCATCGGGGACGCGGCGGCGTACGCGGCGGGGACCGGCGTGATCGCCGGGCACTGCTGGCCGGTCTGGAACGGCTTCCGGGGTGGGAAGGGAGTGGCCGCCGCCGGGGGTTCGTTCTTCACCGTGTTCCCGCCGATGGTGCCGATCGACGGCCTCGCCACCGCCGCGGTCGCGTTCCTCGGCAAGAGCTCGCGCCTGGCCATCAAGGTCGCGCTGGTGATCTGGGTGGTCTCCGCGGTCGTGTGGTGGGCCGCCGACTGGTCCTTGTGGTGGGGCCCCGAGCCCACCGTGGGCCTGGTGATCTACTCGCTCGTCGGGACGGCGATCATCCAGGCTCGGTTCACGGTGTCGGCCCGGGCCGGCGGCGGCTCGCTGTAGGTTCCACGGGCCCCGGTGATCCGGAGGGAGGGTCGGTGGCGAATGGCACTCCGATGGGACGTACCGTGACCGCCTCCTCCGATCGCAGGACCGGCGAGCGCACGGTCCGGCCGAGCGGGTGGGAGCACGAGGTGCGGGCCCGGGTCGTCGCCGGCGACGACACCGCCCTGCGCGAGGTCTACGACCAGTACTCGTCGTTCGTCTACGGCCTCGCCGTGCGCGTGATCGGCGACCAGCGCGCCGCCGAGGACGTCAGCCAGGACGTCTTCGTCGCGTTCTGGGAACGCCCGGCCGCGTTCGATCCCGCGCGCGGCAGCCTCCGCACCTGGCTGGGCACCCTGACCCACCGCCGTGCCGTCGATCACGTGCGCCGCGAGGAGGCGCGCCGCCGTCGTGCCGAGCGCGAAGCGAGTCGCGCGGTGACGGAACCCGACGTGGAGGAGATGGCGACCGCGCTGCTCACCGCCGAGCGCGTTCGCGCCGCTCTGGAGCTGCTCCCCGCCGACCAGCGCCGGGCCATCCAGCTCGCGTACTTCGGTGGGAAGACGTACCGGCAGGTCGCGGAGACGCTCAGCATCCCCGAGGGCACCGCGAAGTCTCGACTGCGCCTGGCGCTGCGGCGGATCGCCGACGCGCTCGAAGCGGAAGGAGGCGAGTGGTGAGCGCAGGAGCGGAGCTGAGCGACGCCGAGGTCGAGGAGCTGCTCGGCGTGTACGCGCTCGACGCCTGCGAGCCCGACGAGGCCGCGGCGATCGAAGCGGTGCTGGCGCGCCGGCCCGACCTCGCCCGCGAGGCCGACCGCCTCTCCCGGGCGGCGGCGTGGATCGGCGCCACCGAGGTCACGCAACCGCCACCCCGCATGCGGTCCGATGTGCTCGGCGCCGCCGCGGCGCGCCGTCAGGGCACGGCCGACCCGGTGATCGACGTGTACCTCGCGCTATCGGAGCGGTTCGGGCGCGCGGTCGACGACCTGCCCGACGCCGCGCTCGACGTCGTCACCCCGAACGGGCTCACCGCTCACGACCTGGTCGTGCACCTGGCGGCGCAGGAGAGCCTCCTCGCCCAGAACCTCGGCGTGCCGACGTTCGACGCGGTGCGCGACGAGCAGATCGTCGCCCGGACCGACGCGTTCCTGCCCCGCTTCGCCGACCGTGACCTCACGGCCGCGGTCGCGCTCTGGCGCGCGTCGGTCGAGGCCAATCGGGCCTGGGCGGTCGCCAACCCCGACCGCACCGCGATCTGGCGAGGCCTGGGGCTCACCCGCGACGACACGTTGCTCGTGCGGTCGTTCGAGGCCTGGATCCACGCCGACGACCTGCGGGCCGCGGCGGGGCTGCCGACGACGCCGCCCGAGACCCGGCACCTGTCGCTCATGTCCGACCTGGCCGGCCGGATCCTCCCCCTCGCCCTGGCGGTCGCCGGCCGGGCACACGACGACGTGACCGCGCGTCTGGTGCTGACGGGCGACGGCGGGGGCGAGTGGCTGGTCGCGATGGGCGCCGGCGACGCGCGCGCGACGCCGGCGGTGACCGTCACCGCCGACGTGCTCGAGTGGTGCCGGCTCGTGGGGGACCGGATCGTGCCGGCCGATCTCCACCACACGATCGAGGGTGATGCCGGTCTCGGCCGCGACCTCGTGGCCGCGGCCCCGGCCCTGGCGACGCTGTAGACATCGGGCCGCCGCGTCGTCGTCATCGGACGGCCGCACGTAGGGGTGAGGCGTTTGGCCGCGAACGACTTTGGGCAATCCGGCGCGGTGTCGACAGACACTGCTCAATCTGGCTCAATCTGGACCAAGGGTTGTGAACTGCGCACTCTGGACAGTTGCGCGAACGCGGCTACACCATCCCGTAGCGGGTGAGGTCGACGAGGCAATCAATTGCCCAATTGCCGCAGCCGCGGAAGCGCTGAGCGCCTCGGTTCGAACGGTGCGGGCAGCGGCGAACCGCGAACGGTGGGAAGCGATGAGGGGGACGTCGTGAGCATCGCAATCGTCATCGCAATCTTGATCATCGCGATGGGTCGACGAGGCCGCCGCTGAGACGCTTCGACCTTTGAATCACATCACTGTGTTTCTGGTCGGGAGGCGCGTTGAGGTACGACGGTTCGGAGGCACGCCCGACATCACATCAGTCGTGGGCTCCGGTCTCGGGCGTTCGGCTCACGCTCGTCACACCGACGACCAAGAGCCATGCGCCTGAGATCATGAACGCCAACGAAGCGACCATCGCCACCGCGGCGACGTACAACCCCGCGACCTGGTCCGCGACGAGCAGCGCTGCGCCGACGAGTTGGCCCACGTAGAGCACAGCAAGCGCGACCACTCGACGTTTGAGGAGCCAGGCCACGCTTCCACCGCGACGGACGGCCTGCACGTACCCGTGTAGATAGACCGCGACCGAGATGGTTGCGACCACGAACCATTCGATGCCCACCGCGATGTGGTCCTGGCCTCCCATGAGCACGAGAGCACAGATGACGAAGACGCCAGCCATGCCCGACAACGTGTCGATGGCGCGGTACCGATGCGCCGCGTCCTGAGTGATCACAATGACGTTCAGCGACAGCGCAACGAAGACCAGGCCGAGAAGCACCGCGGCACTGCCTCCGACCATGACGAAGAAGTCGTGCCACTGGCCTGGCCGATATGCGTCGAGCGCGATCATCCATCACCTGCGTGTGTCGTCCGTCACGCATGATGCCTGCTGGGGCGCGCACGCGTCGGCGAACCTCAGCTCTCGCAGCGGTGCTGCTCGCACACGAAGGCGCCGCCGCTCGCGATGGTCGCGGCGTCGGCGACGCCTGGGCTAGCTGCTGGTGGCGTCGGTGGCGCCGCCACCGCCGGCGTCGCCGCTGGCGCCCTCGGCCAGCTCGGCCTCGGCCGCGTTGAGCTCGGCGACGATGCGGGCGATCTCGACCTCCGGGTCGAGCCCCTCGGCGGTGCGACCGGCGCGCTGGTCGTAGACGACGCCGCCGAGCTCCTCCTTGAGGTCGGAGATCTTCTTCTTCAACTTCTGCTCGTCGATCTTGTCCTGACCGGCCTTCACGCCTTCCTTCGCGAGGTCGGCGTCCTTCTGCGCGGTTTCCTTGACCTTGTCGAGCAGACCCATGGCGCGCTCCCTCCGTGACGCTGAGGATCGGTGGAGCCCGATGTTACGCGGGACGCTGCTCCACGAGCACGAGTCGCCGCGACCCGAGCTCCTCGGGTGGCCCGAGGTGATAGCCCTGCGCACGGTCGCAGCCGAGCTCGCGGAGGCGCGCCCGCTGCTCCTCCGTCTCGACGCCCTCGGCGGCCACGATCATGCCGAGCGCGTGGGCCATGTCGATCGTGGCGGCGACGATCGCGTCGTCGGCCGCGCTCCGGCCGAGCCCCTCCACGAACATGTCGTGGATCTTCAGCTCGTCGAACGGGAACCGCCGCAGGTAGGTGAGGGACGACCCGCCGGTACCGAAGTCGTCGATGGCGAGCCGCACCCCGAGCTCCTTCAGCGCGCGGAGCGTCTCGCCGGTAGCGTCGAGGTCGTCGAGCAACGCGCTCTCCGCCACCTCGAGGCAGAGTCGGTCGGCGTCGACGGCGAAGTCCTCCAGCGCGCGAGCCACGAGGGCGGGGAAGTCGGGCCGCTGCAGCTGGCGGGCCGAGATGTTGGTCGCGACCGACAGCCGTTCCCCTGCGGACCCGTCGGCGGCGGGCGAGCGCAGCAGCTCGCACGAGCGCTCGAGCACCCACTTGCCGATGGGGATGATGATGCCGGTCTCCTCCGCGACGCGCAGGAAGTCGCCGGGCATGACGAGGCCCCGGACCGGGTGGTCCCAGCGCAGCAGCGCCTCGACCGCGATCCGGCGGCCGGTGGCGAGGTCGAACTGCGGCTGGAACAGCACCCGCAGCTCGTCCTGTTGCAGCGCCCGCCGGAGGGCGCGCTCGGTCAGCAGCCGGGACACCGCCTGGGTCCGCATGGCCTCGTCGAACAGCTCGTGACGGGCACCGCCGCGGCGTTTGGCGCGGTACATCGCGGCGTCGGCGTCCTGCAGCAGGGTGGACGCGCGTTCGGAGGTGCGGCGGGTGACCGCGATGCCGATGCTCGCCGACACCGCCACCTCGGCGCGTGAGAGCACGAACGGCTCCACGAACGCCTGCGCGGCGCGCTCGGCCAACTCGACCGCCTGGCGCTCGTCGCTGAGGTCCTCGCACAGCACCACGAACTCGTCACCGCCGAAGCGGGCGATGGTGTCCTGGCGGCGGACGCTCGTGCTGAGTCGCCTGCTCACCGCGGCCAGGAGCTCGTCGCCGGTTTCGTGACCGAGCCCGTCGTTCACCAGCTTGAAGCGGTCGAGGTCGACGAAGAGCACCGCGACCATGGCATCGTCGTCGGCGTCGGCGAGCCGGGCGAGCGCATGCTCGATCCGGTCCTGCACGAGCGCGCGGTTGGGGAGCCCGGTGAGGGAGTCGTGGAGCGCGAGGTGTCCGAGCTCCTTGGTACGTGCGTCGCGGTCGATCGCGACCGCGATGAGGTCGCGGGCCCGCTCGAGCACCGCGAGCTGCTCCGGTTCGGGCTCGCGCACGGTGCGCAGGAAGAAGGAGAAGACCCCCAGGAAGTCGTGGCCGTCGGGGGTGCGGATGGGCATCGACCAGAGCCCCCGCAGGCCGTGGGCCACGCACAGGTCCGCGACCGCCGGCCGCGCGCCGTCGTGCTCGATGTCGGAGGTGACGCGGAGATCGGTCGTGTCGAAGGCGGCCTCGATGTCCTCGAGGGTGGTGAGCCCGCTGATGGCCCGCACGTAGTCGTCGGGCAGCGTGGGCGCGGCGACGCACACCAGCGTGCCCTCGCCCGGGTCGTACAAGCGGATGGAACCGGCGCCGTCCGGTACGTAGTCCTCGACCGCCTCGAGGATGACCGTGAGCGTCTCGGGCACCGGCGCGCCCGACAGGACGAGCTCGAGCACCCGGGTCTGGGCTTGCGCGAACGCGCCCGCCCGCTTCCGGTCGGTGATGTCCCGGAGGTTGCCGACGATGCCCGCGACCGCGGGTTCGTCCAGCTGATTGGTCCAGGTCGCCTCGACCCATCGCCAGCATTCGCCGTCGAACACGTGGAACTCGGTGTCGAACGGCTCGTCGGGATGCGACCGCAGCGCCTCGTACAGCACGTGGCTCTGGTCGACGCCCTCGGGATCGAGGTACTGCGCGAAGCTGCGACCCACGAGGTCGTCCGACCGCTGCCCGAAGACGTGGTCGACCGCAGGACTGATGTACTTCACCCGGCCGGACTTGCTGATCACCACGATGATGTCGGTGGCGTGCTGGACGAGCGCGCGGAACCTCGCCTCGCTCTCGGCCAGGACGACGCGCGCCTGGTTCGTCTCGTCGACCAGACGGGTGATGCGCCACGCCACCCCGATGGCGGCGACGCCCGTGATCACCGCGAGCACCACCGCCGCGCTCGAACCGGAATCGTCGAGGATGACGACCGCGGGCGCGGCGAACAACGCGGCCCCGAGCACGAGCATTCGGGCGCGTCCGTGGCGTACCAGGCCGGCGTCGCCGGCTTCCCACAGCTTGTGCATCGACGGGTGCATCACCGCCGCCGCGAGCAGGAAGTACGAGATCGGCCACAGCACGTCGAGCGCGCCGCCGTCGGTGTAGGTGCCGTCGGCCACCAGGCGGGCGTAGAGGATGTCGGCTACCAGCATCGCCCCGAGCCCGGCGAACAGGAGCCAGGCGGCGGGCGTCCAGCGCGGCAGCGTGAACACCGCGTGCACGATGACGACGACGAGGAGGATGTCCATGATCGGGTACGCCACCGACACGATCCGCTCGGCACTGGCGCCCGAGGTGCTGTCGAGGACCGGGGTGACCACCCACTGCCAGATGACCGCGGAGAGCGCGATCGCGACCATGATGCTGTCGATCGCGGTCTCGCGGTCGTACCGGGAGCGCGCCAGCCGGGCCAGGGCGATCGCCAGCACCGGGTAGGCGACGAGGTAGAGCACGTCGGAGTAAGGGAAGCCGTCGGCTTGGCCGAAGCCGCGCTGGGCCACGTCGAAGACGACGTCACCCGCCGCGAACAGCAGGAGCGACACCGCGATCAGCTGCCAGACCCCACGGCGGCCGGGCTCGTTGCGGGCGATGCCGTAGATGGCGCCGCTCGCCGCGATCAGGGCGATGGCGTCGAAGACGAACGAACGGGCGCTCGCGGTGGGCAGCAGCAGGGCCAGGAGCGAGACCGCGATGCCGCCGGCGACGAAGCACCAGGCCGCCCGCTGCGGCCGATCCGGGCGCGCGTCGACCGGCGGCCCACCCGGTGCTCCCGCCCGATGAAGTGTCGCGGGCCCCCCCGCGACGGCGCTGGTCATGCTCGGATGACGATAATCCGGTGACGCTCCGTGAGCAAACGTCGCGTACGGTGAGGATCGGGCGGGATCGCCGGCTTTGGGGCAGGCTGGCGACGACGGTGACACCACCGGATCGGGGGAGGCGGGGATGGACGAGTTCCGGGACCGGGTGGCGGTGGTGACCGGCGGGGCCAGCGGCATCGGCCGTGCCCTCGCGGCGCGGTTCGCCGCCGCCGGGATGCGGCTCGTGCTGGCCGACGTGGAGGAGGCGGCGCTCGCCGCCACCGTGGCCGAGCTCGAAGCCGCCGGCGCGAGCGTCGTCGGCGTCGACGCCGACGTGGCGGTGGCGGCCGACGTCGACCGGGTTCGCGACCGCGCGCTGGAGGAGTTCGGCGCGGTGCACCTGGTCTGCAACAACGCCGGGGTGGGAGGCGGTGGGATCATCGACGCGCCGCTCGAGCTGTGGGACTGGGTGCTCGGGGTGAACCTCTACGGGGTGGTGCACGGCGTGCACACCTTCCTGCCGCTCCTGCTCGAGCAGGACGAGGGTCACATCGTGAACACCGCTTCGTTGGCGGGGCTCGGCGGCGTCGCCGCGCTCGGCATCTACTGCACGTCGAAGTTCGCCGTCGTCGGCCTCAGCGAGTCGTTGCACCACGACCTCGCGGCGCGCGGGAGCAACGTCGGCGTGTCGGTGCTGTGTCCCGGGTTCGTGCAGACGAACATCGGTCGCTCCGACCGCAACGCGCCCGAGTCGCTGCGGGCTTGGGTCGACTCGCGCGACGCCGCGGGCATGCGCGACATGGCCGAGGCCTTGGCCGCGGCGGGGATCCCGCCCGCGACGGTCGCCGATGCCGTGTTCGACGCGGTGGCGCAGCGGCGCTTCTTCGTCGTGCCGCACGAGCACGTCGCGTTGGCGACGACCCGCGCCCGACTTCAGTGGATGGAGGGAGGCGACCCGCCCCACCTCGACGCCAGCCGGGCCGTGCAGCCATAGCCGAGGGTGCGGAGGCGGTCGGGTCAGGCGAAGACCGGTGGATGCCGGTCGCGCCAGGGCCGCGCCGCCTCGAGCTGCGCGGCGACCCGGAACAGGAGGTCCTCCCTTCCCATCGCGGCGACGAGCTGCACGCCGATGGGGAGACCCTCGTGCCACCACAGGGGCACCGACATCGCGGGCTGCCCGGTGACGTTGAAGGGCACGGTGAAGGTGGCGGAGGGTGTCGCCGCGACCAGCGCGCCTTCGGGATCGGCGCCCCGGATCTCGCCGAGCAGCGGGGGTGGCGTCGCCATCGTCGGCGTGAGGAGGAGATCGAAGCCGCCGCCGTCCGGCTCCCACCAGCACGCCATCCGTCGCGACCAAGCCCGCAACGACTCGACCGCCTCCACATAGGCGTCGGCGGTGACCGCGCGCCCGAGCTCGGCCTGCGCCCACGTGAACGGCTCGACATCGTCGGGGCCGAGCTCGCGGCCCGCCATCGTGCCGAGGCGCCGCAGGTCGAACGCGGTGCTGGCGGCGAGCACGGTGGTGAAGTGCACGAGGAGCTCGATGTCGTCGAGCGGCTCCGGGTACGCGGCGTCGACGACGGTGTGACTGCCGACCTCGGTGAGCAGCGCGGCGGCGTCGTCGGCCGCCGCGCTGCAGGCGCCGTCGACCTCCACCAGCGCTGCCGGGGCGCGCCTCGACAGCACGCCGATGCGCAGGTCGCCCGGATCCGCGCCGACCTCGGCGGCGAATGGCCGCGCCGGTGGTGCCACGGCGTACGGATCGCCCGGCCGGAAGCCCGAGATGGCGTCGAGCGCGGCGGCGCTGTCGCGCACCGAACGGCTGACGACGTGGCGGACGCCGAGCCCGGCCCAGGCCTCACCCTCGTCGGGACCGAGCGACACCCGGCCCCGTGTCGGCTTGAGGCCGAACAGACCGCACGCGCTGGCTGGGATGCGGATCGAGCCGCCCCCGTCGCCCGCGTGCGCGATCGGCACCATGCCCGATGCGACCGCCGCCGCGCTCCCACCGCTCGATCCACCGGGGGACCGCTCGAGGTCCCACGGGTTGCGGGCCGGACCGTAGGCGTGCGATTCGGTGGTCGGCAGCAGACCCAGCTCCGGTGTGTTGGTCTTGCCCACGATCACGCACCCGGCGGCGCGCAGGCTCGCGAACAGGTAGGAGTCGTGGTCGGCGGTGTAGGCGCGGTCACGTAGCAGCCGGTTGCCGAGGTGGAGCGGTTCACCGGCCAGGGCCCCGTCGAGATCCTTGACCAGCACCGGCACGCCGCGGAAGGGACCGTCGGGCGCGGTGTCGGCCTCGGCGCGGGCGCGCTCGTCGCGACGGTGGATCACCGCGTTGAGCTGCGGGTTCACCGCGTCGATGCGCGCCAGTGCGGCGTCGACGAGCTCGCGCGGCGACGCCGCGCCCTCACGGACGAGTGCCGCCTGCGCGGTGGCGTCGAGGGAGGCGAGATCGTCCGTCATGACCGGACGGTACTGCGACCGGTCAGGTCTCGCGCACGATGTCGCCCGCCGGCTTGTCGTCGCGCACGCCCCGGTAGCGCGGCGCGCGCAGGACGCCGGCGCTCGTCCACTCGTGGAACGCGACCTCCACCACCACCTTCGGTTCCACCCACACCGCGTCGGGCAGGCGGGGCGCGCCGACGAAGGGCGACGTCGGACGCCGCAAGGGTCGCAGCTGCGCCTCGAGCCGATCGCGGTGGGTGCCGTTGATGCCGGAGCCGACGCGGCCCGCGAAGCGCAGCACGGCGCGACCGTCCTCCGTGTCGTGGTAGCCGACGAGGAGCGAACCGACCCGGCCCTCCAACCGTCCCGCGCCCGGGAGCCAACCCCCGACCACGAGCTCCTGGCCGAGCGTCGGCTTGATCTTGCGCCACGCGTCGGCCCGCTTCCCCGGGAGGTAGGTGCTGTCGCGGCGCTTGGCGACGACACCCTCGAGCCCGAGCTGCGCGGCCGACTCGAGCACGTGCGCGCCGGCACCGTACGCGGTGGGCGGCGTCTGCCACGCGGGACCGGCGAGACCGAGGCGCTCGAGCACTGCACGTCGGTCGGTGTAGGGCAGCTCGCAGGTGGAGTGGCCGTCGAGCCAGAGCACGTCGAACACCATGTAGACGACCGCTTGGTCGGCGACGCCCCGGCGGACGGCGGCCGCGCTCCCGGCCTGCATCCGCGGTTGCAGCCGCTCGAAGCGAGGCACCCCGGCGTCGTCGAGGGCGACGATCTCACCGTCGAGCAGCGCGTCGAGGCCGCCGAGCGCGTCGGCGAGTCCGGCGAGCTCGGGGAAGCGGGCGGTGGCGTCGTTGCCGGCCCGCGAGGTGGCCCACACGTCGCCCCGCTCGACGCCCACCAGGGCGCGCATGCCGTCCCACTTCATCTCGTAGGCCCACCGCGCGTCGTCGGGCGGCAGGTCGGTGGCGGGCACCGCGAGCATGGGCCGGAGGTCGCGGGGGACGCGGGGCGGGGCGATGCGCCGAGGGTACCGAGCCGCGGGCGCCGCGCTACCGTACGACATTCGTAGGAGTGATCGCTCCAAGAGTGGAGACGCCCATGAACGACGTCAGCACGACCAGCCCCCGGGAGATCCGGCCTGGCGCCGACTGGGACCTGGTCGACGCCGGCTACGGCGACATCCGGTACGAGACCAGCGACGGCATCGCCAAGATCACCATCTGCCGCCCCGAGGTGCGCAACG
>DATBBL010000406.1:0-22406 GCA_036271015.1 Acidimicrobiia bacterium
TGACCACCAGCTTGGCGGTCGCGTGGTCCGAGCCCCCCGGGCATGCGGTCTTGTACGTCCCCGGCTTCAACGTGAGGGAGAACTCCTTGTTGAGGCCGGGCGCGACGTTCTCGACCTCGCCGATGATGTGGTCGCCCGAGAGGATCTCGAACTCGCTCACGTCACCCGAGCCGGAGTTGGTCACCTTGAACGTGGTGGGGCCGGCCTTGATCTTCAGCCTGGCCGGGCACCCGCCGTCGTTGATGTCGACCTTGACCGAGTTCGACTTGGCCCCCGCAGCGGCGCCGAGCGCCATCGGGAACGCGACGCTGGTGATGGTCGCGACGGCAATGGCGCGACCGGTCCTACGGAACATGAACAGATCCCTCCAGGCAGTGCGGTCGATCAGACGGTTTCGACGCTCGCTTCGACCGGGGCAGGCCGGGTCGCGGCCCGCGCCGGTGGGCGCGTCGGCCGGCAGACGTAGATCGTCATGGGCACCGCGTAGAGCAGGAAGGCGATCGCCTCGCCCCACGTAGGCTCGGGCTGGATGCCGAACATGCCGGTGATGAGCGCGGACTGCACCGAGCCGGGATCGATCAGCCAGCGTAGGTCGACCGCGCGGTCGAGCAGGATGTTCCACCAGCCACCCTCGTGCGCGGTGTGCACCGCAAAGGCGAGCAGCCCCGCGCCCACGAGCACCAGCACCACGCCGGTGATGCGGAAGAACTTCGAGAGGTTGATCTTCACGCCACCCCGGTAGATGAGGTACCCGAGCACGATCGCGAGCAAGACGCCGAGGAGCGCTCCGGTGCCGGTGAGGCCCGGGCGGTCGGACTGCTGGAACGCGGCGAGCAGGAACACTGCGGTCTCGAGGCCTTCGCGGAGGACGGCGAGGAACGCCATCACCACGAGACCGATCGCCGAGCCCTGCACCAGCGCGAGCGACGCGCGCTCCTGGAGATCACCCTTGAGGTCGGCGGAGTGGCGACGCATCCACACCACCATCCAGGTGATCATCCCGACCGCGGCCAGCGCGATGATCGTCTCGAGCTGCTCCTGCTCCCGCTGGGGCAGGTTCTCCTCGGCCACGTGGAGCGCATACGCGACTCCGCCACAGAGCAGCACAGCGGCCAGCACCCCCAGCCACATCCACCGCAGAGCGTCGCTGCGACCCTGCTGGCGGAGGAAGGCGGCGACGATGCCGACGATCAACGCGGCCTCGAGGCCCTCCCGCAGACCGATGACGAAGGTCGGAAGCACGAGCCTAAGGTAAGGGATGCCTTAGGTCGAACGCAAGTCATCCTTCCCTGAGTCCGAGGTTCTCGTAGATCTCGCGGGTCGCGGTCGAGCGGTTGAGCGTGTAGAAGTGCAGGCCCGGCGCACCGCCCTCGAGCAACGCGGCGCACAACCGGGTCGCCTCGGCGATGCCGACCGCGCGTACCGCCGCCGGGTCGTCGCCGACGGCGTGCAGCTTTTCCGCGAGCCACTGGGGGAATTCCGAGCCCTGCATCTCGGCCATGCGCTTGATGCTGGCCAGGCTGGTCACGGGCATGATGCCCGCGATCACGGGCTTGTCGACGCCCAGCGCGCGCAGGCTGTCGACGAGGTCGAAGTAGTGGGCGGGATCGAAGAAGAACTGCGTGATCGCAAAGTCGGCGGCGCGCAGCTTCTCCGCGGTGTGGCGTCGATCGGACTCGCGGTTCGGCGACCGCGGGTGCGGTTCGGGATGGGCGGCGACGCCCACCGAGAAGTCCCCGACCTCACGGATCAGCTCCACCAGCTCGACGGCGTAGTGCAGCTCGCCGGGCGGAAGATCGAGGTCCTTGGGCGGGTCACCCCCCAGAGCGAGGATGTTGTCGATGCCGGCCTCGCGATAGCGGGCGACGATGTCGACCAGCTCGGTGCGCGTGTGCGCGGCACAGGTGAGATGGGCCATCGCGGTCATCGAGGTGTCGCCGTTGATCGCGACGACGAGGTCGTGGGTGCGTTCGCGGGTGGTACCCCCGGCGCCGTAGGTGACCGAGACGTACGACGGCTGCAGCGGCTCGAGATCGCGGAGCGTCTGCGCCAGCACGCCCTCCATCTTCTCGTCGCGGGGAGGGAAGAACTCGAACGAGAAGCTCGGACCGGTCTTCAGGATCTCGTTGATCTTCAAGGCGCGTCAGGTTACCGGGGTGCCGCCGGGCGGAACCCACGAAATCGCCGCAACCGCAGCGAGTTGCCCACCACGAACACGCTGGAGCACCCCATCGCGGCGGCGGCGATCACCGGGCTCAGCAGCCCGACCGCGGCCAACGGGATGGCGGCGACGTTGTAGGCGAACGCCCAGAACAGGTTGCCCTGGATCGTCGAGAGCGTCCGCCGCGACAACGCGATGGCGTCGGCGGCGGCGCGGAGGTCCCCCGACACGAGGGTCAGGTCGCTGGCCTCGATGGCGACGTCGGTGCCGGTGCCGATGGCGATGCCGAGGTCCGCCTGTGCCAAGGCGGGCGCATCGTTCACGCCATCACCGACGACCGCCACGCGGTGGCCCGCCTGCTGGAGCTCGCGCACGACGTCGACCTTCTGCCCGGGGAGGACATCGGCCACGACCCGGTCGATGCCAACCTCGCGCGCGACCGCGTCGGCGGTCTCGCGGCGGTCGCCGGTGACCATGATCGTCGTGAGCCCCAGCTCGTGCAGTGCGGCGACCGCGGCCGGCGACGTGGACTTCACGGTGTCGGTGACCACGAACGCGCCGCGCACGACGCCGCCCCATCCCGCAGAGACCACGGTGCGGCCGTCGCCGGGCACGGCCCAGCCTTCGGGGACGGTGCCGACGTACCCCGCGCGACCGACGCGCACCATGACACCGTCAACCGTCGCTTCCACCCCTTCGCCGGCGTGGTTCACGAACCCTGCCGGCACCGCGAGGTCGGCACCGCGGGCACGCGCACCGGCGACCACCGCCCGTGCGATCGGGTGCTCGGACGCGTCCTCCACCGACCCCGCGCGCCGGAGCAACGCCCCCACGTCGGTGCCGGGCGCGGGTACGACCGCGGCGACCCGCATGCGCCCCTCGGTGATGGTGCCGGTCTTGTCGAGCACCGCGGCGTCCACCGCCTGGGTCGCCTCCAGCACCTCGCCGCCCTTGATCACGATGCCCAGCTGCGCGCCCCGACCGGTGCCGACCATGATCGCGGTGGGCGTGGCGAGGCCGAGCGCACAGGGGCAGGCGATGATCAGGACGGCCACCGCGGCGGTGAACGCCTGGTCGGCGGCGTTGCCCAGCACCAGCCACCCGACCAGTGTGGCCAGTGCGATCACGAGGACGGCGGGCACGAACACGGCCGAGATACGGTCGGCGAGGCGCTGCACCGGCGCCTGCGAGCCCTGCGCCTCCTCGACCAGGCGCGCGATCTGCGCCAGGGCGGTGTCGTCGCCGACCCGGGTCGCCTCCACGACCAGCCGGCCGGACGTGTTCAACGTCGCGCCGAACACCGCGTCGCCGGGGACGACGTCGACCGGCACCGGTTCTCCGGTGAGCATGGAAACGTCGACGGCCGACGCGCCGGCGACGACGATGCCGTCGGTCGCGATCTGCTCGCCGGGCCGGACGACGAACCGGTCGCCGACCCGCAGGTCGGCCGCCGGGATCTGGTCGCCGTCCTCGAGGCGGGCGGTCTTCGCGCCGAGCGCGAGCAGGGCCCGGATCGCATCCCCGGACCGGCGCCGCGCCCGCGCTTCGAACCACTTACCGAGGAGCAGCAGGGTGACGATCGCGCCGGCGGTCTCGAAGTAGACGTGAGGACCGTCGCCGGCACCGCCGAACGCCGCGCCCATGCTCATGCCCTGCTCGCCGGCGCCGAGGAACACCAGGGCGACGACCGACCAGAGGTAGGCGGCGAGGGTGCCGAGCGAGACGAGCGTGTCCATGGTGGTCGCGCGGTGGCGGAGGTTCAGGAGGGTGGCCCGGTGGAACGGCCACGCCGACCACAGGATCACCGGCGTGGACAGCGCGAACGCGACCCACTCCCAGCCCGCGAACTGCAGACCGGGCACCATCGAGATCGCGACCACGGGGACGGTGAGGGCGACCGCCACCACGAGGCGCGGGAGCAGCTCGCGCTGCTCGTCGGCCTCGGGGTCGCTCGCCTCGCGCGCGGGCACCGTGTAGCCCAGATCGGCGGCCGCGGCTGCGAACGACGGCGGACCGGTCAGTGCGGGGTCATAGGTGACCCGAGCCCGGCGGGTGGCGAAGTTCACCCGGGCCTCCCGGACGCCGGCGAGCCCGGACAGGCCCGCCTCCAGTCGCGCCGCGCAGGAGGCACAGGTCATCCCGGTCACCGGCACGTCGCACCACACGGTGGAGGCTTCGTCGACCCCGCGCTTCACGTGCGGTAGTATACCCCCCTAGGGTATTTGGACACACCAGGAGGACGCGGCATGGCCGTACGTGGCTACAGCCTCGCGAAGGACGACTACGGGAAGCGGCTGCGGCGCATCGAAGGTCAGGTGCGGGGCCTGCAGCGGATGATCGACGACGACGAGTACTGCATCGACGTCCTCACCCAGATCGTGTCGGTCACGAAGGCGCTGCAGGGCGTCGGGTTGGGGCTCCTCGACGAGCACGTGCGCCACTGCGTGCGCGACGCGGCCACGTCCGACGCCGCCGAGGGGGACGCCAAGATCGACGAGGCGGTCCAGGCGGTCGAGCGCCTGCTCCGGGTCTGAGCGCTCAGACCCCGGGCGCAGCCTCGTAGGCCGCGCGCTGGACGCGCAGCGCGTCGAGCTGGCGGCGCGACAGGTTGCGGACCACCAGGAGCGCGAGCACCGCCGCGACCGCGAGGACGACGACCCCGACCAGGGCCACGGTGTTGCTCGTCTCGAGGTCGTCGAGCGAGCCGCTGTCGTGGAGGCCGGCACCGGCGTACGAGAACCGCAACAGCGAGACCAGCCATGCGGCCCACCACCAGCCGACCAGCCACGATCCGGGCGCGGTGCGCCAGTGCGCATCGCCGCGGGGGCGCGAGGCGTCACCGCCTCGCCAGAGGTCCTGGACGATCAGGACCGGGATCGCGAGGTTGGCGATCGGGATGAACCAGCTGCCGATGGCCCACCCGGGACCGAAGCGGGGGTTGCGGCGTCCGAGCGCCTCGTTGTTCTTGGCCGCCCGGAACATCCAGACGATGAACAACACCACGATCACGACCTGGACCAGCACGAACAGCGACGACGCCGCGCTCACGTAGTCGTCGGCGTCCTGGGCGCGCTGGAGGATGTTCGTGAAATCCCCACCTCGCACGTCGTGGATCACCGAGATCCGGTTGGCGAGCGCGATGGCGAGGAGCGCCGAGGAGACGAGCATCACCCCGAAGCAGACGGTGAGCGCGAGGACGAGGCCCCGGTGGTCGCGCCACCGGGCCGGTGGTCCGGAGGGCAGCTGCAGCGGTGGCGGAGGCGGCGGCAGCGGCGACGAGGACGGTGGCGGGGCCGGGGGCGGGAACGTCACCGCAGGGAGCGTAGGGGTTGGCCGTCGGGAGCCGGTCACCTGGGGCCTTCCGCGCCCTTGTGCCAGACTCCTACGGATGCCGCCCGAGAAGCTGAGCTGGAAGCACCTCTACTCCGAGGTGGTCACGTCGGGCCTGTGCACCGGGTGCGCGGGATGCGTGATCGCGTGCCCGCACGACGTGCTCGGCTACAAGGACACCGACGGTGTGTACAAGCCGTTCCAGCTCGAGGAGGGGTGGGGCCCCGAGAATTGCAGCCACGGCGAGAAGAGCTGCACGTCGTGCACGCGGGCGTGCCCCCGCTTCCGTACCTGGGAGCCCGAGGTCGACGAGTTCATGTTCGGACGCGTCCGCGACATCGAGGAGCCGTCGGGCATCTTCAAGGACATCGTCCTCGCCCGCGCATCCGATCCGGTGCTCGCGGAGGTGGGCCAGGACGGCGGCCTCGTGTCCGCCCTCCTGCTCTATGCGCTCGAGCACGACATGATCGACGCCGCCCTCGTGAGCTACCTCGAGGGCGACGGCACCAGCTGGAAGGCGATCCCGGGCGTCGCCCGTACCAAGGAGGAGATCCTCGCCTCCGCCGGGAGCCGCTACACGTACTCGGCGAACACGATGGCCTACTTCGACGCGATCGAGAGCGGCGCCGAGCGCATCGCCCTCGTGGGCATGAGCTGCCAGTCGTCGGTGCCGCCGGTGATGAAGCAGCGCAAGGCGGGGAAGGTGGCCCGGCGGCTCGCCCTCAACATCGGGCTCCTCTGCTCCAAGACCTTCGACGACGCCATCTTCGAGGAGCTCTTCGAGGCCAAGTACGGCCTGAAGAAGTCCGAGATGAAGAAGATGAACATCAAAGGCGTCTTCCAGATCTGGATGAAGAACGGTGACTACCACGAGGTGCCGCTGAAGGAGTGCCACGCGTGGACGCGCGAGGGCTGCAAGATGTGCCCGGACTTCGCCGCCGAGCACGCCGACATCTCCACCGGCGGCATCGGCAAGTTCAACGACTGGACGTTGACCATCGTCCGTACCGAGATCGGCCGCGACCTGATGGACGGCATGATCCGCGACGGATGGATCGAGACCCGTCCCGGCGACGACGACCCCGCCGCGATCGCGCTGATGCACAAGCTCTCGGTGAAGTCGCGCAAGCGCTGGCCGGAGTTCGCGATCGACGCCCCGCGACTGCTCCCCGCGCCCGCGCCGTCCTGATCGACGGTCGGCGATGCCCGACCACCGCCACGTCCGGATACCGGTCCTCGGGAGAGCGGCGCCGCCGATGGGCAGCGAGTTCGTCTCGCTGGAGGCCGCGAGCGGCATCATCCTCCTGCTGGGCGCCGCCGCCGCGTTGATCTGGGCCAACGCCGACACCGCGGGGTACGCGAGCTGGTGGGGGCGCACCCTCACCCTCGGGTCCGGTGACTTCGCGATCACCGAGACGCTCGTGCACTGGGTGAACGACGCGCTGATGACCATCTTCTTCTTCGTCGTCGGGCTCGAGATCAAGCGCGAGCTGGTGACCGGCGAGCTGCGCGACACCCGCCGGGCCGCGTTGCCCGCGGTCGCCGCGATCGGCGGCATGGTGGTGCCGGCGCTCATCTACGTCCTGCTCAACCTCGGTGGGGCCGGCCTCGACGGCTGGGCGATCCCCATGGCGACCGACATCGCGTTCGCGGTCGGGGTGCTGGCGATCCTCGGCGCCCGGGTGCCGAGCAGCCTGAAGCTCTTCCTCCTGACGCTGGCGATCGTCGACGACATCGGTGCCATCCTCGTGATCGCGCTCTTCTACTCGAGCGGTGTCGAGCCCCTCTGGCTGCTCGGCGGGATCGCGGTCGTAGGGCTCGTGAGCGTGATGTCGCGACTCGGCGTCGACCGACCGCTCGCCTACGTCATCCCCGGCGCGCTCCTGTGGTTGTGCCTGTACGAGGCGGGTATCGAGCCCACGCTCGCGGGCGTGGTGTTGGGACTGCTCACGCCTGCGCTCCCCCGACGCGGCCGTCCGGTGCTCGAGCGGCTCGAGTCGGGCTTGCACCCGGTCTCGAGCTTCGTCATCGTGCCCGTGTTCGCGCTCGCCAACGCCGGCGTGGTGCTCACGGGCGACGCGATCGACCACGCGCTGGCCAGCCGAGTGACGGTCGGCATCGTGGCGGGCCTCGTCGTCGGCAAGTTCGTCGGCATCTCCGGCGCGACCCTGCTCGCCGTGCGCCTCCGCATCGGTCGCCTCCCGGACGACCTCGGGCTCGCCCACCTTTTCGGCGTCGCGACCCTCGGGGGCATCGGCTTCACCGTGTCGCTGTTCATCACCGACCTGGCGTTCCGGGGTCAGGTCATCGACGACGCCAAGATCGGGGTGCTGGCGGCGTCCGCGCTCGCCGCCGTCATCGGAGTGGTGGTCCTGCGGATCGTGCTGCGCGACCAGAGCTTGAAGGAGACCGGATGAAGCTGGTGGCGATGGTCAGCGACCTCATGGACCGCTCGCGGGTGGCGGCCGCGGTCCCGGACGTGCAGTTCACCACCGACCCCGCGGGGTGCGCGGGTGCCGACGTGGTGGTCGTCGATCTCGCCCGCTACGCGGACGTGGTGGCCGCAGTGCGCGCCGCCGCGCCCGACGCGCGCATCGTCGCCTTCGGTCCCCACGTCGACACCGACGTGCTCGAGCGGGCCGGACGCGACGGCGCCGACGCGGTGCTCCCCCGCTCGCGGTTCTTCCAGGATCCGGGCGCGGCGATCCGTTCCTGAGTCTGCGAGACTGCGCCGATGGCCGATCACCCCATGGACACGACCGTCACCGATCACCTGCTGGCGACCACGCGCGCCGTCCGCAAGCGCCTCGATCTCGAGCGCCCGGTGGAGCCCGAGGTGATCCTCGAGTGCCTCCGACTCGCGGTGCAATCTCCCACGGGCAGCAATTCCCAGACGTGGCACTGGGTCGTCGTCACCGATCCGGAGAAGCGGGCGCAGCTCAAGGAGCTCTACGGCGCGGTGGCCCGCCCGTACCTCGAGTCGCAGGCCGAGACCGCCGAGGACCCGCAGACCCGCCGGGTGTACCAGTCGGCCGTCTACCTCATGAACGTTCTCGACCAGGTCCCGGTCCACGTGATCCCGTGCGTCGAGGGCCGGATCGACGGCGCCGAGAACTTCGGCGCCGCCAGCTTCTACGGTTCGATCCTCCCCGCGGTCTGGAGCTTCATGCTCGCCCTGCGCTCACGCGGGCTCGGGACGGTGTGGACCACCCTGCACCTCGCCAAGGAAGCCGAGGCCGCCGAGCTGCTCGGCATTCCCGAGGGCTTCACCCAGGTGGCGCTGATCCCAGTGGCGTACACGACCGGCGGCGACTTCAAGCCCGCGGCCCGCCCGCCGGTAGAGGAGATCACCTACTGGGACACCTGGGGCGCGACCCAGGCGTAACCCGGGTCGCCCGGCGCGAGTCAAAATTCCGATGCTCTCCGTCGTTTCGCGCCTCGAGACCGCCGCGGAACGGTCGGGCACCGTCACGTTCGTCGGTTCGGCGGCGGGCGGCGCCGGCGCCTCCGACCCGGTCGAGTGGGCCCGCCTCCACGACGAGGCGCGGGGCATCGCCGCCGCCCTGCAGGCCCGGGGCGTCGGCCCCGGGGTCCACGTCGGGATCCTCGGCCCCACGACGCGGGCCCTCGTCACCACCATCCAGGCGACCTTCCTGGCCGGGGGCACCGTCGTCGCCCTGCCGCTGCCCATGCGGCTGGGCTCGATCGAGGAGTTCGTCGAGCAGACCGGCCGGCGGATCGCGAACGCCGACACCGCGATCGTGGTCGTCGACCCCGACCTCGCGCCGTTCCTCGCGCCCCCGGCGACGCGGTCGGCGCCCATCGTGCTGCTCGACGACGTGGTGCGCGACGGCGCCCGCGCCGGCGCGGGGGCGTGGAGGCGGCCCCCCGACGACCCCGAGCGGCTGGCCATCCTCCAGTTCACGAGCGGCTCGACCGCCGCGCCGAAGGGCGTCATGCTCCCCGACCGCTGCGTCGGGGCGAACATCGACGCCATCATCGCCGGCGCCGGCATCAGCGACGCCGACCGGGCGGTGTCGTGGTTGCCCCTGTACCACGACATGGGGCTCATCGGGCTGCTGATGACCCCGATGCTCACCGGCTTCGAGCTGGTGCTGAGCGCGCCCCAGGACTTCCTCGCCGCGCCGGCGAGCTGGTTGCAGTTGATCTCCGAGTACCGCGGGACGATCACCGCCGGCCCGAACTTCTCGTACGCGCTCGCGGCGCGCGCGTTGCGGCGCGCCGGTGCCCTCGACCTCTCGAGCTGGCGACTCGCGCTGAACGGCGCCGAGACCGTCGACCCGACCGCGGTGGAGGCCTTCTGCGCGGCGGCGGCCCCCCACGGCTTCGACGCCCGGGCCGCATACCCCGTCTTCGGCATGGCCGAGGCCACCCTCGGCGTGACCTTCCCGGAGGTCGGGGAGGGGATGACCGTCGACACCATCGATCGCCACGCGCTGGAGCACGACCGGGTGGCGGTTCCGGTGGCCGACCGCGACACGGGCCGCCGGCTGGCGTTCCTCGGACGGCCGCTGCCCGGCTTCGAGCTGCGCATCGTCGACCCCCGCACCGGCCGTGCGCGCGGCGAGCGTGAGGTCGGCGAGCTGGTGCTCCGGGGACCGTCGGTGACGCCGGGCTACTACCGCAACCCGGAGGCGACCGCGGCCACCTTCGTCGACGGGTGGCTGCGGACCGGGGACCTCGCCTACGTCGTGGACGGCCGCCTCGTCGTGTGCGGCCGGCTCAAGGACATGATCATCGTCGGCGGGCGCAACGTGTTCCCCGAGGACGTCGAGCGGGCGGCCGCGGCGGTGGACGGCGTGCGGGCCGGCAACGTGATCGCCTTCGGCAGTGACCGGCGCCGGGGCCGCGAGGCGATCGTCGTCGTCGCCGAGACGAAGAGCGACGACCTGCACCTGGTGCACGACTCCGTCATCGACCTGGTGTGCGACGCGGTGGGCGTGCCCCCGGTCGACGTGGTGCTGGTGCGCCCGGGCACGCTGCCGAAGACGTCGTCGGGCAAGCTGCAGCGGTCGTTGTGTCGCGACCGCTACCACGACGACGAGCTCGAACCGGTCTGACCGGCCCGAGCTCCGTCGCCGCGGTGGCGGGGTGGCTCAGTGAGGCTCGTCGACGCGCGGGCGCTCGGCCGGTTGCGACGCAGCCGGGGCCGGTGCCGCGGTGTCGGACGACGGCGGCTCGACGTCGTCGACGAGCATCTCCTCGAACAACGCGCGGTAGGAGATCACCGCTTGCCGCAGGTCCTCCGTCGAGGTACGCCCCTCAATGGTGCGCACCGCGATGGTGTGTGCGTTGCGATAGTTCTGCACGACCTCGGGGTGGTCGACGGAAACGAGCTCACTCCGGGTGTCGAAGTCGTCGACCGGATACCCGCGCTCGCGCATCAGGTCGGTGATGAGGCGATCGGCGTCGGCCACCGCGACCTGGGGCCGGTCGACGAAGGTGCTCTGCATGTCGGTCCACTGCTGCGAGTACCGCTGACGCGACGCTTCACTCAGCGGACGAAGGTCGAGCTCGTCGACCTTGGCCTCGCGCTCCCGCAGCTCCCGTTCGGCGGTGCGCCGGCTCCCGGCGTCGTCCACGGTGCGGCCGTACTCGGAGCCGAAGCGGCCCTGCAGCTGCGTCCGGCGGCGCTTCCGGCGCATCGCCATGGCGACCAGCGCCACCACGATGACGACGACGACCGCCGCGATCACGATCCAGATCCAGGTGTCCATTGGTCTCTCCCCTTGTTCGTCCCGCCCGCGGGCGGTTCACCTGGGTTACCCGTTGCCGGCTACCGGGAATCAGGGCCGGACCCGTCGTGAGGGAACCCAGCGGGCAGAATGGGGAGTTCTACATGCCGATGGAGCCCGCGACCCTCGCGCCCGGGACCGCAGATCCCGGAGTCCTGCTCGTCGACGTCCCCCCGACGTCGCCGCGCTCGCAGCGTCGCGAGCTCGTGCGGATCTTCCTCGTGCTGTTCGCCCTCACCTTCGCACTGCGCCTCCCCGCGTTCTTCACGCCGGTGTTCAACTCCGACGAGACGTTCCTGGCCACGCAGGCCCACGTACTGAACGACGGCGGTCAGCTCTACCAGGACGCCATCGACCGCAAGCCGCCGATCGTTCCGTACGTGTACGCGGCTACGTTCGCGTTCTTCGAGACCACCGCGTTGTGGTCCGTCCGCATCATCGCGATGTTGGCCGTCGCCCTGACCGCGCTGCTGCTCGCGATCGAGGGTCGGCGACGGTACGGCGCGCGCGCGGGCTGGATCGCAGGGATCATGTTCGTCGTCGCAATGGTCGCGTTCGCACCGCAGGACGGCCAGGCGGCGAACTTCGAGGTCTTCATGCTGCCGTCGATGACGGCAGCGATCCTGTTCGCCCGCCGCGGGCGCGGGTTCCTGGCCGGCGTCGCGATCGCGGCCGCGACCTTGGCCAAGCAGACCGGCGCGGCGACGCTCCTCCCGGTCGTGTACCTGATCGCGCGCGCCCGCGGGAAGAAGGGCGTCGGCGAGGTCGCGCTCGGTTTCACGATCCCGACCGCACTGGTCGCGCTGGCGATGGGCCCGTCGCAGCTCCTGTACTGGACCGTCCTCGGCAACGGCTCCTACGTGGGCATGAAGACGATGTCGACGGTGGTGCTCACCACCTTCCTGTTCATGACCGGCATGTGGGCCCTCTGCAACCTGCCGCTGCTCTGGAAGATCCCGAGCGCCTGGGGCCAGCGGAAGCTGCGCACGCTCGACGGCGAACGTGACACCGACCTCTGGCTGTGGGTCCTGTCCGCGGCGGTGTCGGTGGCGGTCGGACTGCGGTTCTTCGGGCACTACTACATGCAGCTGGTGCCACCGCTGGTGCTGCTCGCGGCCGGCGCGCTCGTGCGCGGGAGTCGAAAGTGGGCGACGCGCACGGTCGCGGTGGCGGTGGCGGCCGGCTTCATGTTCTCCGCGGCCGGGTACTTCTACCACCCGGGCGTACCGGAGCCGAACTACGAAACGGTGTCGCGCTACCTCGCGACCACGACGAACCCCGACGACCCGATCTACGTGTGGGGCAGCGTGCCCGAGATCTACTGGGCGTCGGGCCGTCGTCCGGCGACGCGCTTCCTCACGTCGTCGTTCCTCACCGGCAACTACCCGGGCCGACCGCCGAAGGATGCCAACACCGGTGGCGACACCAAGGCCGCGTGGGACGACTTCTACCAGGACTTCACCGCACACCCGCCGAAGTACTTCGTCGACACGTCACCGGCGAAGGTGCGCGGCGCGCAGTACTACCCGATCTCCGACTTCCCCCGGCTCGACCACATCATCCACACGCAGTACCGCTACGTCGTCACCATCGACGACATCGTGGTCTACAAGCGCAAGTAGGGTCGGCTCAGACGAGGGGCCAGGGGGTGCTGTGCCAGTCGTCGGGCAGAGGCAGGCCGCGGTTGAGCAGGCCCTGCGCCCGGCGCACGACGGCGTCGACCTCGTCGTCGTCGAGCAGCAACGCCATCCGTTCACCGAGCGGCCCCGATTCGAGGTCCGCGACCACGCGGCACACGTCGTCGGCCGCGGCCCCGGGCAGCCGTTCTCCGGCGAAGTCCCAGATGACCGTGCGGAGCTTCCAGTCCTCGTGGAACGTCAACCCGTGGTCGATGCCCACGATCACGTCGTTCACCTGGTCGTGGAGGCAGTGGCCGCCCTTGCGATCGGTGTTGTTGACGAGGACGTCGTACCAGGCGAACTCGCGGAAGCGGTCCTCGTGCTCGTCGCGCAGGGTGAAGAAGTGCTCGTCGGGATCGTGGTCGACGAACCGCTGCACCGCGCCGACGCCGAGCGGGCCGTCGCGCAGGATCGTGAGCGGGACGATGTCCCATCCCAGCGCGTCGGACAGCTCGTAGGCCGCCACCTCCCGCTGGCAGAGCGTGCCCTGCCGGAAGTCCCACAACGGACGCTCACCGCGCCGGGGCTTGTAGATCGCGGCCAGCTCCATGCCGTCGACCTTCGCCTCGACGAGGAAGGTCGCGTTCGACGAGTACCGCATGCGGCCCACGACCTCGAGCTCGGCGCCCTCGAGCGCGGCCCGCAGCTCCTCGGGGGTCAGTTCCAGCGAGGACAACGGTGCCCGGAGGGGTCCATCGGCTGCTCGCAGAGCGGGCAGGGCGGGCGCCCCCCGGCCACGGCTTCGATCCCCCGAGCCGCCATGGCGCGCACCTGGGCGCGGGTGGCGTAGATCCGGGCGACGTAGCCGTCGTCGTCCTCGTCGATCTCGACGACCTCCTCCTCGTCGTCCTCGGCACGCTCGCGCAGCTCGAGGAGGACGAGCTCACGCTCGGGGTCGAACCCGAGCCCGATGAGCCGGGCCCGGAACAGCGGGACGGTGGGCTCGCGCAGCACGCTCTGCGTCGACGGGATGTCGAACGGCAGCTCGGGGTAGTCGTCGGCGATCTTGTCGAGGAAGGCCACCGCTTCCGCGGCGAGCAGCGCGACCTGCTCCTTCTCGACCAGCACGGTGAGCTGGGTCTGCTCCGTGCGCGCCTGGATGTAGAAGGCGCGCTGGCCGGGCTCCCCCACCGCACCCGCCCCGAGGCCGTCGACGTCGTCGAGCTCGATGATCTCCGCGCTCATGCTCGTCCGCTCTCGGTGCTGCGCACCGGGCCGCTCGGGCCCCGCTCCATTGCGAGCCGGGATACCCGACTCGCGGTCATTCCGCTCATGCTCGCTCCGCCTTTCCGGCCGCGGCGGCCTCGGCGGTGGGTTGGGCGCTGCCGGCGGGGGACGGCGGGAGCAGCTCGTCGAGTGTGCCGGTGTCGTTGCACTTCAGCATGGCCGCCCCGTGGGCCGACAGCTCGAACACCGTGACCGACGCCGGCGACACCACGATCCGCTGGAACAGATCGAGGTGCACCCCGGTGTAGTGCGCGATCGCGGCCTTGATGGGGTCGGCGTGCGACACCACGACCACGAGCTCGCCCGGGTGCCGCGCCACCACCTGCTCCAGCGCGCTGACCATACGCGTCTGCATCTCGGCGAGCGACTCGCCACCGGGGAACCGCGCTCGGGACGGTGCCCGCTGCACCGTCTTCCAGAGATCGGTCTTGGCCAGCTCCGACAGCTGGCCGCCCGTCCAATCGCCGTAGTCCGCCTCGATCACACCCGGGAGCGGCTGCACGGTGAGCCCGTGGTGCTGCGCGACCGCCTCCGCGGTCTGGGTGGTGCGCTCGATCGGGCTGGCGTAGACGACCGCGACCGGGAGGCCGGCCAACCGCTCGCCGAGCGCCTTCGCCTGGTCACGTCCCTGGTCGGACAGATCGATGCCCGGCGCACGCCCCGAGAGCATGGGCCCGGTCTGGGGGGTGACCGCGTGGCGGGCGAGCACCAACCGCGTCGGCTTCGGATGCTCCGGCTCGGGCGGGGTCTCCGGAGGCGTCTCGGACTCGAGCTCGGGCTCGGGGTGCACGGTCACGCTCCCGAATTCTACCGGCGCACCCCATAACCTCCTCCCCGTGAACGACCAATCGATCTCGCTGTCCACTCAGGGGATCCCCGAGACCGTGCTCGATCCCGAGCCCGCCGACGCGGTCGAGCGCCTCGCCGAGGCGCTCTCGCTGCCCGACCCCGCCCGGCGGGACGCCGTCGCCGCCGTCGTGGCGGAGTGGCCCCGCTTCCTCGACGGCTGGGCCCGGCTCGGTCAGCTCGCCCGTGACCCCGTCGAGGGATACGCGTACTTCCGGGTCGGGTACCACCGCGGGCTCGACCGGCTCCGCCAGTCGGGCTGGCGGGGCTCCGGGTACGTGCGGTGGGAGCACCCGACCAACCGCGGCTTCCTCCGTGCGCTCGACGGCCTACGCGCGCGTGCAGCGGACATCGGTGAGCGCGACGAGGAGGCCCGCTGCGACGAGTTCCTCCACCAGCTCGAACCGGCGTGGGACCGGATCGACCACGCCGACGCGGGAGGGGCAGGAGCATGAAGCGCGCACTCATCACCGGCATCACCGGCCAGGACGGCCGCTACCTCGCGGGGTTCCTGTCCGACAAGGGCTACCAGGTGTTCGGGCTGGTGCGGGGCCAGAACAACCCGAAGGCCGCGCTCGTCATGCAGGAGACGCCGGCGCTGGAGCTGGTCGACGGCGACCTGCGCGACCTCTCTTCGCTCATCGCGGTGGTCGAGCGCGTGCAGCCCGACGAGGTCTACAACCTCGGCGCCATCAGCTTCGTGCACCTGTCGTTCACGCAGCCCGAGCTCACGTCCGAGATCACCGGCCTCGGCGTGCTGCGCATGCTCGAGGCGGTGCGCATCGTCGGCGGCGGCGAGCAGAACCCCATCCGCTTCTACCAGGCATCGTCGTCCGAGATGTTCGGCAAGGTGCGGGAGACGCCCCAGACCGAGCTCACACCGTTCCACCCGCGGTCGCCGTACGGCGTGGCCAAGGTGTTCGGCCACCACATGACGGTCAACTACCGCGAGGCGTACGGCCTCCACGCGTCGTCGGGGATCCTGTTCAACCACGAGAGCGAGAAGCGCGGTCTGGAGTTCGTCACCCGGAAGATCACGAACTCGTTGGCCCGCATCAAGCTCGGCCTGCAGGACTCGATCACGTTGGGCAACCTCGACTCCGCCCGCGACTGGGGCTTCGCGGGCGACTACGTCGAGGCGATGTGGTTGATGCTGCAGCAGGACGTGGCCGACGACTACGTGGTGGCGACGGGCGAGACCCACACCATCCGCGAGTTCCTCGACGCCGCCTTCGCCTGCGCCGGGTACGACGACTGGAGCGACTACGTCACCCAGGACCCGCGCTTCGAACGGCCCGCCGAGGTCGACCTCCTCATGGGGGACGCGACGAAGGCGCGCGAGAAGCTGGGATGGACACCGAAGGTCGACTTCGCAGGCCTGGTGCGACGTATGTACGAGTCCGACCTGGCCGAGGAGAGCGCCCGCGCCGACTCCGGCCGCTAGGTTCTCGTCGTGGCCAGCAACGACGCGCCGCTGGTCGGCGTGATCATGGGCAGCGACTCCGACCTCCCGGTCATGCAGGGCGCGGTCGACGTGCTGATCGAGTTCGGCGTGCCCTACGAGGTTCGCGTCGTGAGCGCGCACCGCACACCCGACGTGATGTACGAGTACGCGCACCGCGCCGCCGAGCGCGGCCTGCGAGTGATCGTCGCCGGTGCCGGCGGCGCCGCGCACCTCCCGGGCATGACCGCGTCGATGACGTCGCTCCCGGTGATCGGTGTACCGGTGCCCCTCCAGCAGCTCGACGGGCTCGACTCCCTGTTGTCGATCGTGCAGATGCCCGACGGCATCCCGGTGGCGACGGTCGGCGTCGGGAAGGCGCGCAACGCCGGGCTCCTGGCGGTCCGCATCCTCGGCGCGGCCGACGAGAGCCTGCGCGCCCGCCTCGACGCGCACCGCGCCGCGCTCGACGCGACCGTGCGCGAGAAGGATGCCAAGCTCAGTCGCGGTTGAAGACCGGGGGGCGCTTCTCCACGAACGACGCGACGCCCTCGGCGCCCTCGGCGGTGCCCGACGCGTGCGCGATCGCCTCCGCCTCACGGGCCAGGTGCGTCTCGAGCGTCTCTTCGAGGCTGGTGTGGAGCAGCCGCTTGGCCGCGGCGAGGGCTTGCGGTGCACCCGCGGCGAGCCTGGCGGCGAGCGCCTCGGCTTCGGCGGTGAGCTGGTCGTCGGGCACCACCGCGGTGATGAGCCCCCACTCCTGCGCCTCGGCGGCCGACAGCACGCGGTTGGTGAAGGTGAGCTCGAGCGCCCGGCGGAGGCCGACGAGCCGGGGCAGGAACCAGCTCGACGAGCCGTCGGGGGTGAGCCCGACCCCGGTGTAGGCCATCACGAATTTGGCCGATTCCCCGGCCAGCACGAGGTCGGACGCGCCGACCAGGCCGACGCCGGCGCCGGCCGCGCTCCCCTGCACCGCGGCCACCACCGGGGCGTCGCCCCGCACCAGCTCGGCGATGGCGACGTGGAGCGGTCCGAGGATCTCGCGGAGGTGGGTGCGCAGGTCGTCGTGGCCCGCGAACCCCTTGAGGTCACCACCACCGCAGAACCGCGCGCCCGCGCCGGTCAGCAGCACCACGCGGGCCTCGGGGTCGGCCGCGATCGCCAACACCGCGGCCATGAGGTCGCGGGCCAGCGGGAGGTTGATGCCGTTGGCGGCGTCGGGCCGGTTGAGGGTGAGGTGGGCGACGCCGTCCCGCACCTCGAGATCGACGGTCTCGTAGTCAGCCATGCGGCGAGAGACTAGGCCACGCCCCGAAACGCCGAGCCGGAGCGGAGCGGAGTCGACCATGCAAGCCGAGAGGGCGCCGGGGAGTCGACCGCGCAACAGGTCTCCCCGCCCGGAAGGGGCGCCGGGCGGGGAACCTTGGTGTGGGGACACCCTCGGGGGGCGGGGGGCAATCCACCCGGCCGGGGCGTGTCGCTCGCAGAGTCTCGCGTTGCCGTTGTGCGGTGACGGTCGCGTCTCTTGCTGCTGGAGAACCTACGCCCCGGCGCGCCAACCGCCCGCCAGCACAGTGCCAAGGTTCGGTAAAGACGCGGGACGCGCGCTCAGCTCTCGATCGACCTCAGGACGTCGAGCTTCGCCGCCCGCCGCGCCGGCCACGCGGCCGCGATCACGCCGAACACCGCGGCGAGGATGACGATCACCAGGAGCTGGGGCGCGGCGAGCGAGAATTGCTCGATGCCCTGGTCGTGGAGCGCCTTCACCATCGCCCAGGCGAAGACCACGCCGATGACGAGACCGAGCAGGGTGCCGAGCAGGGCGATGATCACCGACTCCCACCGCACGCTTGAGCGCAACTGACGGCGCGTCATCCCGACCGCGCGCAGCAGACCCAGCTCGTGACGGCGCTCGATAATCGAGAGCCCGAGGGTGTTGGCGATGCCGAACAGCGCGATCACGATGGCGAAGAAGAGGAGCACGTAGACCAGGTTGAGGAACTGGTTGATCTGCGCGGCCTGCGACGCCTTGTACTCGTCGCGGGTCTGCACCTTGGGCCCCGGGAATTGGTGCATCACCTTCTTGATCGCCGCGGTGTTGGCCGGGGTGACGCCGCCCTTCGCGTTCACGTACACCTGGAAGTCGAACTGGTCGCGGAAGTTCCTCTCGTAGGCGTCGGTGGTGATCACGTAGTTGGTGAAGCCGGTCTGCTTGTAGATGGTCTCGACGGTGAACTCCTGCTTGCCGGTCTGCGCGAACTCGAGCGGAACGTGCTGGCCGACCTTCCAGTTGTTGTCGCTGGCGACGGTGTCGAGCACCGCGATCCCGTTCGGCGTCAGCTGCGAGATCTTGCCGTGCGTCGGCTGCAGGTCGAACAGCGAGTCGATCTTGGTGGGGTCGGCCGCGATCACCTGCTCCACCGAACCCTCGATCTTCGCCTGACCGCTGCGGATGCCCGATGCCAGCTGCACGTTGGGCAGCGCGGCCAGCTGCCGCTGGGCCTCGAGCGGGATCGAGCCCTGCCCGAACCCGGGGGACGTGATCACGTAGTCGGCCTTCATCGACCGGTCGAGCGCGACGTCGACCGACTTGCGCGCCGAGGCGCCGAACACCGTGATGAGGCCGACGAGCGCGACGCCGATCATGAGCGCGGCCGCGGTGGCCGAGGTGCGCTTCGGGTTGCGCTGCGCGTTCTCGCGGGCGATGGAACCGGTGATGCCCTTGATCTTCTCGATGGGGATGCCGAGCGCCCCGCTGAGCGGCGAGGCGATCATCGGACCCAGGATGGCGACCCCCAGGAACACGACCGCCATGCCGACGCCGACGTAGATGAGGCCGCTGTTGCCGAAGAGCCCGAGCAGCAGGAGCGCCAGCCCGAGCACCGAGACCACCCCGCCGATCACGGCCCGCCGGGGGGACGTGCTCGAGCGGTCGACGCTCGAATCGCGCATCGCGGCGATGGGCGGGATGCGGGAGGCGCGCAACGCAGGCGCGACCGCGGCGATCACGGTGACGACGAGGCCGGTGACGAACGACCAGATGACCGCGCTCGCCGGGATCACGATCGAGCTGGCCGGGATGTCGAGGCCGAGCGCACCGAGCAACGCCTTGAGCCCGCCGGCGAGGAAGATGCCGGCGACGAACCCGACCACCGACGCGGTCAATCCGACCAGCACCGCTTCGAACAGCACCGAGCCGAGCACCTGCCGCTGCCCGGCCCCGATCGCCCGCAGGAGCGCGAGCTCCCGGCTGCGCTGCGCCACGATGATCGAGAACGTGTTGAAGATGATGAACGACCCGACGAGGAGGGCGACCACACCGAAGATCAGCAGGAACGTGTTGAAGAAGGAGAGGTTGTCCTTGAGGTCGTTCTGGCTCTCCTTGGTGATGTCGGTGCCGCTGATCACCTCCACGTTGGCCGTCTCGGGCGCGCCCTTCAGCGCGGTGCGGATGTTGGCGACGACCTCGTCCTGGGTGACCCCGGGATCGGCCTTGACGTCGATCGAATCGACCTGGCCGGGCGTGCCCAACAGCCGCGACGCGGTCGGCGGGGTGAACGCGGCGATGGTCGCGCCGAGCGGGCTGTCGGCGGTGCCGAACTTCACGATGCCGGTGAGCGTGTAGTCGTTGCGGCCCGCCTTGGTGACGACGGGGACGGTGTCACCCAGCTTGTAGCCGGCGTCGTCGGCGCTCTTCTTGTCGATCACCACCTCGTTGGGCGTTCGGGGCCCGCGACCTTCGACGACGTGGATCGTGCTCAGCTGCCGATCGGGGATGTACGCGAAGCCGAACGTCGGCGCGCCCTGCCCGTTGCTCCCGAGGGCGTCGCCCTTCTTGTCGACGATGATCGCCAGGCCCTGCACCGTGCCGTCGGCGAGGGCGACCCCCGGCGCCTTGCGCACGGTGGGGATGAGATCGGCGCTGATCGTGCCCCGGCCGGAGCCGAAGTTTCCGCTGAAGGTCTCCTTGGCCCGCACGACCGCGTCGGTGTGCTGGTAGATGTCGCTGAACAGGCCGTCGAAGGTGTTCGAGATCGTGGCGGTGAGCACGAACGTGCCCGAGATGAACGCCACCCCCAGCATCACCGCGATGCCGGTCAGCAGGAAGCGGACCTTCTTGCTCAGGATGCCTTTGACGGTGACCTTCCACATGGCGGGTCTACGCGCCGAGGCTCTTCATCTTGTCGAGCACCGAGTCGGCGTTGGGGTCGGCGAGCTCGTCGACGATCGCACCATCGGCCAGGAAGACGACCCGGTCGGCGTATCCGGCCGCGATCGGGTCGTGGGTGACCATCACGATGGTCTGGCCGAGGTCGTCGACCGCCTTGCGCATGAACGTGAGGATCTCGGCGCCGGAGCGGGAGTCGAGGTTGCCGGTGGGCTCGTCGGCGAACACGATCTCGGGCCGGCTGAGCAGCGCACGACCGACCGCCACCCGCTGCTGCTGACCACCCGAGAGCTCGGACGGACGGTGCTTGAGGCGGTCGCCGAGCCGAACCGTCTGCACGATGGTGTCGAGCCAGGCCGGGTCGGGCTTGGTGCCGGCCAGCGACATCGGCAGCGTCATGTTCTCGAGCGCGTTGAGCGTGGGGATGAGGTTGTAGGCCTGGAAGATGAACCCGAGCTTGTCGCGCCGGATGAGCGTGAGCTCCTTCTCGCTGGCGTGGCTGATATCGGTGTCGCCCAGGTAGATCTGGCCGCTGGTGAGGCGGTCCAGCCCGGCCATGCAGTGCAGGAGCGTCGACTTCCCGGAGCCGGATGGCCCCATGATCGCGGTGAGGCGCGCGGTCTGGAACGCCACGCTGATGTTGTTCAGCGCGCGAACTTCGGCCTCGCCGCTGCCGTAGACCTTGGACGCGTCGACGGCCCGGGCCGCGACGCCGACGTTCGGGGGGCTGAGCGTCTCGGTCATCAGGGGTCTCTCCGTTGGGGGACGGGCCGGATCACCTTAGGACACGCCGTCGGCGGGAACGGGCGCGCCTGCCTCCTCCCGGTAGCCCGGGCGACGCTGCGGTGGACGGTGCCGCCCGAGCCACACGAACCACGCGATCGCGGCCAGACACACCAGGATCGACACCCACGCGTTCAGCCGCATGCCCGCGATCTCGTGCGCGGGATCAATGCGCAGGTTCTCGAACCAGAACCGTGCAAACGTGTAGAGCACGACATAGAGCGCGAACGTCTGACCGAGCTTCAACGACGCGCGCTTCTCGACGAGCAGCAGCACGCCGAAGATCGCCAGGCACGCGAGCGACTCGTAGAGGAACGTCGGTTGGAACGTCGAGTACTGCAGGTACCCGCTCGGTCGGTGCGACGGCGCGATCTCCAGCGCCCACGGGAGCGTCGACGGCTTCCCGAACAGCTCCTGGTTGAAGTAGTTGCCCCACCGGCCGATCGCCTGCGCGAGCACGATGCCGGGCGCCATGCAGTCCATCACCGCGAGCGTCGGCATCTTGCGGCGGTGGGTGATCACGACGACCGCGATCGCCCCGCCGATCACCGCGCCCCAGATGCCGAGGCCCCCGCGCCAGATCTGGAACGCGCGCCACGGATCGTGCTCGAACAGCTCGTAGTCGGTGATCACGTGGTACAGGCGCGCACCGATCACACCCCAGATGACGACCCAGAACGAGATGTCGTAGATGCCGTCGCGCGGGTACCCGCGGTGGCGCCACCGTTGTTCGGCCACATAGACCGCGACCAGCACGCCGACGGCGAGGATCACGCCGTACAGGTGGAAGGGGCCGAGGTTCCCGCTCGAGGGGCTGGGGATCGAGCCGAACAGCGGTGACATCGGGCGCTCATCGTAGGGGCGCGCCTTCCGGCCACCTCACTTCAAGATTTCGCCCCCCGCCTGCCGATACCCACCCCATGCGCCGTGGTCTCCTCCTGCTCGTGGCCGTGGCGTTGGGCGCCGTGGTGCTCGCCGGGTGCCTCCCGCCCCCGCCACCGCCCGCGCCCACCAC
>DATBBL010000407.1:0-8035 GCA_036271015.1 Acidimicrobiia bacterium
CCGCCGACCGTCTCCGGCAGCGAGGTGGTCGGCGCGGCGACGATCGCGCCAGTGGGGAAGTACGTCAGCCCGTAGAGCACCCGACCGCTCGTGCGCACGAGGTCGGTCCACGGACCCTCGTAGCTCTGGTGCAGGCTCGACCAGGTGCGCCACGCCTCGGCGGTGTCGGCGAGCCGATCCCGGATCTCCGTCTCGGTCCAGAGGCGGGGCGGCTCCTGCGAGGTGCTGCGGTGCTGCAGGGCGAACGATTGCGCATCGCCGGCATCGACCGTGAACGCGGCGCGGGCCGTGAACTCGTCGGTGTCGAGCGGGATCGAGGAGGACAGCGCCAGCACGTCGGCCCCGCCGCGCGCCGTGATGCCACCGTCCACCAATTGCAGCAGTGGTGAGACGAGGCCGTACTCGGGCCGCGGTTCGTAGACCAGCTCGAGGTCGACCGACCCCTCGACGCCGCTGACCCGGCGCAGCAGGGCCCCGACCGAGTCGGCACCGAGATCATGACCTCGTTCGTTGCGCCCCACCGCCAGCGCGTCGGTGAGGGTCACCGAACCGCCCGCGGTGGTGAACGTGGTCGTCAGGACCAAGGTGTCGTCCACGTACCGGCGGCTCGTCTCGTAGCGCAAGGCGGCAGGTCGGATCGACCAGAACCCGGCCGTGTCGTCGAGCAGGCGACCGAACACCGATGCGTCGTCGAAGCGCGGGCAGCACAGCCAGTCGACCGAGCCGTCGCGGCCCACGAGTGCCGCAGAGCGGCAGTCGGACAAGAGTGCGTAGTCCGCGATCGGCAGCCGGCTCACGCCGTCGCCCTGGCCGCATCCCGTGCGGTCCCCGGCGAATGCGGCGGCATCGCGCACCGCACGACGAGCACCGGTTGCTTCGACGCGTGCAGGACGCCGAGCGCAACGCTGCCGAGCAGCGCACTGGCGACGGGCCCGTGGCCGCGCGAGCCGATGACGATCAGGTCGGCGTCGGATGCCTCGGCGTGAGCCACGATCTCCTCGGCGGTCGAGCCGCCCAAGAGGACGGTGGTGGCGGTCACGCCCTGCTCGGCCGCGAGCGACGCGGCGTCGCGGAGGAGCGCATGGTCGTGCTCGGTGGGCCGGTGCGGTGCTGCTCCGTGAACGTCGTCGACGCCCGTGGTCGCGAAGAACTCGACCGTCGGTACGACGTGGACGAACGTGAGCTCCGCCTGCCGCGCCGAGGCGAAATCGACTGCGAAGCCGATGGCGTCGGCAGCCGAGACCGAACCGTCCGTGGCGACGAGGATCCGCTTCATTCCCCGCCAGTGCGCCAGGTAGCCCTTCGGCGTACCGGTCTCGTCGGTGCTGCTCATGTCGGCCTCCGTGGGTTGCTCGCCCATCTAGGCGGCGTTGCCGTCGACGTGGATCACGTGGCCGCTGAGGTTACGTGCGTCGCCGCTGACGAGGAACCACACGATCGCCGCCACCGCGGTCGGTGCCTCGGGACCGTCGGGCCGGTACGCGACCGCGTTGATCGTCACGTCCTGTTCGTGGAGCTCGCGGGCGAGTGCGCGCGTCATCACCCCGATGGCGCCATTGCTCCGCGTGCCGATGGCCGGCGTCGGGCAGACGAGCTGCTCGGCATAGACGTTCACGATCGTGCCCCCGCGGCGAACCTGGCGCGCGGCCTGCTGATTGACCACGAACGCGCCATGGATGTCGTTCCACTGTTGCGCGTCGGAGCCGCCGAATGACTCGTCGTGACCGAGCGCCAGCTGGGAGGCTGCGTGCGCGACCACGTCGATCTCCGCGAACGCCTCGGTCGTCTCCCCGAACAGCCTCGCCACGTCGAGCTCGTCGGCGACATCGGCCCGCACCGCGAGCGCAACGCCGTCCGCGGCCAGCACCTCCTCGACCGCGGCTTCGGCCGCGGCCTGGTCGGCCGCGTAGCTGAGGACGACGGCGAACCCGCGGCCGGCGAGGGTGCGCGTGATCTCGAGGCCGACCCCGCGTGCACCACCGGTGACGATCGCCACGCGGTTCGTGTCCGTCCCGTCGGCAGGCAGTGTGGCCATGCCGTCACTGTGCGCGGAGGCCGGCACCGATCGCACCAGGGGCTTGCCCGGGGCCGCCCCTGGTTCTTACCATTTCGGGTTCCATGGCCTCCCCCCGTCTCCCGGCGTTCCAGGGCCGGACCCGAGAGCGCCAGGTGCTCGACCGGTTGCTGGAGACCGTCCACACCGGGGAGAGCGCAGCCCTCGTCATCCGGGGCGAGGCCGGCGTGGGGAAGACCGCGCTCTTGCGGTACTGCGCACGGCAGGCCTCCGGGTACCGGGTCGTGCAGATCGCGGGGATCGAGTCGGAGATGGAGCTGCCCTACGCGGGTGTGCATCAGCTCTGCGCGCCGTTGCTCGACCGGCTGACCGATCTTCCCCCGCCGCAACAGGACGCGTTGGGCATCGCGTTCGGTCTCTCGTCGGGCGCGGCTCCCGACCGTTTCCTGGTGGCGCTCGCGACGCTCAGCCTGCTGGCGCTGGCGGCGGCGGGGCGACCCCTGCTGTGCCTGGTGGATGATGCTCAGTGGCTCGACACGGTCTCGGGTCAGATCGTCGGGTTCGTGGCCCGTCGCCTGGCCGCCGAATCGGTGGCGATGGTGCTCGCGCTCCGTACGCCGAGCACCGAGCGTCAGCTCGAGGATCTGCCGGAGCTCTCGCTCGGCGGGCTCGCCGACGAGGACGCCCGTGCCCTGCTCGCGACGGTCGTCCGGGGTCGACTCGACGACCGCGTCCGCGACCGGATCATCGAGGAGACCGGCGGCAACCCACTCGCGCTGCTGGAGCTGCCGCGCGGCATGGGGAGCGCCGAGCTGGCCGGTGGCTTCGCGCTGCCCGACGCCCGGGATCTTCCGGATCACCTCGAGGAGCACTACCTGCGACGAATCGGTGGGCTGCCCGAGGCGACGCAGCAGCTGATGCTGGTGGCGGCGGCCGACCCCGTCGGTGACGCGCCCCTGGTGTGGCGGGCCGCCGAGACGCTCGGCATCGGACGCGAAGCAGCGGTGCCGGCGGCGGGCGAGCAGCTCCTCCAGATCGGGACCCGGGTGAGGTTCCGCCACCCGCTCGTGCGCTCGGCGCTCTACCGGTCGGCATCGGCGTCCGATCGGCGCGCCGCGCACGGCGCGCTCGCGATCGCCACCGACCCGGACGCCGACCCCGATCGCTGGGCCTGGCATCGCGCCCAGGCGACCTCGGGGCCCGACGACGAGGTCGCGGCCGCGCTGGCGCGCGCCGCGGGCCGGGCGCAGGCGCGCGGCGGGCTCGCGGCCGCGGCCGCGTTCCTGGAGCGATCGGCGAACCTGACCACCGATCCGGCCGACGGGGTGGAGCGGCTGCTGGCGGCGGCGCAGTGCAACGTCCATGCCGGCGCGTTCGACGCCGCGGTCGCGCTGTTGGCCGCGGTCGAATCCCGTCCGTTGGACGAGTTCGGGCGCGCCCGCGTCGAACTCTTGCGCGGCCGGGTGGCCTCGGCGTCGAGCGCGGGGCGCGAGGCACCGGCGCGGCTGTTGCAGGCGGCCCGACGCCTGGAGCCACTCGATCCGGGGCTCGCCCGCGAGACCTATCTCGACGCCTGGGGCGCGGCGCTGTTCGCGGGCCGGCTGGCCGACGCCGACGTGCGCGAGGTCTCCCGCGCGGCGAGAGCGGCCCCCGCGCCCGACCACGAGCTCCGGCCGAACGACCTGCTGCTGGACGGGCTCGCGCGGCTCGTCGTCGAAGGGCGCGCCGCGGCCACGCCCACCCTCCGCGAGGCGGTGCGGGCATTTCGGGACGAGAAGGTCTCCGGTGAGCAGTGGCTCCAGTGGGGTGTCCTGGCGTCGTCGGCCGCGGTGACGCTCTGGGACTTCGACGGCTGGGACGCGGTGAGCTCACGCCAGATCGAGCTCGCTCGTGACGCCGGCGCGCTCGGGCTCCTGTCGATCGCGTTGAACGGACAGGGGATGATCGCCGCGTGGTCGGGCGACTTCGAGGTCGCGGAAGCACTCAGCGCGGAGGACGACGCGGTCAGGGAAGCCACGGGAACGCTCATCTCGCCGTACGGCGCCATGTTGCTGGCGGCGTTCCGCGGCCGCGACGACGAGTCCTCGGTGCTCGCCGACGCGACGATCGAGGACGCCGTCGCCCGCGGTGAAGGACTCGGGGTCCAGCTCGCGCGCTGGGCGACCGCGGTCGTCGACAACGGCCTCGGCCGCTACGAAGCGGCGCTGACCGCGGCGACGATCGCGAGCGACGAGACGGCCGGGCTCTTCATCTCCACCTGGGCGCTCCCCGAGCTCATCGAAGCGAGTGTCAGGACCGGGCAGACCCACCTGGGCATGGCCGCGCTCGAGCGGCTGGCCGACGCCACCCGGGCGGCCCACAGCGACTGGTCCCTCGGCGTCGAAGCGCGCTCGCGAGCCCTCCTGAGCGACGACGAGGAGGCCGAAGCCTGCTATCAGGAAGCCGTCCATCGCTTCAGCAGCACCCCGCTCCGTCCCGAGCTCGCCCGCGCGCAGCTCCTCTACGGCGAGTGGCTGCGCCGCCGGCATCGACGCGTCGACGCACGTGAGCAGCTGCGGACCGCGCACGAGCTGCTCGCGGGGATCGGCATGGAGGCATTCGCCGAGCGCGCCCGCCGCGAGCTGCTGGCCACGGGCGAGAAGGTGCGCAAACGCAGCGACGACACCCGCGACCAGCTCACCCCCCAGGAGGCGCACATCGCTCGGCTCGCCCGCGACGGACGCACGAACTCGGAGATCGGGACCGAGCTCTACATCAGCGCCCGGACCGTCGAATGGCACCTGCGGAAGGTGTTCACCAAGCTCGGGATCGTCTCCCGCAAGGGCCTGCAGGACGCCCTCGCGGGCGCCGACCGCCGGACCGCACCGGCGTAGGTCGCGCCCGGACCAGGGATCCCCACGGGCGCGATCGCACCCGCGGGAGCACATGCTGGGCACCTGTGGCGACGCACACGCACCGGAGGTCACCATGACGAGCACCCGGGCCGGGACCGACTACGACGTCATCGTCCTCGGGGCCGGCGCGCCCGGGGAGCACTGCGCCGGCGCGCTGGCCGACGGCGGCCTCCGGGTGGCGGTCGTGGAACGGGAGCGGGTCGGAGGCGAGTGCTCGTTCTGGGCGTGCATCCCGTCGAAGACGCTGCTGCGCCCGGGTGAAGCGGTGCAGGCGGCGCGCGACATCGGCGCGAGCGCGTCGGTCGACGTGGAGGCGGCACTTGCCTGGCGCGACTTCATGGTCTCGGGCTACTCGGACGCCGGCGGGGAGCGCTGGCTGGCGGACCGCAAGATCGACCTCGTGCGGGGCACCGGCCGCCTCGCCGGGCCCGGCACGGTGGAGGTCGACGGAACGCGCTACACGGCCCGGCACGTCGTGGTCGCGACCGGCTCCGATCCGGCCTCCCCGCCCGTCCCCGGACTGCGCGAGCTCGAAGGGGTCTGGGGCACACGCGACGCCACCGGGCTGAAATCGGTGCCACCGCGCCTCCTCGTGCTCGGCGGCGGGTCGGCTGGCGTCGAATTGGCGCAGGCCATCCATCGGCTCGGCAGCGACGTGACGCTGGTGGAGGTCGCCGACCACGTGCTGCCGCGTGAGGCCGCGCCCCTGGGCGAGGCGCTCGGGGAAGCGCTCCGTCGCGACGGCATCGAGCTGGTGCTCGGCGTGAACGCCAGCGGCGCGCGACGGGACGGCGACGAGTTCGTGCTCGAGATCGACGATGGTCGAGAGCTGCGCGGTGATCGCCTGCTCGTGGCCACCGGCCGTCGCCCCCGCGTGAGCGGACTGGGTCTCGAGTCGGTCGGTGTCCGAGCCGACCCGGGCGGCATTCCGGTCGACGCGCACATGCGCGCGGGCGACGGCGTCTGGGCGATCGGTGACGTCACCGGCATCTGGCCGTTGACCCACATGGGCGAGTACGAGGGCGAGGTCGTCGCCGACAACATCCTCGGGGAGCCCCGCGCCGCCAACTACGACGCGGTGCCGCGTGTCACCTTCACCGACCCGCAGGCGGCTTCGGTCGGTGCCACGGAGGACCGCTACCGGGGCACCGCGCACCTCGCGGGCGTGGCCCGGACCGCGACGTACACCCACGCCTACGCCCAATCCAACGGCTTCCTGACCGTGCTCAGCGACGGCGACCGCATCACCGGCGCGTACGCCCTCGGACCCGAGGCGGGCGAATGGCAGCAGCAGGTCACGCTGGCGATCCGCGCCCGCGTTCCGCTGGGCGTGCTACGCGACACGATCCAACCGTTCCCGACCTTCTCGGAGATCGTCGCCGCCGCGCTCAAGGCGCTCCGCCGTGACATGCGCGCCGGCGACAAGGACGGTGGCCGGCAGGTCGTCGCCCCCGCCTCGACGTGAAAGACTCCCGCGATGCGCTCCGACATCGCGCCCGGCGGCACGTTCCCGGACTACGAGCTCCCCGATCACACGGACGTCCCCCGCACGCTCAGTGAGCTGCAGGGCCACGATCCCCTGATCCTCACGCTGTCACGCGGTCACTACTGCCCGAAGGAGCACCAGCAACACCTCGAGCTCGCCGCGTTCTATCCCAAGATCGCGGTGGCGTACACGCAGATCGTCACGATCTCCACCGACGAGCATCACGAGCTCCAGGAGTTCCGCGCGTCGGTCGGCGCCCAGTGGACCTTCCTCTCCGATCCCGGCCGCATCATCCAGCAGGACCTCGACATCCAGGAGTACACCGACCCCGAGCACAACCCGATGATCCCGCACACGCTGGTGCTCAAGCCCGGGCTCGTCGTCCACAGCGTCTACAACGGCTACTGGTTCTGGGGACGCCCGTCGATCGATGACCTGCGCCACGACCTGCGCGCGGCGTCGAGCGAGATCCGCCCCGACTGGGACCTCAGCGCCCCCGGGCTGCGGGACAAGTGGGACGCGGGCGACCACGCGCCCTTCCACGGGTGGGACAAGCGCGCCGCACCGACCGCCGGGTGACCGGGAAGATGGTCTAGAGCCGGTACAGGCGGGCGGCGTTCTCACCCATGACCCGGCGCCGGGTCTCCGGGCGCAGCGCGCCCATCTTGTCGGCCACCGTCTCGAGCGGTGACGGGTAGAGGCACGTCGGGTGGGGGAAGTCGGTCTCGAACAAGACGCGATCGTCACCGACCTTGTCGAGCAGCCCCTGGACGTCACCCTGGTGCTCCTCGAACCAGAAGGTGGCGTGCCAGTTCGACCTGAAGTACTCCGACGGCAGCTTCGACAGCGCGGCGGCGTGCTCCGGCGCGTTCTCGAGGAGCTCGTAGTTCATCGTCTCGAGGATGAACGGGACCCAGCCGACGCCGCTCTCGACCGCGACCATCTGCAGCGCGGGGAACCGGTCGAAGATCCCGGCGAACACGGTGTTGATCACGACACGGGCGCTGTTGAGGAACAGCATCGCCCCGCCGATCGCGGGCTTGACGTACTCGTCTTGCGATTCCCAGAAGTAGTTGCCGTAGAAGTCCATGGCGGTGTTGCTGGAGCCGATGTGGAAGTGCACCGGCATGTGAAGGTCCGCGCACACCTGCCAGAAGGGGTCCCAGCCGCGGTTGGCGAGGTCGGGGGAGCCGAGGTCCTGCGGGTCGGAGGTCATGTTGACGCCGCGCAGCCCGAGGCCCGCGCAGCGCTCGGTCTCCTTCACGCACTTCTCCACGTCCCACGCGGGCATGACGGGCATGGGGAGGAAGCGACGGTTCGACTCCTCCTGGATCTGGGCCATGGCGTCGTTGTAGATCTCGACGCACAGCATCCGCAGCGCCTCGTCCGTCACCGTGGTGTTGAGGCGGTGACCACCGAGACCCACCGCGTTCGGGAACAGCACCTGAGCGTGGATGCCGCACTCGTCCATGACCGCGAGGCGCGCGTCCACGTCCCACGCGCCGGGGTGGACCCAGTCCATCCCCTTGTCGGAAGAGTCGAGGAACGGGATCTTGCCCCCGTCGTGGTCGACGACACCGCCGCCCTTGGCGAACCCGAGCTCGACGCCGTCGACCACCCAGCTCGGCCCCTCGTCGCGCT
>DATBBL010000408.1:0-8950 GCA_036271015.1 Acidimicrobiia bacterium
GAACGACTGCGCCGGGTCGAAGAAGTTCTTCGCCGACGCGGTCCAGACCTCGGTGATCGCGTCGGGCACGTCGCCACCCTCGGTGTCGACCAGGTTGACGGTGTAGCCGTCCATGGTGCGGGTGACACGCAGTCCGAGCGGGGCGTGCACGTCGAGGTAGTGCTCGAAGAACTCGTCCCGGCTCAGGCCGTCCTTGCGGTGGAAGAGGAACAGCAGCTTCTCCATCAGTGGCACCGTACTGTGTGCCGCATGGAGCTGCTCTCGGGACTGCGGATCATCGAGGGATCGGCGTTCGTCGCCGCACCGCTCGGCGGGCTCACGTTGGCCCAACTCGGCGCCGACGTCATCCGCTTCGACACCATCGGTGGCGGGCTCGACTACCGGCGCTGGCCGGTCACCGAGGAGGGTGTCAGCCTCTACTGGGCCGGGTTGAACAAGGGGAAGCGGTCGATCGCCATCGACCTCTCGAGCGCCGCGGGGCGGGAGCTGGCGACGACGCTCATCACCGCGCCCGGTGACGACGCCGGCATCTTCCTCTCCAACTTCCCCGAGTCGGGCTGGTTGGCCGACACCCGGCTCCGTGAGCGGCGCGCCGACCTCGTCTACCTCAACATCGTCGGCAACCCCGACGAGACGACGGCGGTCGACTACACGGTCAACGCCGCCTCGGGCATCGCCACCGCCACCGGGCCGGTCGGTTCGCTGTTCCCGGTGAACAACGCGCTCCCCGCGTGGGACATCGCCACCGGGCTCAACGCGGTGATCGGCATGCTCGCGGCGGAACGCCACCGTCGCGTCACCGGCGAGGGGCAGCTGGTGAAGTTGTCGCTGGCCGACGTCGCCTTCACCATGGTCGCCAACCTCGGTTTCCTCGCGCAGGCCGAGGTGACGCACGAGAATCGGCCGCCGCTCGGCAACGACATGTACGGCGCGTTCGGGCGTGACTTCGCGACGCGCGACGGCCGACGGGTCATGGTCGTCGCCATCAGCCTCAACCAGTGGCACACACTCGTGCGCGCCACCGGGATCGAGGAGCACCTGCCACCCATGGAACGCGCCTTCGACGCCGACTTCCGCAAGGAGGAGGACCGCTACCGCGCCCGCGACGGCATCGCCGCGCTGCTCAAGCCGTGGTTCGAGTCCCGCAGCCTCGACGAGGTGCGCAAGGCGCTCGACGAGCACGGCGTGTGCTGGGGCCCGTACCAGACGTTCACCCAGCTCCTCGACGACGACTGGCGGGCGTCACCGGTGAACCCGGTGTTCGGGGAGATCGACCACCCCGGCATCGGCGCGCTGCTGACGCCGGCATCGCCCCTTCGGTTCCCGGTCGATCCCCCGCTCCCACCCGCGCCGGCGCCCCTGCTGGGCATGCACACCGACGAGGTGCTCGACACGGTGCTCGGGCTCTCGCCGACCGAGATCGGCCGCCTCCACGACGACGGGATCGTCGCCAGCGCGGTGCCGATCAGCGCGTGAGGGTCCGCGAGCCGGGTACCCCGGCGAGCAGCGAGCGCCGAATGGAGACGGCGTGAGCGGCGCCGCGCCCACCCTCGCCGACGCGGGCTTCGTCGATGTCGCGCACGCCACGGTGACGCGCGAGCAGGCCGAGCGGGTGGCGGCGTGCATCGACGCCGAGCCGACGGTGCTCGACACCGGCGCGCTCCCGCTCCTCTGGCACTGGGCCGCGTTCCTCCCGCTCGCGCCGACCGCCGCGCTCGGGCCTGACGGGCACCCGCGCCGACGCCCCGAGATGGAGGCGTTCCCACAGCGCATGTGGGTCGGCGGTCGGGTGCGCGTCGAGCGACCGCTCGTGCTCGACACCGAGGCGGAACGCACCTCGCGGATCGTGCGCGCCGAGCTCAAGGAAGGCGGCAGCGGCCGGTTCTGGCTCGTCACCGTCGGGCACACGGTGGCCCAGCAGGGCGAGCTCTGCATCGAGGAGGAGCAGGACCTCGTGTTCCGGGAGGCGGCGGCGGTGGCCCCGCCGGGGCCCGAGCGCGACGACGCCCCCGACGCAGCATGGGTCGAGGCCCGGATCGCCGATCCGGTGCTGCTCTTCCGCTTCTCCGCCGTCACCGCCAACGCCCACCGGATCCACTACGACCACCCGTACGCGACCGGTGTCGAGGGCTACCCCGACCTGGTCGTGCACGGCCCGCTCACCGCGGTGCTGCTGGCGGAGCTCGCCCGCCGCCGGGGTGCGCGGGAGTGGCGGTCGGTGTCGTACCGCGCCCGCGCGCCGCACTACGCGAACCGCCGGTTCTGGCTCACCGGCTCCCCGACCGACGACGGCGCCGACCTCGCCGCCGTCCGTGCCGACCACACCGTCGCGATGACGCTCGAGGTCCGCTGAGGCTGCCTCCCGGCGCGCGTTCGAAGGTCGCGGTCGGAGGAGGTGCGCGCAGTCGGTACGATCGCGAGAGGTCGAACGGGCGGAACTCCTTCCGGAGGCGACGCCGATGGCACACCCGGATCGCACGGCACGGCGGACCGGGTGATGCGCGGTCGCCGGGCGCGGATGTCGCTGGCGGCGCTGGTCGTCGGCGACGCGGTGCTCGCCGGCGTCGCGCTCGGGTTCAGCGCCGACCGGGGGTCCGACCAGCCTTCGCAACGCGAGACCGTGGTCGTCACCTCCGGGGCGTCGTCGCCGTCGCCCGCCGACGGGAACGGCGCCATGCCCGCGGCCAACGTCGTCGCCACGGGCAGCGGCGGCCCGTCGCCGTCGAGCACCCCGACCACGGGGGCGCCGGCGGCCGGCCCGAGCACCACGACGCGCGCGACCACCACGACGTCGATGCCGGCCGAGGTCGCGGAGACTCCCTCCTCCACCACGACCGCCCCGCCGGGCTCCACCACGACCACGACCTCCACCACGCTGGCGCCGCCGACCCCGCCGACGGCGGCACCGGGTGGCGGCGTCAGGGGCTGAGCAGCGAGGTGAGCTCGGCGTGGGACGGGCCCGGCAAGGGATCGCCGGGCGTGCGGGCGAGCTCGCGCACCCGATCGGCGAGTCCCGGCCGCGCCAGCACGCCCTCACGCGACTCGTAGAGCGCATTCGTCTCGAGGTACGACCGCAGGACGTCGGGATCGCGTCCCGACGCGGCGGCGAACGCCTCGCCGAGCAGCCACTCCTCGTCGTCGGTCTCGTACGGCTGCCCGTCGCGGTGCGCGTCGATCTCGGCGAGACGGTGACGGTCGAAGTGCAACGTCTCCCGCACGAACGGCGCCACCCGCCGGCGCGTCATGTCGTCCCAGGCCACGGCGACGCCGAGCGCGTCCGCAAGGTCGTGCTCGCGCACGAGGTCGCGCAACGCCTCCGCGTGTATCAATCCGATCGTGCACCCTCGACCGACGGAAGGGTTCGTGCACGCCGACGCGTCCCCGACCGGGACGAGGCCGGTGGCCACCGGGACGCCGTCGACGACGAACTCACGCTGACGGTCCTCGATGCCGGTCATCACCGCGACGTCGGTGATCGGCTCGGCATCGATCCAGTGCGCGACGAGTGGGAACGACCCGACGACCTCCGTCCACGTGTCGACGTCCCGGCACCGCCGGACCGGCGTGTCGCGTGCGCTGGTGATGAGCCCGACGCCCCAGGTGCCGTTGTCGGCCGGCAGCGTCAACGTCGACACCGAGTCGTACGGCTGTAGCGGCGGCCCGAAGAGGGGCGGCAGCGAGCCGTCGGCGGACCGGAAGTGCCGGGCGTAGTACACGAACCCGCAGTCGTCCCGCTGCTCGCGGACCGGACGGGCGCCGATGGCGTCGAGCCACACCGGGGCGGCCGACCGCCGACCGCCGGCGTCCACGACCAGGTCGGCGCGGCGCTCGGTGCCGTCGTCGGTCACGACCCCCGTGACGTGCGGGAGTGCGCTCGCGCGCGGCGCGGAGTCGGTGAGGACCCCGCGCACCGCAACGCCGCGGTGCACGGTGACGCCCGGCGTGGCGGCGACGACGCGCTCGATCGCGGCCTCGACCACCGGCCGCCGCCCGGTCAACGCCTGGTAGCGCTCGTCGCCGTCGCGCCGCCCACCGCTGACCTGCTCGGGCACCACTTCCAGCGGATTGAAGCGCAGTGCCCCGTCGGCGTCGAGCGCGGCCGCGACCGCGGGCAGGTCGCGTTCGAGGATGGCGCGGAACCGGGGCAGGAAGTAGTGGAGCATGCGGAACTGGTTGACCCCGCGCCGCGTCCACTCGTTCCACGCCGCGTCGGCCGAGCGGGGCGGCGGCTCGGGGTCGCGCTCGAGCACGCTCACCGTGTGCCCGTCGCGTGCGAGCAGCATCGCCGAGCAGTGCCCGACGAGCCCGCCGCCGACGACGACGATCTCGGCCATCAGCCCTCCGCGCCGCCGGGGATCGCGGCGGCGCCGTGCATCATCACGACGATCTCACCGTAGTCGGGCCCGCTCCGGAGGGAGTTCCCGCCGTCGATGTTGATGATCTGCCCGGTGACCCACTTCGACTCGGGGCCGAGCAGGAAGCGCACGACGTTCGCCACGTCCTCCGGCGCGCCGACGTCACCGAGGGGCGTGTTCTCCATGTAGCTCGCGTACGTTGAACCGTCGCGCGAGATGTTCTCCATGATCTCGGTGGTGATGAAGCCGGGCCGGACGGCGTTGAAGCGCACGCCGAGCGCGCCGTACTCGTCGGCCGCGTTCCGCACCACCTGCTCGAGCGCACCCTTCCCCGCGGTGTACCCCGTGAAGTACCGATGGGTGGTGGCGCCCGCGAACGACGACATGCCGACGAAGGACCCTCTCGACTCGACGAGGAGCGGGATCGAGTGCTTGGCGGTGAGGAAGGTCCCGGTGGCGTTCAGCAGCAGCACACGCTCGAAATCCTCGACCGTCTGCAGCCCGAGCGGCGCGAGGCCGCCGCCACCGCCCGCATTGGCGACGACGCCATCGAGGGTGCCGGTGGGCTCGGCGGCGGCCGCCATGATGCGCTTGACGTCGTCCTCGTCGGTGACGTCGCCGATCACGTAGCGCACGCTGCCGCCGTGCTCGGCGGCCCCCGCGATCTGCTCCGCCGACGCGCTCAGGGTCGCCTCGGTGCGTCCGCAGATCGTGACCGCGGCGCCGTCGGCCGCGGCCACCCGGGCGCAGGCGGCGCCGATGCCGGTGCCCCCACCGGTGACGAGCACCCCGCAACCCTCCAGACCACCCGTGGGCTTCAGCTGTGCAGGCATCGCTCCCCCGTCCCCTCGTCCGGTCGTTCCGACGACGCCAGAACGTAGTGGAGACGGACCACACCGACATGGTGAGGTCCGACGGCCCGGCGATAGGTTCGCCGGGCCGCCGAGCACGAGGAGCGATCGTGGCCATCGAGGAGGGCGACCGCGTCCGGCTCACCACCAACATCGTCAACTGCGACCCCGCCGACGTGCACGTCGGCGTCTTCCTCTTCACCGCGGCGCGCTGAGCGCTCCCCCGTGCACGTCTCGGTGGCGGACTGGTTCGTCATCGCGACGGCTGTGGCGCTGGCGGCGACGGTGCAGGGCGTCGTCGGGTTCGGCGGCAACCTGCTCGCGGTCCCCGTCGTCGCGCTGGTGGTGCCCGCGGCGCTGCCCGGCGCAATGGTGCTCCCGAGCTTCCCGATGGTCGTGACCATGGCGGTCACCGAGCGCGCCCACGTGGACTGGCGGGGCAACTGGTTCCTGCTGCTGGGACGCCTCCCGGGCACCGCGCTCGGGGTCGCGGTGGTCGCGCTCGTCTCGAGCGAGGTGCTCGCGGTGGTGATCGGCTCGGTCGTGATCGTCGCCGTCGTCGTGAGCCTGCTCGCCGCGCACCTCCATCCGGGCGTGAACCCGGCCACCGCGACCGGTGCCGGCGTCGCGGTCGGCGTGATGGGCACCGCGGCGGCGATCGAGGGACCACCGCTCGCCCTGCTGTACCAGAACGATCCGCCCCCCGTCCTGCGGTCGACGCTCGCGACCCAGTTCACGATCGGCACGCTCGTGACCCTGGTGGGGCTGACGGTCGGCTCCCAGCTACAGGGGTGGCAGGTGCTCCTCGGACTGTCGCTCATGCCGAGCTACGGCCTCGGGCTCCTGCTCAGCCTCCCGATCCGGCCGCGCCTGCACGGGCGGAACCTGCGACCGGCGGTCCTGGCCATCGCCGGCGTCGCCGGTGTGCTGGCCATCGTGCGCGCCTGACCACCGGCGGACCCCCGCGGTCGCAGGTCAGGCGACCGTGAGCAGCTCGTCCAGCTGGGCGACCTTCACCACGTCGGCCTGGCGCGGGAACACCTTGCCCAGCAGCACGTCGTGCACCTCGGCGTCGAAGTCGGCGCAGCCGTCGGCGAGGACGACGATCCGGTAGTCGCGATCGGCGGCGTCACGCACCGTCGACAGCACGACGCCGCTCGTGCTGATCCCGGCCAGCACCAGGGTGGAGATCCCGCGCGTCCGCAGCTGCGCGTCGAGGTCGGTGGTCGAGAACGCGCCGACCCGGGTCTTGCGCACGACGATGTCGCCCGGCTCCGGAGCCAGGCGGTCGTGCACCGCGGTCGCCGGCGAGTCGGCGCGGTTCACGCGCCCGTCGGCCAGGCGGGCGAAGATCTTGTTGGTCGGCGGCACCGCGTCGTAGTCGGCGTCCTCGAACGCCACCCGTACGTATCCGACCGCCACCCCCCGAGCGCGCGCGGTCGCGATGGCGCCGGCCACGCGGCCGAGCAGCGCCTCGGCGTCCGCCACCCGTTCGACGATGCCGGCCTGGAAGTCCATCACCAGCAGGATCGCGTGCTCGACGTCGACGGGTGCCACGCCCTCGCTCATGTCCCGCACTGTACGGCGCGTCGTCCGAGCCTCAGGTCGGCAACGCGCCGATCCACGCTGCGATCCGCGCCCAGAGCAGCGCGCGCGTCTCCGCCTGGTTGTGGCAGTGGGCGGATCCGGGGAGCACGAAGAGGGTGACGTCCTTGCTCGCGCGGTACCGCGCCGCGTTGGCCTCGAAGTCGTCGGTGAGGTCGTGGTCACCGAACGCCAGGAGCACGGGCACGCTGACGCTCCCCTTCTCGGCGTCGGTGTGACCGGGCACCATCGTGCTCAAGGCGCAGCTGAAGAGGAGCTCGGTCCGCTGCGCCCCGAACGCCCGCTTGACGGCACGCGGCACGTCGGCCTCGAAGAACGAACCCGCGGGTGCCCGGCGGGCGGTCTCCGGCGGCAACCCGCGCGCCCGCACCCGGGCGAGCTCGACCATCGCCCGGTCCCGCTCGGCGTCGGGCAGGTCCATGAGGAGGCGCTCGTCGTCGGTCAGCGCCGCCCACGTGCCGTCGGCACCGTGCCCGAGCACGACGATCGCGTCGAAGGTGTCGTGGCGCGCCTGCTCCACGACGATGACCATGCCGCCCATGGAATGACCGAGCCCGATCAGCTGCGCCGGCGCGATGGGCGGGAGGTCGTCGACGAGATCACCGTCCCGCAACCGGGCGCTCAACACCCGCACCGCGTGGTCGTGCGTGGCCGCCGCCACCCGGGGCGTGACGACGCAGACGTCGTCGAGCCGGCTGGAGGCACCGAGGCCGAGGTGGTCGAGCGACACCACGAGCACGCCGCGGTCGGTCAGGTCGCGCACCATGCTGTAGCCGTCGAGCCCGTCGACGCGGAGGTCGAAGTAGTCGATCGTGCAGCGGCCGCCGGGGAGGCACCACACGACGGCGGGAGGCGCCGCGGGGTCGAGCTCGTCGGGCGCGTACGCGACGCCGCGGAGCACGTGCTCGCCGGCGACCGGGACGAGGTCCGAGACGTCGCACTCCACCGGCCACTCGCGCACAGCAGAGCGTACGACGCGGCCGCCCCCGCCACCGGAGACGTCGAGGTCTAGCCTGCGTCCGTGGCGCGCTTCGACACCATCCGGGTGGCGGCGGTGCAGGCGACCCCGGTGATCCTGGATGCCGACGCCACCATCGAGAAGTCCGTCGAGCTCATCGGCGAGGCGGCCGACCGGGGCGCCACGCTCGTCGTGTTCCCCGAGTGCTTCGTGTCGCTGTACCCGAGCGGCGCCTGGGCCGCTCCCGCGGCGACGTGGGCAAAAGGCTGCGACGAGCTGTGGGAGCGGATGTGGGCCTCCAGCGTCGACGTCGACGGTCCCCTCGTCGACCGGCTCACCCGCGCGTGCGCGAACCGCGACGTCACGGTCGCGATCGGGGTGAACGAGCGCGAGGACACCCGTCCCGGCTCCCTCTACAACACGATGTTGATCGTCGGCGCCGAGGGCGTGTTGCACCGGCACCGCAAGCTGATGCCCACCATGCACGAGCGGGTCTTCCACGGCGTCGGCGCCGGTGACGACCTCGACGTCGTCGCGCTGCCCGACGGCACCCGGGTCGGAGGGCTCGTCTGCTGGGAGAACCGGATGCCCCTCGCGCGGTGGGCCGTCTACCAAGGCGGGCCGCAGGTCTGGCTCGCGCCGACTGCGGACGACAGCGACGGCTGGATCGCCACCGTCCGCCACATCGCGATCGAGGCGGGCGCGTTCGTCGTCAGCGTGCCGCAGTACATCCCGGCGACGGCGTTCCCGCCCGACTTCCCGCTGCCGCTCCCCGCCGGCGTGGCGACGTTCGGGCGGGGCGGCGCGTGCATCGTCTCGCCCGTCGGCGACGTCATCGCCGGGCCCGCGTACGACGCGGAGACCACGGTCGTCGCCGACTGCGACCTGCGCGAGGCGCTGCACGCGAAGCGCTACTTCGACGCCGCCGGGCACTACGGCCGCGCCGACGTCCTTGCGCCGCGGACGCCCACGCCGCCGTCGCCTTGAAAGTCGTGCGTGTGCGCGACGAGGTGGAACCCGTGGAACGACTCGGGCTGGAGCCGATCAGTGTGTTCGGGATGCCGCCCGTGCCCTACATCGAGCTGGCCGCGGACCTCGGTCTGCGGTACGTCGCCATCATGTTGACGCCGATGCCGAACTCCTACGGCTACCCGCCGTTCTCCCTCAGGGATGACCGCGAG
>DATBBL010000409.1:0-16557 GCA_036271015.1 Acidimicrobiia bacterium
CCGCATCTCGACGACTCGGGCCACCATGGAGCGCCACCTCAAGGCGTGCCCTACACCACCTCAAGAACCGGGCAAGACTGCCCCGAGAGTCTCCGCAGAGCGGCCTGTGAGGGCCATGTTCCTCGGCGATACCGGTGGGGCGGCTCAAGTTTCGCGGCCCGACGGACGATTTCGTGATGGGAGCGCTCCAGCCGCGACAATGGGTGCTCCCTCCCCCCGCCCCCGACGGATTCGAATCAGATGCCCAGCTTCGACGACACCATCGCGCCCTCGCTCCTGCACCCCGTGAGCGAGGTGCTCACCCGCTATCTCGCCATGACCGCGCCCGCTCGCTCCAGCTCCGGTGCGGCGCCGCGGACGCCGCTCTCGTCCCAGTCGCCCCGCGACAACCGGTCGGCCGCCATCCGGGCCGAAGAGCTCTGGGACGCGCTCGGCGACTTCGCCTAGATCTCGACGACACGCGGGCGAGGGCGGCCGGGTTCGGATGCCGAGCGCGTCGCCGCTCGCTCAGACGTTCGTGAGCTGCTTGGCGAAGCCCACGCTCTCGTAGAGCGCGCGGATCTGCTCCTTCGCGACCTCGGGCAGGATGGCCTGGGGCGGTCGCGAGTGCGGGTAGTCCCCCATCGGCAATCCGACCACCGTCGCCGCGTACCGGAACGCCTCACCCCAGTGGCTGAAGTAGTCGGGGCGCCCGGGGTAGCGGATGTACCAGTGGGACACCTCCTCGACGACCCGGTCGAGGCCGGTCTCGCGCGCGTGCTCGATCGCCTCCTCGAGTCGACCGGCCCAGATCAGGTTCCAGTAGTCGGTGAGGATCCGCTGGTCGGGGATCTCGTGCAGGTAGCCGGCGGTCCCGAGCTGTGCAGGTCCGACGATGCCCTGCTGTAACCAGCCGGCGCGGTACACGATCCCGTCGCACTCCCAGATCACGAGGTCCGGTGCCAGCGCGTGCGCGGCCTTGCTCCGCCAGTGCTCGAGCGTTCCTTCTTTCGTCGCGCACACCGCGGGCACCTCGGTGGCGATGCGGGCCACGTCCTCCGGGGTCAGGACGTAGCCCGACGACGGCGAGTTGAACATGCCGAGCGCGATGTCGGTGCGGGCGGCCACGTACTGGAAGTAGCGCAGGACCCCTTCGCCTCCGTGCACCTCCATGGGTGGCGTCTGCAGGTAGCAGATGTCGGCGCCCGCGGCCTCGGCGTGCTGGGTGAGCTCGACGCAGTCCTTCGCGGCCGCCGCGCTCGTGCACGCCTGGATCACCGTGTCGGGTGCGATCGCCCGGGCCTCCTCGATCGCGACCTCGACCAGCTGCTTGCGCTCGTCCATCGTGAGCGACCACCACTCGGCGATCCCGCTCGTGAGCCAGAGCATCGGGTGACCGAGATCGCCCACGCAGTACCGCACGAGCGCGCGGTAGGCGTCGAGATCGATGGCGTCGCCGTCGGTGCCGCTGAACGGTGTGTAGAGCGAGTTCCCGATCCCGTGGAGGCCCCCCGAGGCGGCCCACTCCTTGGCATCCCGTGCGCTCGGCAAGGCTCCTCCTCCGGGCCACCCGGACATCCGGTGACGGCCGTGTCGCGAGCGTAACCAGCACCCCGCGGATTGTCAGCCGGTCGGCCGGACGCTCGGGCGTGCGCGACGGTCTCAGGCGTCGTGGGCGCCACCCGCCGCCAGCTTGGCGACCGCGTCGCGCGCCGCGTCGTCCGTGGCCCAGTCGAAGCCCTCCGGCAGCGCGTGGTACCGCGCGGCTTCCTCGGCGAGGACCGTACGCCGGACCCGCACGTTCTGGCGCACCGCCCACTGGGGATTCTGCAGGATCTGGCGCGCCAGCTCCTCGGCGACCTCGACGTGGCGACCCTCGTCGACGAGACGGGTGACGATGCCCGCGTGCCACGCCTCCTCGGCGGAGAACCGGCGGCCGGTCATGGCGACGTCGCAGGCGAACGCCGAGCCCCCGAGCCGCGGGATGGACGTCGCCGTCGGGAGACCGAGCTTGATCTCGGTCACCTCGAACGTCGCGTCCCGCGCCGCGACGAGGTGGTCGCAGTACAACGCCGTACCCAAGGCGTGCCCGAGGCAGTAGCCGTGCACCGCCGCGATCACCGGCTTCCAGTTCACGCAGTCGCGGAACGCTTCGTACTCCGTGGTCCGGTTGCTGGTCGTGCCTTCGTCCATGGAGCGCTGCAGGCGATCGTTGACGTCGCCGCCGCTCGAGAAGGAACGGCCCCGCCCGAACAGGATCCCGATCTGGACGTCGTCCTCGGCATCGAGGCGACGCAACGCGTCGACCAGTGCCGCGAGGTCCTCGTCGCGGAGCGCGTTGTGCTTCTCGGGCCGGTTGAACGAGATGTAGGCGATCTCGTCGCGGACTTCGTACCCGACGGTCATTGCGTGCCTCCTCGCGCTCCCGTTCGTCGTGACTCTACGACGACGCACGTCGGCGCGAAGTACGTGCATTGAATCCCGGTCGATGCCTGGCCCGTAGTACGCACGACATCCCCCCGCCCCACTGAACGAGGAGAACCACGAAATGTTCATCATGCTTCGACGCGCCCGCGCGAGCGGTCGCACGCCCCGAGCTGCGCTGGTAGCCCTGTTGGCGCTCGGTGTCATCGCCGCGCTTCCAGTGCTGCTCGGTGCAACGAGCGCGAGCGCCGGCGTTCCCCACCGCAGCGCGTTCGCGTTCCTCTCACCCCACATCGCCGGCGCACCGACCGGCGCGGTCGCGATGACCGGCGTCGGCACCTACGACACGTCGACCGGCGCGCTGCGAGCCAACGGACTGTTCCGCTGCACCGACACGGTCGGCCAGGGTCCCCTCTCCGGTTGCATGGCCGGGCAGGGAGTGCACTGGAACTCCATGACGCTCAACCCCACGCAGCGGTTCGTCTGCGGTACGGACGCGGCCAAGACCGTGACCACCGACGCCACCACCGTCGCGTTCAACGCAAACTTCTTCCGGGTCGGTGACGGCGCCACCCCGTCCTTCAGGTCGAACGTGATCGTGTCCGCGCACGACATCGCGCCCGACGTGCCGGGAGTCCAGAACACCTGGATTCAGGGCGTCGGCTGCGGGTCCGCACTGCAGTTCTTCCGAGGCTGAACCGAGATCTGGCCCCACACGATGGATGGGTGGGAGCGGCGACCGTCGCTCCCACCCGTTCGTCGCGTCCAGTGCTCAGCGCACGAGGTCGGCGGCCCGCAGCAGCACGTCGAGGTGCCCGTCGGGCCAGCGCGCATCCCCGCGCAACGGGTTGATCGCGATGGCGTCCGCGCCGGCGTCCCGCCACCGCGCCGCGCCCTCGACGACCGGCGCGACGTCGTCCGCTCGAGCGCGGATGTGCCCTTCCAGTCCCAGTGCACCAGTGTCCCGCCCTGCTTCCGCGGCCGATGACTGGACTGCCCGCCACGCGGCCTCGAACTCGCCCCCCGGCTGCACGTGCGGCATCGGCAGCCAACCGTCGGCGAGCCTCCCCACGCGGGCGATGGCGCGGGAATCGGTGCCGGAGCCGAGCCAGATCGGCACCGGAGACGGCGGGAGCGGCGCGATCCCGGCGGCGTGCACGGTGTCCGACACACCCGCGTGATCCACGCTCGCCTCGGTCCAGAGTCGCCGGAGCAGCGCGATCTGCTCCTCGAGTCGCGCGGCACGTGCCGCGAAGTCGATCCCGAGGGCCTCGTACTCGACTGCGTTCCAACCGATGCCGACGCCGAGCCGGATGCGACCGGGGGCCAGCAGGGCCAAGGTCGCCACCTGCTTGGCCACCAGCGCGGTCTGACGCTGAGGGAGCACGAGCACATCGGTCACGAGCTCGAGGCCGCACGCGTGTGCGAGGTACGCGAACAGCACGATCGGCTCCAGGAACGGATCGTGGTGGTCGTAGAACCCACTCCAGCCCGGCCGGGCGCGGGCGTCCGCGCCGAGAACGTGGTCGAATGCGAGGAGGTGGTCGTACCCGGCGTCCTCGACCCGTTGCACGAAGGCGACGAGCTGGTCGGGGTCCAGGTGACGGAACTCCGCCTGCGGGAACACGGCACCGAGACGCACGATGGTTCCTCCTGACCCCACGATGTCGACCGCGACGAGAAGGGCGCTCCATGGGATACTGGCACGGCGATGAGTGAGGTGGTGCTGGTCCACGGCGCGTGGCACGGCGCGTGGTGCTGGGCCCAGGTGGTCGACGAGCTCGACGCGCTCGGTGTGCCGAACCGCGCGGTGGAGTTGCCGCTCACCGGCCTGGTCGACGACGCGGCGGCGGTGCGGGACGCGATCGACGCGGCGATCGAGCGGGCGGGGCCCGGCGTGGTGGTCGTCGGTCACTCGTACGGGGGAATCGTGATCTCGCAGGCGGCGGCCACCTCCGACGGCGTGGGCCGCCTCGTCTACCTGGCGGCGTTCATGCTCGACGAAGGCGAGGACGAGCTGTCGATCATGGCCGCGCACGGGAGCCCGGTGCTCGGCGCCGTCATCACCATCGAGGGCGGCGCCGCCATCGACCCGGCCGAGGCACCTGCGCTCTTCTACGGCGACAGCGATCCTGCGACCGTCGCGAAGGTCCTCCCCTTGCTGCGCCCCATGCGCGGTGGCGGGCGTCTGGAGGGAGCGCCGGCGTGGAGGTCGATCCCGTCCACCTACGTGGTGTGCACCGAGGACGGCGCGTTGCCAGTCACCGCTCAGCGGGAGATGGCCACGCGCGCGGACGCCGTCGTCGAATGGCCGACCGACCACTCGCCGTTCCTCACCCGCCCCCGGGAGCTCGCCGCGTTGATCGCCTCGTACGCGCCCTGACGACGTCAGTCCTCGAGCCAACCCACCTCGCGCAGGAACGGCTGGGTGTGGACGACCTGCCCGGTGAGCGTGGCCGGGTCACCGGTGCACAAGCGGAACGCGGTCTCGGTGATGAGGGCGATGTCCTCGGTGTCGGTCTTCGCGAGGTCGAGCGTGCCGGCGCCGGGGGTCGCCACCGGGTTCGACGGTGCGGCCGCGTTGACGGCGATGCCGTCGTCGTGGAGCTCGGCCGCCAGGCTCTGGGTCATCCGGCTCATGGCCGCCTTCACGGTGCCGTACACGCCGAAGCCCGCGGTCCGGTCGAACTCCGAGAACGGCGGGCCCTCGATGCGGTCGCCGGCGACCGAGGTCATCATCAGCACCCAACCCTGCCGACGCGCTCGCATCTCCGGGATCGCCAACTGCGTCAGGTGCAACGGCGCGAGCACGTGCATCTCGAGCATCAGCCGGACGCGCTTGTCCGGGAACTCGTCGAGCGGACGGAGGAAGGTCACCGCCGCGTTGTTGACGAGGATGTCGGGCGCACCGACCTGCTCGATCACCTCGCTCATGAGACGGTCGCGCTCCTCGCTCTGCGATGCGTCGGCCTGGATCGCGACCGCGGTGCCGCCGGCCGCGACGATCCCGTCCAACGTCTCGCGCAGGGAGCCGGCGTACTTGTCGCTGGGCTCCATCGTCCGCGCGGTGAGGGCGACGGTGGCGCCCTCCGCCGCCAGTCGATCCGCGATCGCCTTCCCGAGCCCGCGACTCGCGCCCGTCACGAGCGCGACCTTTCCCTCACAGCCGTCGGCCACGAATCGCGATACTACGCAGGTGCCCGCCGCGCCGCTCCGCCTCGACGACCTCCGCGCCCGACTCGCTCCGCTCGGCGCCGAGGCCGTCGCCCCGCTCGCAGGTGGCGCGTCGAGCCTCACCTATTCGGCGCGGATCGGCGGTCAGCGCGTCGTCGTCAAGGTCGCACCTCCCGGCCTGCCCCCGGTGCTCAATCGTGACGTGCTGCGGCAGGCGCGTCTCCTTCGTGCGCTGCACGGCACGCAGGTGCCGGTTCCCGAGGTGATGTGGGAAGACGCCGGCGACCCGCCCGACGTGCCGCCGCTGTTCGTCATGGCGTTCACGGAGGGGTCCTCGGTGGAGCCCCTGTTCGACACGGGCGGGGAAGACCCCGAGCCCGTCGTGGGCGAGCGGATGCGCGACGCGGCGCGGACCCTCGCTGCCCTCCACGAGCTCGACCCGGCGGCGATCGGTCTCGGCGACGAGCCGATCGTGGGCCCCGCGGCGGAGATCGACCGATGGTGCCGGCTCCTGCAGACGGTCGACCCGGCGCTCGCCCCGGGATGGGACGACGTGGCCGCGATGCTCCGCGCCCGCGAGCCGGCAGCGACCGGACCCGCGATCGTGCACGGCGACTTTCGGCTCGGGAACCTCCTCGCGCGTGGTGGGGCGGTCACCGCGGTGATCGACTGGGAGATCTGGACCGTGGGTGACCCGCGCGTCGACGTCGGATGGTTCCTCACCAACGCGGATCCCGAGACGTACCGCCGCGAGACCCGCTACGTGGGCCTCCTCCCGTCGGCCCGCGACCTCTCGGAGGTCTATGTCGAGGCCCGCGGCCGTGACGTGATCGACGTCGAGTGGTTCCGGGCGTTGGCGTGCTTCAAGTCCACCGCCACCTGGTCGCTGATCGTCACGCACAACCGCCGCCGCGCCGAGCCCGACGCCGAGGTCGGGCGGATGGCGACGATCCTGCCGCACCTCCTGGACCGGGCACGCGTCCTGCTCACCTGACCACGGTGCGCGTCAGCCCCGCGGGATCCCCCGCAACGTGCCGGCGACCTTGGCCTCCGCTTCGGCTTTGCGCCGGAGCAGGTGTTCGGACGGAAACCGGTCAGGTGCCGGCTTATAACGCTTCAAGAGCTGACGAGCGAGCGTGACCTTGTGCACCTCGGTGGGACCGTCGGCGAGCCCGAGCACGAAGGACTCGACGAGATGTTCCACGAAGGGCATCTCGTGCGTGACGCCGAGCGATCCGTGCAGCTGCAACGCGCGCGCGGACACATCGTGCAGGACCTTCTGCATCATGGCCTTGACCGCGGAGATGTCGGCCCGTACCGCCTGGTAGTCGTCGTACTGGTCGATCTTCCACGCGGTCTGCAACGTGAGCAGTCGGAACGACTCGATCTCCATCCAGGAGTCGGCAACCATCTCCTGGACGAGCTGCTTGTTGCCGAGCACCTCTCCCTGTGTGTAGCGCGACACCGCGCGCTCGCAGAGCATGTCGAAGATGCGCCGTACCAGTCCGACGGTACGCATCGCATGGTGGATGCGACCCCCGCCGAGCCGCGTCTGCGCCACCACGAACGCGCCGCCGCGCGGGCCGAGCATGTGGTCCGCCGGCACGCGCACGTCCTCGTAGCGCACGTAGCCCTCGCGGCCGCCACCGACCGTCTCGTAGCCGAGCCCGACGTTGCGCAGGATGTTGATCCCGGGCGTCTCGCGGGGCACGACGAACATCGAGTGCCGGTCGTACGGAGTGGCGTCCGGGTCGGTCACGGCCATCACGATGAGGAACGCGGCCATGTCGGCGAACGACGAGAACCACTTCTCGCCGTTGATCACCCACTCGTCGCCGTCCTGGACCGCCGTGGTCGTGAACACCTTGGGGTCGGCACCGCCCTGGGGCTCCGTCATCGAGAAGCACGACACGATCCGGTTGTCGAGCAGCGGCTCGAGGTACCGCTCCTTGAGCTCGGGCGTCCCGTAGCGGGCGAGGATCTCGCTGTTGCCCGAATCGGGCGCCTGCGACCCGAAGATGATGGGTGCGCACTCCGACCGCCCGAGGATCTCGTTCAACAGGGCGAGCTTCACCTGCCCGTATCCGGGACCGCCGAGCTGCGGCCCGAGATGCGTGGCCCAGAGCCCGCGGTCCTTGACCGTTCGCTGCAGCGGCGGGATGAGCGCCTGGCGCACCGGGTCGTTCAGGTCGTGTGACTCCTCGATGACGAGATCGAGCGGCTCGCACTCCTCCCGTACGAAGGTCTCGACCCAGGCGAGCTGCTCCGCGTATTCGGGATCGGTCGAGAAGTCCCACGCCATCCGCGCCCCTCTTCACGTCCTCGGGTTCGTCGTGCACGACTGTGCTATGGATTCTCCAACCAGGCCAACCGGGAGAGGCGCAGCTGATGAGCGCGGGGCGCATGTGTGAAGGTCGCGTCTGCATCGTGACGGGTGCCGGCCGGGGCCTGGGACGCGAGTACGCGCGGTCCCTCGCTCGGCACGGCGCCAAGGTCGTCGTGAACGACCTCGGCGGCGGCCGCGACGGCACCGGGGCCGACACCGGACCGGCCCAGGAGGTCGTGGACGAGATCACCGCGACCGGCGGCGACGCGGCTGCGAACACCGACGACGTCAGCTCGTGGGACGGTGCCGCCAATCTCGTGCAGCAGGCGATCGACACGTTCGGCGGGTTGGACGTGCTCGTCAACAACGCCGGGATCCTCCGCGACCGCATGCTCTTCTCGATGACCGAAGAAGAGTGGGACGGCGTCATCCGGGTCCACCTCAAAGGCACGTTCGCGCCGAGCCACCACGCCGCGACCTTCTGGCGGGAACGATCGAAGTCCGGCGAGCCGGTCGACGCACGACTGGTGAACACCACCTCGGTGTCCGGCTTGTACGCCAACGTCGGCCAGACCAACTACGGCGCCGCCAAGGCGGGCATCGCAACGTTCACGCAGATCGCCGCACAGGAGCTGTCGCGCTACGGCGTCACCGTCAACGCGATCGCTCCCGGCGCACTCACCCGCCTGACCGGCGACCTCGAGATCACCGACGAGATCCGTCGGAACTTCGCGCCCACGTGGGTCGCGCCGGTGATCACGTGGCTGGCGTCACCCGACTCCGCCGACGTGACCGGGCAGGTCATCGAGGCGTCCGGCCTGGTGCTGGCCGTGGCCGAAGGTTGGCACCGCGGTCCGTCCACAGATCCGGTGGAGACACCGGAGGAGGTCGGCCCGCTCGTGCGCGAGCTCCTGACCGACGCCCGCCCCCGCACCTGGTTCCACGAGGTGAGCTGATGGCCGACGCCTGGATCGTCGACGTGGTCCGCACGCCCCGCGGGAAGGGTCGCGCCGACGGCGCCCTCCACGACGTCCATCCCCAGGAGCTGCTCGCCCAGTGCCTCCGGGCGCTGGTGGCGCGCGTCGGCTTCGATCCCGCCGAGGTCGACGACGTGATCGCCGGCAACGGCATCCTCGCCGGCGACCACGACGCGGTCGGCCGCCTGGCGACGCTGGTGGCGGGCTGGCCGGAGACGGTCCCCGGGATGACCCTCAACCGGTTCTGCGGGTCGGCGCAACAGGCGATCACGGTCGCAGCGATGGGCGTCGCCAGCGGCCAGCAGGAGCTGGTGGTCGCCGGTGGTGTCGAATCGATGTCCCGCTGGGATCTGACCGCCGGCTCGGTGACCATCGACGGCGGGAACCCCGACTTCCGCGCCCGCTTCCCCACTGTCCCGCAGGGCATCTCGGCCGACCTGATCGCCACGCTCGAGGGCTTCGGACGCGCCGACGTCGACGGGTACGCGGTCGAGAGCCAGCGTCGCGCCGACGTCGCCATCTCCGAAGGTCGGTTCGACCGCGGGATCGTCGCGGTCACCGGCCCTGACGGCGACGTCCTGCTCGCGCGCGACGAGCACCCGCGTGCCGGGACGACCCTCGACGGCCTGGCGAAGCTCCGTCCGGCGTTCGCGGAGATGGGCGCCACCTACGACGAGATGGCCATCGGCCGCTATCCCGACGTGGACCACATCGACCACGTCCACCATGCGGGCAATTCGTCCGGTGTGGTCGACGGCGCCGCCGCGGCAGTGGTGGCATCCGATGCCTGGGTCGAAGGCAACGGGGTCGCGCCCCGGGCGCGCATCCGCGCCACGGCCGCGATCGGATCGGAGCCGGTGATCATGTTGACCGCACCGGGCCCCGCCGCGGCACGCTGCCTGAAGAAGGCGGCGATGAAGACCGGCGACATCGATCTCTGGGAGATCAACGAGGCGTTCGCGGCCGTCCCGCTCAAGACCATGCGCGACCTCGACCTCGATGCCGGGCGGGTGAACGTCAACGGCGGCGCCATCGCGCTCGGCCACCCGATCGGCGCGACCGGAGCCATGCTCGTCGGTACGCTCCTCGACGAGCTCGAACGGCGTGATCTCGCCACCGGCCTGATCACGATGTGCACGGGTGGTGGGATGGGCACCGCGACCGTCATCGAGCGGGTGTGAGCGCGTGACCGTTGTCGTCGTCGAACCCGCCGACGACGGCGTGGTGCTGCTCCGCCTCAACCGTCCCGAACGGTTGAATGCCATCAACGAGGAGCTGCTCGGCGAGCTCCAGGCGGCGTGCGTCGCCATCGCCGACGACCGCGCGATCCGCACGGTCGTGCTGACCGGAGCCGGGCGCGGCTTCTGCTCCGGCATCGATCTCCGCGACTTCGGCCCCAGCCTGCCCGACGCCGACGACCCGGCGATCGACCGGCTCCGCTTCCAAGAGGCGATGGCATCCCTTCCCGTGGCGATCCGGGCGCTGCCGCAACCCGTCGTCGCGGCGGTCAACGGGCCGGCCGTCGGCGGTGGTCTCGCGCTGTGCCTCGCGGCCGACATCCGCATCGCGGGTGCGGCGGCGTCGTTCGCGAATGCCGCCATCGCCATCGGGCTCTCGGGGGCGGAGATGGGCATGAGCTACTTCCTGCCCCGCATCGTCGGGTCCAGCGTGGCCGCCGACTGGATGCTGACCGGCCGCACCGTGGACGCGGCCGAGGCCTACCGGTGGGGGTTGGTGAGCGAGCTGGTCCCCGACGACCGGCTGGTCGAGCGTGGTCTCGAGGTCGCGGCGCAGATCGCCGCCCACTCACCGCTGGGCGTCCAGATGACCAAGCGCGCGCTCCAGGTCAACACGGACGCGCCCGATCTGTTGGCGGCCATGGAGGTCGAGAACCGCAATCAGGTCATCACCCACGCGACCGAGGAATCCGCCGCCGCGCGTCAGCGATGGACGCCGCGATGACCGGGCCACTCGGTCCGGCCACGCGGCCGACCCCACTCACCAGGTGTCGAGGTTCGGCCGCTTCTTCCCGTCGCGCGCACCAGCATCGCGTCCGACCAGCAAGGAGCTGATCCAGGTGCGCGACTCGGCGGGATCGATGACGTCGTCGATCTCGAAGTGCATGGCGATGTTCATCGCCGCGCCGGCCTCGTACTGACGCTCCACCATCGAGCGGAAGGTCCGCTCCCGCTCGTCGGGATCAGCGATGGCGGCCAACTCCCGCGCGTGGCTGAGCCGGACGGCCCCCTCGAGGTTCATGCCGCCGAACTCGCCCGTGGGCCACGAGACGCAGAACTCGGGCGCCTTGAACGACCCGCCGGCCATCGCCTGGGCGCCGAGCCCGTACCCCTTGCGGAGCACGATCGTCCCGAACGGAACGGTGAGGTTGGCGCCGGTGACGAACAGGCGGGCGAGGTGACGGACCGCGGCCCGAGCCTCGTGCTCGGGCCCGACCATGAACCCGGGCGTGTCGCAGAGGAAGAGCACGGGCAGGTCGAAGGCGTCGCACAGCTGCAGGAAGCGTGCTCCCTTGTCGGCCCCGTCGACATCGATCGCGCCGCCGAGATGGGCGGGGTCGTTGGCGACGACACCGAGTGGCCGACCTTCGACCCTCGCCAGCGATGTCACGATCCCGGGCGCCCAACTACGGCGCAGCTCGAGCACCGATGCGGTGTCGAACATCACGTCGATCACCGCGCGAACGTCGTACACGCGCGATCGGTTCTCCGGCACGAGATGGCGCAGCCGGTCCTGGTCGCCACAGATCCAGTCCCCGGTGACGCCGGTGAAGTACGACAGGTACCGCTTCGCCGCGCTCACCGCATCGGCGTCGTCGTCGACCGCGATGTCGATGACACCGTTGGCCACCTGCACGTCGAACGGCCCGACCTCGGTCGGTTCGTACGTACCGAGGCCGCCACCTTCGATCATCGCCGGGCCGCCCATCGCGATGTTCGTGCCGGCGACGCCGATCACGACGTCGCAACAACCGAGAATTGCGGCATTTCCGGCGAAGCAGTACCCCGACGCGATGCCGATCAGCGGTACCAGCCCGCTCAGCCGCGCGAACAGGTGGAACGCGAGCGTGTCGAGACCCGAGACCGCGAGGCCATCGGTGTCGCCCGGGCGTCCTCCACCTCCTTCGGTGAAGAAGACGACGGGGAGCCGCCGACGTTCGGCCAGCTCGAACAGACGGTCCTTCTTCTCATGGCCCAGGAGGCCCTGCGTGCCGGCGAGCACGGTGTAGTCGTACGACATCGCCACCACGGAACGACCGTCGATCGTGCCGACGCCGCCGACGAGCCCGTCCGCCGGTGTCCGCTCGATCAGCTCCTCGAGCGAGCGACGTCCGCGCTGCGCGGCGACGACGAGCGGCCCGAACTCCAGGAACGACCCCTCGTCGAGCAGGTCGGCGACGTTCTCCCGCGCGGTCCGGCGCCCCGCGCCGTGACGCCGGGCGACCGCGTCGGTGCGGTGATCGTCGCGAGTGCGTTCGTGCCGGTCGAGCACTGCGGCGAGGTCGGCTCGGGCGCTCGGCGGGTCTGTCGGGGCGGCATCGTCGTCGGGACCGACCGTCGGCACCGTGCCACCGACGGGGGTGAGCGTCAGCAAGGGCTCGCCGGGCGCGACCGTCGTTCCGATGGTCACGACCACGTCGTCCACGACGCCGTGGTGCTCGGCGGTGACGACGTGTTCCATCTTCATCGACTCGAGGACTGCGACCTGCTGTCCTGGTCGGACGACGTCGCCGGGGCTCACGTCGATCGAGACGACCGTCCCCTGCATCGGAGCCGAGACGATGTGCGTCACCGGCATGTTCTAGCGCAGCGTCTCCGCGTCCACGTCGAGCGCGCTCAAGGTCGCGGGAGCAGTCGTCGCTCCTGGAACAGCTCGAGCCACTGCCGCAGCATGTCCTCGGTGTCGACGCAGTCGCCGAAGCCCGCCTGACGGATCTTCACGGTGCTGAGCACCGCCGGCAGCGGGCGCGGGGATCCGAGTGATCCGAACATGATGTCGGCGTAGGCCCATGAACCCCCGACGAAGGCGTGCAGGTCACGGGGCGACCGGAGTCCGTGGCGATCCACCACCTCGGCCCACTCGCCGGCGCGCGGCGGCATGGTCTCGGCGAGGCGCGTCGGTTCCGGTTCGCCGGCTTCCATCCCGAGGGCGTCGGCGACGGTCGGCCACACGTCTCGCCAGGCGAACACGTCGCCGTTCGTCACGTTGAAGGTCTCGCCGCGAGCCGACGGTGCGGTGGCGGCCCACGCCAGCGCACGGGCGAGCAACCTGGCGTCGACCGCTTCCTGCAGGTGGGGCGGGCCGCCCGGGAACGACAGTGGCAACCCGCGCTCGCGGAGGAGCGCGCCGTAGACGCCGAGCACGGGCACGAGGTTCATCGGGCTCCCGAGCGACTGGCCGTACACCACCTGCGGACGCAGGATCGTCCACGACCACTGCGCACCCGCGGCGAGCTCGCGGAGCCGGTCCTCCTGGAGGAAGTAGAAGTTGGCGTGGTCGTCGCGAGGGGCTCGCTCCTTCGCCGGTACGGGAGCACGCCCGACGTGGAGCCCGTACGCCTTGGCCCCCTGCAACAGAGAGATGTGCTCGAGCGACGCACCGGTCATGTCGAGCAGTGGCTCCAACGCGTTGGTGAACATGGCGAGGTTGCGGTCCATGAGCTCGCGGTCGTGCCAACCGGCCGCGAGGTCGGGCGACTCCTGCAGCGCCGCGAACACGACGTGGCTGGCTCCCACCAACCGGGGGGATCGCGCCCCCACCGTGCAGGCGGCACGGTCGAGCAGATCCAGTGGCAGGTGCTCGATGCCCGCGACGTCGGTCGGGCGCCGCGACACCCCGACGACCTCCCATCCCGGGAGCGCGACGAAGTGCTCCGCGGCCGCCCGGCCGATCACACCCGTCACCCCGTAGATGACGACCTTCATCGACGAACCGCAGTCACGATCGCTCGAGGTGCCTCGGGTTGGCGACAGTCAGCCGGTCGCGCACCTCGAGCGCGAGCGCCGGCCAGTCGTCGCCCTCGTGGTCGGCCGGATCCTGGGCGAGCTCGCGCGCGACGATCGCGAGCGCGTTGCCGGCGACCCGCGCCTCGTACGCGAGCCGGCGGTCGCCACTCGCCATCACCTCGTCGGTCAGGAACTCGCGGACGGCCTCGATCAGCTCACGTGCGGTCGGGCGTCCGTAGCGAGTCGGGTCGTCCGGTCGCACCGCCGGCGGCGGTACCGCCATCGCGGCGGCGCACGCCTCGGGGGCGAGGAGCTCGATCAGGTCCCACTCCTGCTCGGCGACCCGCCGGCCGACGGTCGCCAGCTCCACCGAGCGCACGCGTCCGGTCAGGTGGATGGCGGCCTGGAGCATGCACCCGATGCCCCAGGTGAGGGTCTTGGCGACCAACCACCAGTGCAGCGCGGCGCGATCCACCGGGCGGCCGCCGGCGGCCTCGTAGGCCGCGACCAGCTCGTCGACGGTCCCGAGTCCGCCCACCTCCAGCGGCTCGCCGAATCGCCATGCCTTGAGGCAGAGCCAGGCGAGGTCCTCGAGCGGATCGCCACGGTGGACGAGCTCCCAGTCGATCACCGCCGCGAGGCCGCTCGGACCCACGATCACGTTGCCCATCCGGAGGTCGCCGTGGATCAGCGCGTCCGCGGAATGCGGCGGGCGGTGCGCGACCAGCCACGCGTGCGCCTGCTCGAAGGTGGTGCTCCGGTCGTCGATCCGGAGGTACTTCAGCCAGACCGGCTCCACCGGATCGGGCGCGTCGACGCCCGGCACCTCGCCGGGGTCGATCGCATGGAGGCCGGCGAGGAAGCGGGCGAGGTCGCCCACGAGCACCTGCCGCGCCCCCGCGAACTCGTCGTCGCGCAGGATCCGGCGGGCGATCGTCTCACCGGGCACCCGTCGCATCACCAGCCCGGTCGTGCCGAGGAACGTGCCGTCGTCGTCGGCGAGCACGTCCGGAACCCGCAGCCCGGCCCGTCCGCAGGCGCGCATCGCGTCGGCTTCGCGGCGCATGACCCCGGCGGCGCTGGGCCGGCCGGGCGGATCCCGGCGCAGGATGAGCTCCTCGCCGCCGGCGGTGAACGCCCAGGTCTCGCGCGAGGCACCCCCGGTGAGGCGCTGCAGCCCACCGATCTCGACCCGAGCGCCGAGCGCGGGCTCGAGCGCGGCGGCGAGCCCCTCAGATGCCGGCGCTGATTCCGACGGGGACGTCATCGACGATCTGGTCGAGGTACTCGGACAGACCCGCGCCCCGGAGGTCGCCACACGACCATCGGGTCATGCCTTCGGTGAGACGGGTCACGTTGCCGTCGCGACGGTTGCGCAACGGGATGCTGGACCAGACGTCGCCGTGGAGCTCGTAGGCGTGGTCGTCGGTCGTCACCACGACGTGGTTGCGGACGACGAACCACTCGTCGTCGTACTCGGACGTCAGCGTCATCTCCCGTACGGGCACCACCCTGGTGTCGCCGTAGCGTTCGAGGTCGGACACGTACCCGTTCACGTTGGGGTGCTCGGAGTCGCGTGTACCGCGCAGCGTGCAGCCGATGCCGACCGGGCCGAAGCTCGCGGTGATCCAGCGGTACCAGGGGATGCTCTGCCAGACCCGTGGTCCCCACGAGTGGTCGCGCAGACCGAAGCCGGCGGCCACATCGAAGCGCTCCTCCCCCACTTCGACCATGCCGGCGATCGCCATCTGCTGCTCGGTGTGGCCGCGCGCGAAGGAATGCGACGACCCGGCGGGCGGCTCCTCACCCTCGTCCCACTCGGGTTCCCCACCCGACGGCTGCGCGGCCGCGGTGACCCTGAGCTCGAGGGTGCACGGTACGTGGGGGTTGCTCCTGAACGCGCGGCCCGGATCGGCCATCTCGCGCGGGTTGGCGAGCAGGCAGACCATGCCGTCGTACGTGACGTGGTGCTCCTCGTACGGCGCCACCACCTCGAAGCGGAGCCCGCCGGCGTCGTGGGCGTGGTGGCCGTCGATGTGCGGCCGCTTGAACATGAAGCCGACCCGCCCGTCCGGCAGGTACAGGCAGACGGTCATCTCCGCGTAGCCCTCGTTGGGCCGGTTCCCCATCCGCACCCAGCCTCCCAGCCCGGGGGTGGGGTCGGAGAAGCTGTAGTAGCGGCTCTCGTTGTAGTTGGGGTCGTCGTCCGGGGCGTGGAAGTAGTCGTCCTCGGGCTCGCGCCGCATGCGCATGGACCACCACCTCGGTGTGCGTCGGCGTGGGATCGAGGGCAAGGGTACAGCGGGGCCACCCGTCATGATCCTCCGACGTGGTATCGCGTCGGAGACCAGACCGATGGACGGTGGGCGATGGACGGATTCCAGGCCAGTCGAGCGGTGGCGGCGATCCGCGAGCGGCTCGGCCACCCGGTGATCGACTCCGACGGTCACCTCGTCGAGTTCCGACCCGTCGCGATGGAGTACATCGCGCGCGCGGGTGGCGCTCGGATGGCCGAACGTTTCGCCGAGGAGCAGCGTTCCACCTTCCTCTCGCGTGAGTGGTACGGCCTGAGCGAGGTCGAACGCATGGCTCGTTGGACACACCGCCCGCCGTTCTGGGGCGAGCCGCTGCGCAATCACGGGCTCGACCTCGCTACCGCCACATTCCCGGATCTCCTGTACCGGCGGCTCGACCAGCTCGGGATCGACTTCAC
>DATBBL010000410.1:0-39308 GCA_036271015.1 Acidimicrobiia bacterium
GCGGGTTGGCCTCGAAGTCGATGAGGGTCCCGAGCTCGCCGGGCCGGAGGTCGTCGGGCGGCTCGAACTCGACCGGCGTCTCCGCCTCGCGCAGGGGCGCCCGCACCTCGTCGTCGCCCCCGCCGGCCGCGTCACCCGGACCGTACGCCGCATCGACCGCGGAGCCCCGGTACCGGCGATCGCGCCCGAACTTCCAGACGAGCAGGCCGGCCAGGACCGCGAACAGCGCCAGGAGCCCGCCGGAGATCCCGCCGGTCGCGGGCGTCACCCGGAAGGCGGACGCGAAGTCGAACCGCTCCTCCAGGATCGGCGTCGGCGACGGCACCACCGCGCCCTTCGGGATCGCGATGCTGAACGTCATCGCGTCGTACGGCGCGAGCTGCGCCTGCCCGAACGTCGCCTCCGCGCCGGACGACGTCGCCGACGCGCACGGGGAGAACGAGCCCACGGGCCCGGTCGTGCACAGCACCCGCTGGATGTCCGCGGGTGCCCGGACGACCGCGGTCGCCTGCTCGATGGGTACGGACCACTCGGCGCCGACCGCGTTCCAGACCAGCTCGTCGTGGTCGGCGAACGCGTTCATCGCGCCGAGCACGCGGTACGTGATGTCGTAGACGTGCTCACCGGTGATGGTGACGTCGGGGTCGCCGATCTTGATGCGCCGGTCGTCGCCCTGGTCCTCGACGGTGTACTGGGCCGGCGTCCCCTCCGAGGCCGCCACCGACACCACGTCGAGCGGGTACACGCGGTCGTATCCGTCCTTGCCCGACTGGTCGGTGCGTACGGGGACGTCGCGGTAGATCCCGTGGTGGGGCACGACGCCGAAGTCGTACGAGATGGTCTCGTGCACCTCGATGGTGCCGTCGTGCTCGATGGTGACCTCGGAGCGGTAGTCGGTGATCCGCTCCGTGACGCCGGCCGACGCGGTTCCACCGACCATCGCCGTCGACGCGCACGCGACCAGCGTCACGAACGCCAGTGCAACCGCCCGACGCACCCTCATGAGCGGGCGAGGCTACCGGCGACCGGCCATGCCGTCGCGTAGCCTCCCCCGCATGCCCATCCGGGTCGTGGTCGCGGAAGACAACTATCTCGTGCGCGAGGCCGTCACCCGACTGCTGGAATCCGATCCCGACATCGAGGTCGCCGGGGTCTGCGAGGACTTCGACGGGCTGCTCGCGACCGTCGACGCCGCGGCGCCCGACGTCGTGCTCACCGACATCCGCATGCCACCGACGGGCACCGACGAAGGCGTTCGCGCCGCCGCGCAGCTGCGGCACTCGCATCCGGGCCTGGGAGTCGTAGTGCTCAGCCAGTACGTCGAGCCGGGGTACGCGCTCGAGCTCCTCGACGGTGGCTCGGAACGGCGCGCCTACCTCCTCAAGGAGCGCGTCTCCGACGTCGACCAGCTGGTGCGGGCGATCCGCGAGGTCGCCGGTGGCGGCTCGGTCATCGACCCGAAGGTCGTCGAGACACTGGTCGACGCCCGCTCCCGGCGGGCCGACTCCCCGCTCCAGTACCTCACCCCGCGGGAGAGCGAGGTGCTGGCGGAGATGGCCCAGGGGCGCAACAACGCGTCGGTGGCGGCGGCGCTCGGGCTCTCCGAGCGGGCGGTCGAGAAGCACATCAATTCGGTGTTCTCCAAGCTCGGGCTCTCGGAGGAGCCCGACGTGCACCGCCGGGTGAAGGCGGTGCTGCTCTACCTGGCCGACCGCTGACCCCCGCCGGTCACCACGGTGCCCTGCGACCTGCAGCCGGGTCGCCGCGCCGGGTGAGGTCTCCCCACCCCTCGGGGTGGTGTCCGCACCCTGCCAGGGGCCTCGATGCAGGTGGGACAATGGATGCGTGCCCGGCCCGGTCCCCGTCCTGATCGTCGACGATCAAGCGCCGTTCCGCCGCGCGGCGCGGGCCGTGGTGACCGCCACCCCGGGGTTCGAGGTGGTGGGCGAGGCCGAGAGCGGCGAGGAGGCGGTCGAGCTCGCCGATGCCCTCGCCCCCGGGCTGGTGCTGATGGACATCAACCTCCCCGGCATCAACGGCATCGAGGCCACCCGGCGCATCACCGCCGCCCATCCCCACGCCGTCGTCATGCTCCTCTCCACCTACCAGGCCGCCGACCTCCCCTCGGACGCCGATTCCTCCGGCGCGGTGCAGTACGTGCACAAGGAGGAGTTCGGCCCCGCCGTCGTCCGTGAGGTGTGGGAGCGCTTCGGCCATTCGCCGGATCGGTCCCCCGCCGGATAGCGGGGCCGCCGGGGCTCAGTCGTTCAGGGGGATGCGGCCGCGGATGGCGGTGCCCCGCCCGGGGCCCGACTCCACGCTGATGCTGCCGCCGATCGCGCCGACCCGGTCGCTCATGTTGACGAAGCCGTGCCCGTGGTGCGCGCCGGTGGCGAGGTCGAACCCGGCTCCGTCGTCACGCACCTCGAACAGCAGTGCGTGCTCGTCCTCGCGCACCGTGATCATGGCCTGGGCGCCGTCACCCGCGTGCTTCGCCGCGTTCTGGAGCGCCTCGAGGCAACAGAAGTAGACCGCGGCCTCCACCGCCTGCGAGTAGCGGCCGATGCCGTCGGCGTCGACCCCGGTCGGGAGCGCGGCGCGTCCGGCCGCCGCCGAGAGCGCCTCGCCGAGACCGCGGTCCATCAGGAGCGGGGGGTAGATGCCGTGCGCGAGGTTGCGCAGCTCCTGCACCGCGTCCTGCAGGTCGGTGCCGATCTGCTCGAGCATCGCCTTGGCGGCGTCGGGGTCCGTGTCCGCGATCTGCCGCACGAGGTTCACGCTCACGGCCAGCGCCACCAGGTGTTGCTGCGCGCCGTCGTGCAGGTCGCGCTCGATGCGCCGCCGCTGCGCGTCGCCCGCCTCGACGATGCGCGCCCGTGAGGCGCGCAGCTCGTCGGCCTGCCGCCGCACCTCGTCGAGCGACTCCTGCAACGCGGAGTCGAGCTTCACGTTGTGCAACGCGAGCCCGACCTGGCGGGCCAGCTCCGTGAGCGCCTGGTCGTCGTGCTCGTCGAACGGAAGGCCACCGTCGGGACGGCGCACCACGATCATGCCCAGCAGCTCGCCGCTGTTGGTGATGGGTGCGACGCGCAGCACCTCCTCCTCGGAGCGGAGGATCGCGGGGAGCCAGATGCGCGCCCACGCCGCGCCGGACACGCCCGCGCGCGCGACGACGGTCTCCTCCTCGGCGCCGAGCACGAGGTGCGCAGCACCGCGGTCGGGGACCGACACCGCCCGTTCCAGCCGGCCGGTGCTCCCGCGCGTCCACACCTCGGCGACGCTCAACGTCATCGTCTTCTTCAGCGACTCGGCCAACTGCAGCAGCAGCTCGTCGAGCGGGAGCGCGCGCGTGAGGCGGCTGCCGAAGGTGCGGATCACCTCGTCGGGCGCGTGGCGCTCGCCGTACACCCGGCGGGTGGCGAAGTCGGTGAGCCGTTGGCGAACCGGGATCCAGAGGAGTGCGGCCACCGCGGCGGCCAACATGGAGAGGCCGAGGAGCGTCTTCTCGTCGCCGCTCGGCGAGCGCCCGAGGCCGAGCACGATGAGCAGGTACGACGCCGCCACCATGGCCGCCAGCCCGGCCATGGTGATCGTGTGGACGAGCAGGCGGTCGATGCGCACCGCCACGCGTTCGGACGCGCCGAGCGCGAGGGAGAGCGGCACGAGGATGCTCGTGCTCAGGGCCACCGCGCGTATCGGCTGCGGCCAGGTGACCAGCTCGTGCAGCACCCACGCGGTCAACGAGATCGCCCCCGCCACCACGACCCCCCACGCCGGCCACTGCAGGCGCGCCCGTTCCTGCACCGACTTCGCCGCCCGGCAGCGCGCCACGTACCCGATCAGCCCCACCACCGCGTCGACGGCGGCGACGGTCAGCACCGGCCAGAGCGCGACGCGTGGCCGGTCGTCCAACAGGAACACGGCGACGACGGCGCTGGCCGCGTAGCCCGCGGCCGTCCACAGCCGTCGCGGCCGCGAGCCGAGCGCACCGTCGGGCAATCCGAGCACGAGGTGCAACCCGACGGCCGGGAGCAGCGCGACCCCGACCGCGCGCATCCCGCTGCCGAAGTCGCGCACGGTGTCGGTGGCGACGTTGCGACCGGCGAGCGCGGCACCGAGCATCAGAGCGGCGCCGACGATGGCGGCCAGCGCCATGATCTCGGCGAGCGGCTCGCGCGGGCGGTGCACCGCAACGAACACCGCGGCCAGCGCCCACGCGCCGACCAGCACGACACTGAGCACGCGGCCGGGGCCGAGCGGCACGCGGTCACCCACGAACGACGCGATCACCGCCAGCGCGAGTGCGACGACGGCGAGCACGATCGACGCGGTGGCGCGCGACGTCCACGGCGGGCGCTCGCGCACGTCGTCGCGGATGCTCGCGAGCTCCAGGGGTTGGACGTCGTCGAGGCTGGTGGCCACGGTCACTCCGATCGTAGGACGACTGCGGGCCGCGTGCGGGCAGCGCGGCGCGCAGGGAAGGCGGCGACGAGATTCACGGACAGCACGGCGGCAACCACGAGCACGACGACACCGACGACGGGCCAGGTCAGCGCGGCCGATACGCCGAGCTCGTCGGCGACGCGTCGCCACACGAACGCGCCGGCGAGCAGACCGAGCGGGATGCCGATCACGAGCCCGATCGCCGCCACCGTGCTCGCCTGCCACGCCACGGTCGTCCGGACCTGCCGACGCGTGAACCCGAGCGTCTTGAGCACCGCCAACTCACGCCGACGTCGGCGCACCGAAGCGACGAGCCCCAGTCCGACGGCGACGAGCGCCACGATGGAGACGAAGGCGGCGAGTGCGACGGGCAATCCTCGGATCTGGCGCACCCGGTCGATCTCGGTGGGAACGGTGAACCCGACGTCGCCACCGAGGCCCTTCGGCGGCGCGACCTCGCGCGCGAGCCGCGCACGGTCCGCCCCGGGAGCAAGACGCACGACGATGTTCCAGCCGCCATTCGCGCCCAGACGGTTCAGCGCCCGCGCGGTGAAGGCGGCGCCGTCGGCGAGCGGCTGTGGGTCCGACAGGCTGGGGAACGCCGCCTGCCCCACGACGCGGAACGCCTTCGATCCGGTCGCGCCGGCGATCCGGACCGTGTCGCCGACCGAGCGGTGCACGGCGGCGAGGGTCTCCGCACCGAGGGCGACCTCGTCGTCGGCCTTCGGTGCCCGGCCGGTGACGACCGCCGGTCCGATGTCACCTCGGATCTCGTAGTACCCCCATCCGGTGACCGGACGGCCGGCGACCTCGACGCTGCCGTTGCACACCGACGCCACGTCGGTGATGCCGGCGACGCGGGTGAAGCGCGTCGTGAGCGACGAGCAGTCGCCGTGCTGTGGCGCGGCCTTGGTGTCGTACGCGGTCAGGTCCCACGTCCAGCCGAACTCGGCGGGTGTCGTGACGAGATGGTCGAGACCGGCCGAGAACACGAGCACGGCCACGACCACGACGACGCCGAACGCGGCACCGAACAACGACGACCGCACGGGCAACGCGCGACGCTGCTCTCCGCGATCGAGCGCGAATCGCACGCCGACCGCGACCGGCGGACGGGTGCCGCTCTGTTCCGCCACCCGCGCCGCGACGCCGGGCCGCGACGCTTCCTGCGCCGGTCCGGTGGCCCGGGCGGTCCGCAGCCCGGCGAGCAGGGCGATCGAGAGCACCACCACCACGACGGCAAGGAAGCCGAGGCCGACGGTCACGCCGTCGAGCCGGATGCCGGGATCGGGCTCCGCCTTGCCGGCCACCCCGATCGGGAAGATCGGTGAGGCGAGGACCGCGCCCACGAAGGCGAGCACCGCACCCATCGTCGCGATCGGCAGCGCGATGGCGGCGGCGGCCGCGACCCGGTGTCGAGGCCGCATGCCGAGTGCGCTGAGGGTCAGCTGCTGCGCGTCACCGAGCGCGATCTCGCGCGCGAGGGCGATGCCGATGCCGATGAGGGCGGTCAAGATCGCAACCCCTGCGGCGATGTACAGACCGACGGTGGTCACGTCGATCGCGTTCTGCGCCCCTTGCCCCTCGACGCTCAGGTTCGTGAAGGAGAAGGCATTCGAGGCGCCGAAGATCCCGCGTGCCGCCTTCGACACGGTGGCGACCTCGGACGCGTCCGTGGTGCGGACGCGCAGCACCGAGCCCGAGTACGACCCGATCTCGTCGCGGTACCGGGCCAGGAAGGCCGGTGTCGGCACGATCACGCCGCCGGCGGCGCCCCGGCCACCGAGGTCGAGGGGCCGGCGGACGATGCCCACGACCCGGAAGGTCACGCGGGGGCCGCTCGGCCTGACCACCGGGGCCTGGCTCCTGACGTCCGCGGGGCTCATCGAGCTGAACGAGAGACGGTCGCCGACCTTCAGACGAAGTTGCTGCGCGAGCCCCTCGCCGATGTCCAGCTCGTCGACCGCGTGGAGGTCGGTGGCGCGACCGGCGATGATGCGCGGCCGGTCGATGTCGCGACCGAATCGATCGTCGACCTGTGCCGCGGCGGGGAGGAACTGCCCACCCAACGAGACGAGCGTGAGCTGGTGCAGCTGCGCGACGTCGGCGACGCCCGGGGTGCGACGGAACCGCGCGAGCTGCGCGGGGGTCGTGTCGCCGGCGTCGATCTCGACGTTCGCCGACCGGCTCGTGCTCTCGAAGCGCGCCAGCGCGGTCTCGGTCCGGCGCGCGCCGGCGAACAGTGCGAGCGCGACCGCCCCCGCGAAGCCGACCAACAGCGTCAGCACCACGACGCTGCGCCAACGGCGGCGCAGCTCGGCGCGCCCGAGCATCAGCACGGCACGCATCACTCGCTCCTCAGGACGGCTGCCGGACGGGTGTTCGCCGCTCGGAGCGCAGGGAACATGGCGATCACGTTCACCGTGACGAGCGCGGCGGGCACGAGGAGCAGCACGCCGAGCACCGGCCACGTCGGGTCGGTCGCCACGCCGAGCTCGTCGGCGACGGCGAGCCACACCACGCGTCCCGTGACCAGGCCCAGCGGGATCCCGACGACCAGACCGACCGCGGCCACCGTGCTCGCCTGCCACGCGATCGTCGCCCGCACCTGGCGCCGGGCGAAGCCGAGCGTCTTGAGGACTGCGAGCTCGCGGCGGCGCCGCCGCACCGCGATCACCAGCGCGAAGCCGACGGCGAGCAGCGCGACGAGCCCGACGAAGACCGCGAGCGCGACCGGCAACCCGTCGATCTGACGCACGCGCTCGATCTCCGTCGGCACGGTGGGCGTGAGCGGCTTGCCCGCGGTTCCGGTGATCGGGCGCAACCGCGTGATCGCCTCGTCGAGCGTGATGCCGGGCGCGAGCCGCACGACGAGGTCCCAGCCTCCGTTGACGTTCCCCAGCCGCGAGAGGCCCCGAGTCGTGAAGAGCGCGCCGTCGGCGAGCGGCTGCGGATCGGAGACGCTCGGGAACACCGCCTGACCGACGATGCGATAGGTGAGGGACCGCTGCGGTCCGGCGATGCGCACCCGGTCGCCCACCTCACGGTCGGCCTGCGCGAGCGTCTCGGCACCGAGCGCGACCTCCGACGGCGCCGCCGGCGCCCGGCCCTTCACCGTCTTCGGTCGGATGGTCCCGCTGAGGCGCCGGAAGCCCCAACCGGACAGCGGTCGGCCGCCGATCTCGACGCCGCCGCTGCAGATCGTGGCCACCGCCGCCAGCTCCGGCGCCCGCGTGAGTCGCGAGCTGACCGGAGCACAATCGTCACCCTTCGCCACCGCCTGGGTGTCGCCGGCGGTCACGTCCCAGGTCCAGCCGTACTCGCTCGGCGTCGACACGAGGTGGTCGAGGCTCCCCGAGAGCACGAGCACCGCCACGACCACCACGACCCCGAACGTCGACCCGACGAGCGACGATCGCACGGGCAGCGCGCGTCGGTATCGGCCTCGATCGAGCGCGAACTGGGTACCCGCGGCGAGGGTCGGCGGCGCGCCGACCGCGGCCACGGCGCGCACGGCGACGCCGGGGCGGAGCGGCACGCGCGACGGCGACAGCCGCGCGACGCGCGCCGCGGCCACGACCGTGATCGCGAGGACCGCGAGGAGCACGCCCACGACACCGACACCGAGCGCGAATGCGTCGAGGCGGAGGCCGGGCGCCGGCTCGGCCTGCGCGGCGACGCCGATCGGGAACAGCGGCGACGCGAAGTACGCGCCTGCGAACGCGAGGATCGCGCCGCCCGCCGCCACCGGGATGCCGATCGCCGCTGCCGCCAGCGTCCGTTCGCGCGGGCGCGCACCGAGGGCGCTCAACGTCAGCTGTTCGGCGTCGAGCAGCGCGATTTCGCGCGAGAGCGAGATGCCGACACCCACGAGCCCCGTCAGCGCAGCGACCGCCGCCGCGAGGTACAGCCCCACGGTCGCCACGTCGATCGCATTCTGCGCACCTCGACCCTCGATGGCGAGGTTCTGGAAGGAGAAGACGTCGGAGTCGCCGAACCGTTTCTTCGCGTTCGCGATCACGCGCGGCAAGTCGGAAGCCGTACGGGTCCGCACACGGAGCAACGAACCTGCGAACGTGCCGATACGGTCCCGGTACCGCTCGTAGAACGCCGGTGTCGGCACCATGACACCACCCGCCGCACCCCGCCCGCCGAGGTCGAGCGGACGACGCACGATCCCCACGATGCGCAACGAGACCCGCGGCCCGTGGGGCGGAACGACTTGGCTGTTGTCGGCCCGAAGGGCGTCGATGTCGGCCGGCGAATACGAGGCGAACCTCAGGCGATCGCCCACCCCGAGGTGCAGCTCACTCGCCAGTTGCTCGCCGATCGTGACCTCGTCGACCCGGCGCACGTTCGCGGCGCGGCCCTCCAGGATCCGGGCGCGATCGACGGTCCGGCCCATCCGGTCGTCGACCTGCGCGGCGACGGACAGGAAATCCTCGCCCGGGTTCACCACCGTGAACTGGTAGAGCTGGGCCGCCGCAGCCACGCCCGGGCTGCGGCGGAATCGGCCGATCTCGGCGGCGCTCGCGTCACCCACGTCGACCTCGACGTTGCCGGCACGGCTGCTCCGCTCGAAGCGCTCGAGCGAGGTGTCGGTGCGCCGGGCGCCGGCGACGAGCGCGAGCACGACCGCGCCGACGAAGCCCACGAGGATCGTGAGCACGACGACGCTGCGCCAACGGCGGCGCAGCTCGGCGCGCCCGAGCATCACGACGGCGCCCATCACCCGCCACGCGGCGCCGACGCCGGGTACAGCCGGGCGACCCTGCGACCGGGCACGATCGTGACGCCGTCGGCCTAGAAGGCGGTGGAGGCCGCCGAAGCCGCGGCCTCCTCGGCTTCGGACTCGATGCGCCCATCCCGCATCCGCACGATGCGGTCGGCGGCGGCCGCGACCGCGTCGTCGTGGGTCACCATCAGGATGGTCTGCCCGCCGGCGTGGAGACGGCGGAACAGCTCGAGCACCTCGTGGCCGCCCTCGGAGTCGAGCGCGCCGGTGGGCTCGTCGGCGAGCAGCAGGGTGGGCTCGTTGGCGAGCGCGCGCGCGATGGCGAGCCGCTGCCGCTGACCGCCCGACAGCACACCGGGCGCGTCCTTCGCCTTGTCACCGAGGCCGAGGAGGTCGAGGAGGTCGCGTGCGCGGGTCTCGGCGCGCTTGCGCGGCGCACCCGCGATCACCGCGGGCAACGTCACGTTCTCGAGCACGCTCATGCCCTCGAGCAGGTTGAAGAACTGGAACACGATGCCGATGTGACGGCGGCGCATGATCGCGAGCTCGTCCTCGGTCTTGCCGACCAGCGGCTCGCCGGCCAGGCACACGTCGCCGTCGGTGGGCGTGTCGAGGCCGGCGACGATGTTGAGCAACGTCGACTTGCCGCACCCCGACGGTCCCATCACCGCCACGAACTCGCCCGGCGTCATCGTGAAGTCGACGCCCCGCAGCGCCCGCACCGGCGCGCCCTCGGACTCGAACGTCTTGCGCAGGCCGCGCGTCTCCACCACCAGTCCCGGCGTCGTGGCCACCTCCCCCACCGACTTCCCCGCGATGTCTCCCACCGTGTCCGTCGCCATCTTCCCCGCCTCCCGAGGCTCACTCATGTACCAGTCCCCGTTCCATGTCGTCGAACACGTCGATGCGATACGCGCGCACCGGCGTGTTCCGCCCTTTCACCGTCGTCTCGTCGAGCGGCACCACGTCGAAGTCGGAGTGCAGCGCCACGTACGTGCTCTCGTTGATCACGATGCGGCCCGACGGTCGAGCCAGGTCCTGCAGCCGTTGCGCGAGGTTCACGGTGTCGCCCACCAGCGTGTACTCGACCCGTTCCTCGGAGCCGAGCAGCGCGGCGGCGACCGGCCCCGTCGACACGCCGATGCCGATCCCGAAGGGTGCGCGACTCTGCGCCAGCCACCGCTCGTTGAGCTCGCGCTGGCGCTCGAGCATCGAGCGCGCCGCGCAGACCGCGCGGTCGGCGTGGTCGTCGAGCGGGACCGGCGCGCCGAAGCACGCCATGACCGCGTCACCGACGAACTGCATCACCGTGCCGCCCTCGTCGAGGATGGCGCGGTTCATCTCGGCCCGGTGATCGCTCAGCTGCGCGGCCAGCTGCGTCGGGTCGCTGCGCTCGGCGATGCCCGAGTAGCCGCGGATGTCACCCATGAGCACGGTCACGTCGAGCGTCTCGGTCTCACCGATGCCGCGCCCCTCGTTGCGCACCTTCTCCGCCAGGCCGCCGGGCAGCAGTCGGCTCAACCGCTCGCCCTGCTCCTCGCGGTCGACGATCGCGGTGTGGAGCATGCGCAGCCGTTTCAGCGCGCCGGCGGTGCCCGTGCTCGCGCCCTCCGACAGCTTGAGGAACAGCTCCTCCACCGAGGCGGCGACCGCGGCCGCGGTGGTGTCGTGGGCAGTGGCGATCGCCTTGATCGGACGGCCCTCGGCGATCTCGTGGAGGAGGCGCTCGTCCGCCGCGGTCAGGCCGGCGTCGTCGGTGACCGGCTGCACGAGCGCCTCGACGATCTTCGGGTCGAGCACCGAGCCACCGGTCGCCACCTCGCGCACGGCCCGGGCGAGCTGGTTGCCCTCGCCGACCCGGTCCTTGAGGAGGTAGGCGTAGCCGGCGGCGCCGTCGCCGAGCAGGGCGATGGCGTAGTCGGGGTCGTCGTACTGCGACAGCACGACCACGCCGGTTCCGGGGTGGCGCTTGCGGAGCTCCTTGGCCGCGTCGATCCCCTCCTGCTGGAAGCTCGGCGGCATGCGGATGTCGGTGACGAGCACCTGGGGCGCCACCGCCTCGGCCCCGGCGAGGAGGCTGTCGTAGTCGTCGGCGGTCCCGACCACGTCGAGGTCGGATTCCAGCGCGAGCAACGCACGCACCCCCTCGCGGACGATCACGTTGTCGTCGGCGAGGAACACGGTGATGCGTCCGTCCCCCATGGTGCTCCATTCAAGCGGTCGACGTGCTCGGAGCAAGGTGGCCTGGCCACCCGCGCCCGGGGGTGCAGGCCTCCTCGCCGGCGGACGGCCAGCCCCCTCGTCCGGCAGGCCGTCGTGGGCGTACTCTCCCACGCGACGATCTCTCGAGGAGGCGGACATGCGCGTCGAGTCGTCGGTCACCACCGTGTCCTGGATCCCGTCCGAGGCCGTCACCGGTCCGGTGCTGAAGGGCACGTTCGAGTCCGGGTTCACGAGCTACGACGAGCCACCGCCCGATGTCATCGACGACCTCGAGGCGTGGCGGGACGCGGGGCGGTTCCGGTTCGCCAACCGGCTGTCGGCCTGGGTCGAGATCGAGGACGGCCGCATCGTCGACGCCGGCTACGCGGGCGGCGGCATGATGGGCTCGACGACGGTGCACCTGGCGAAGCTGCGGGCCACGTTCGAGCCGGTGGAGCTGCCGGACCTGCAGCAGGCACTCGAGCGCAGTGACACCGAGGTCCGCTTCGTGCAGACCACCGGCGGCCGCACGGGCCTGCCCGCGCCCCGGCGGGTCAAGCACCCGCCGTTCGTGCAGTTCCGCGCGCCCACGGTGTGGACCACCCTGGCACTCACCATGCGCGCCGACGGCACCTCCGACTTCGAGGTGCTCGGTGCGAGCAAGTTCCCGCGCCACTGGGTGTACGACGGCGAGGGCAAGATCGCGGCCAAGGTCGGGTTGGCGAACTTCAAGGACTGGTACCGCGACGCGTTCGGCAAGCACACCCCCTGGGGTGCGCACGAGTCGCAGGCGCTCGTCACCGCGGTCGAGACCGCGCTCGAGCGGCAGATGTCGGTCACGATCATGTCGGGCGGACAACGCCCCGAGATCCGCACGGTCAAGCAGGGGAAGTACCTCGTCCGGCAGGGCGACCCGGGCGACTCGCTGTTCCTCCTGCTCGACGGCGTGCTGTCGGTGGTCATCGACGACGAGGCCGTGGCCGAGCTCGGCCCCGGTGTCATCCTCGGCGAGGTCGCGGCGCTGGAGGGTGGCGTGCGCTCGGCCAGCCTCCAGGCGTCGACCGACGTTCGCGTCGCGGTGGCGCCGGCCGACCGCGTCGACCGCCAGGCACTGCTCGAGCTGCGGGAGCACCACCGCGTCCAGCGGGACTAGCTAACGTCCCCCGGGTGCGCGTCGCGACCTGGAACGTCAACTCGCTGAAGGCCCGCCAGGAGCGGGTCGAGGAGTGGCTGACCTACGCCCGTCCCGACGTCCTCTGCCTCCAGGAGACGAAGCTCTCCGACGACGCCTTCCCGCACCTCGCCTACTCGGCGCTCGGGTACGAGTCGGTCCACCACGGGCAGGGGCAGTGGAACGGCGTCGCCATCCTGTCCCGCGTCGGCATCGCCGACGTCACCACCGGCTTCGACCAGGACCACGTCGATCCGTACGAGGGCGACGCCCGGATCATCGCCGCCACCTGCGGTGGCGTGCGGGTGGTGAGCGTGTACGTGCCCAACGGGCGTGAGGTGGGCACCGAGTTCTACGACCGCAAGCTCGACTGGTTGCAGGCGCTGCACGACTGGATCGCGGCGACCAGCGCGCCGGACGACGACCTGGTGGTGCTCGGCGACTTCAACGTCGCACCGGAAGACCGCGACGTGTGGTCGCCGAAGGCGTTCGTCGGGTCGACCCACGTCACCGCGCCCGAGCGAGCGGCGGTGGCGCGCCTCTGCGAGTGGGGCATGGTGGACGTCTTCCGCCGCCAGTACCCCGACGACGACCAATTGTTCAGCTACTGGGACTACCGCCGGGGCGACTTCCACGAGCACCGCGGCATGCGCATCGACCTCATGCTCGCGACGAAGCCGCTGGCCGACCGCACCCGGTGGGCGGTGGTCGACCGCAACGCCCGCAAGGGCAAGCAACCCTCCGATCACGCCCCCGTGATCGTGGACTTCGACGAGAAGGCATGAGCGGAAGGAACGAGCCATGGCTGACGCACAGGGTCACGGTGGGCGCACCCGGGCGTGGCTCTGGGCGCTGGGCGGGCTCGTGGTGGTGCTGGCGATCGCGCTGGTCGTGGTGCTCGTGACGCGCGACGACGACTCCGACGAGGCGGCGACGACGACGACCACGTCGACCACCACCACGACGACGAGCACGACCACCGCCCCGACCACCACGACGCCCCCGGTCACCGCTACGACCGTCGCCCTCCCCGTGATCACGGACGACCCGCAGACCTATGCCGAGTACCTGTTCGCGGCCTGGCAGAACGACGACCGCACCGCGGCGGCGAACGTCGCCAGCGCGGACGCGGTGACCGGACTCTTCGCCCGGCCGTACCCGGCGCAGGGCCCGTACACCTTCGCCAGCTGCGGGCCCGCGGCCGGCTCGCTCTACTGCACCTGGAACGGCCAGAACGGCACGTCGCTCCAGATGCAGGTCCGGACGCTCACCGGTGGGCTCCCCATCCAGGTCACGAACGTCCAGTTCTCCTGACCCGGATCTCCAGGAAAGCCGGCGGGCAATTCACGGTTTCCTTTCGGGACCGCGCGGCGTACGCTCCGAACGAGGGCACCCGGCAGTCCACCCGGGAGGATGCATGCGCCGCTATCTCGTCGTGGGGAACCAGACGCTGCGCAGCGCGCGATTGCTGCGCGAGCTCAGCACGCTGACGGCATCGGGTCCGTGCTCCTTCCATCTCGTCGTCCCGGCCGCGAATCCGCACGTGCATGCGTTCTGGACCGAGGGCGAGGCCCACTCCGTCGCCCGTGAGCGGCTCGACGAAGCCATCGCCCACCTGGCCGAGCACGGGATCACGGCGACTGGGCACGTGGGCGACGCCAACCCGATCGACGCGGTCAGCGACTCGCTCCTGCAGGCGGAGTACGACGCGGTGATCGTGTCCACGCTCCCCCCCGGGCTCTCCCGCTGGATCCACCAGGACCTCCCCCGTCGCATCGAACGGCGGGTGGAGCTGCCGGTCCGCCACGTGATCACCCCGTTCGGCGACATGCGGCCCGAGGGGAGGCGGGAGCTGCAGGAGGCCAACCAATGATCCGCATCGCCGACATCCTCGAGCGCAAGGGGGACCAGGTCCTCACCGTGACCGCCGACACGCCCGTAGCGCGCGTCGCCGAGCGCATGGCCCTCGCCCGGGTCGGCGCGTTCGTGGTGTCGCGCGACGGCGTGCACGTCGAGGGGCTGGTGACCGAGCGCGACGTCGTCTACGGGCTCACCGCGCAGGGCGGCGCGGTGGTCGACGCGCCGGTGCGCTCGATCATGACCCACCCCGTGCTCACCTGCGAGGCCCACGACCCGATCGACCGGGTGCTGGCGCAGCTCACGTCGCTGCGGCTCCGGCACCTCCCGGTCGTCGAGCACGGCCGCCTCTGCGGGTTGGTGAGCATCGGCGACCTGGTGAAGACGTTCCTCGATGACGACGTGTCGACCGCGCGACGCTGACGCCGGGTCCGGCGTTTCGATGCGTCGCCGCTGGGGGTAGGAGGCGCAACGATGGCGACCGTGACGCCCGTGCCGTTCGTGGTGGCGCTGCTCGGCGCCCTCGCCGCGTTCGCGGTGTGGATGTGGTTCCTCGTCAAGGAGTCGCGGCGTCCGTACCATTGGCCGGAACCACGCGTCGTCGTCGAGCCGCCGCCCCCGCGTCCGCACCTGCGCGTCGTCCACGCGATCGAGGAGCCGGAACCGGCCCACAAGGTCGGGAGCACCCGCCTCGCGGTGTTGGTCGCGACGTTCGTGCTGTGGTCACTCTGGTCGACTGGTCGCTCCGACCGGGTCGACCCGCATCACTGACGCGAGGCGGCGGTACGACTCCACTCGCTCGGCGTGCGAGTGCACCATCGTGGTGACCATCAGCTCGTCGACCCCGGTGCGCTCCACCAGCTGCTCGAGCTGGCGGCGCACGGTGACCGGGTCGCCGATCACGTGCGACGAGGTCCACTGCTCCACCTGTTGACGCTCGAAGGGCGTGAAGCGGTAGTCGGCCGCCTCCTCCGGCGTCGGGTAGACGTCGGGGCGGCCCGAGCGCAGGCGCAGGAAGGCGAGTGCCCCGGGCGCGGCGAGCCACCGGGCGTGCTCGTCGCTCTCACCGCACACCACCGACACCCCGAGCATCAGGTACGGGTGCTCGAGCTCGGGTGACGGCCGGAACGCGCGCCGGTACACCGTGAGCGCGTCGTCGAGCATCGCGGGCGCGAAGTGGTACGCGAACGAGTAGGGCATGCCGAGCACGGCCGCCGCCTGCGCGCCGTAGGTGCTCGAGCCCAGCATCCAGATCGCCGGCCGGTAGCCGCGCGCGGGCACCGCATTGATGTGTCCGTACGGGTGACCGTCGGGCAGCGAGCCGGAGAAGTACCCGAGGAGCTCGGTGAGCTGCTCCGGGAAGTCGTCGGCGCCGACCGCGCCCGGGCCGCGCCGGAGCGCAGCCGCGGTCACCGGGTCGGTCCCCGGGGCGCGGCCGATACCGAGGTCGATCCGGCCGGGGTGGAGCGCCTCCAACATCCCGAACTGCTCCGCGACCGCCAGGGCGGCGTGGTTGGGCAGCATCACCCCGCCGGAGCCGAGGCGGATGGTCGACGTGACCGAGGCGAGGTGCGCGAGCAGCACCGGTGGCGACGAGCTCGCGATCCCGGGCATGTTGTGGTGCTCGGCGACCCAGTGCCGCCGGTACCCGAGGCGCTCGACCTCCTGCACCAGCTCGATCGAGTTGCGCAGCGCCTCGGCGGGCGTGGACCCGCGCCCGACCGGTGCGAGGTCGAGGACGGACAGGGGGAAGGAGGAGTGGTCGGTCGGTTCAGCCATCCCCGGCTGCAACCGCTTCGAAGCGGTATCCGTTCCCGTCGGCGACGAGACGACCGGCGCACGGGGGTGCGAAGTGGGTGCCGATCACCAGGAGATCGGTACCGGCGTGCTCCTCGAGCAGGCGTCGCCGGGTCGCCTCCGACTGGGCGCGGTCGGTGTCGGGGTCGGCGAACCACTGGGGCTCCCCCCACTGCACCGGGTGGTGCGCGAGGTCGCCGGTGATCAGCGCGTGCTCGCCCCCCGACTCGAGGTGGACGGCGACGTGCCCGGGGGTGTGGCCGGGGGTGAGCTCGAGGCGGATCTCGTCGGTGACGCGGTGGTCGGGTGCGACGAAGTCGGCGAGCCCGGCGTCGACGACCGGTCGGACCGCGTCCTCGAGCGTCATCGCGTAGCCGGAGCCGCCCTCGGTCGACCAGTGCGCCCATTCGTCACGGCACAACAGGTAACGCGCATTGGGGAAGGTCGGGACCCACTCGCCGTCGACCAGCATCGTGTTCCACCCCACGTGGTCGAAGTGCAGGTGGGTGCAGATCACGGTGTCGACCTCTTCACGCGGGAACCCCGCAGCCGCGAGATCCTGGAGGAACGGCGTCTGCTGGTTGAGCGCCTCCATGCCCGGGATGCGCCGGTCGTTGCCGATGCAGGTGTCGACGATGATGCGACGGTCGCCCGCGGTGACGCCGAAGGCGTGGATCGACAAGACGAGGTTGCCGTCGTCGTCGACGAAGTGGGGCCGGAGCCACGACGAGTGCGACGCGATCACCTCGGGGGTCGCGTCGGGCAGCAGCCCGGCGGGTGGGATGTGCGCCACGCTCTCGACCACCCGGGTGACGGTGAGGTCGCCGACCTTCCACTGCAGGTTGTCACTCATGCTGATCCCTTGTCGCCGCCCGCTCGAGCGGGTCGGCTCGCGTCGGTGAGTAGGTCAATGGATGGTTCGGCCCTCGGCGAGCATGGTCACGAACCCCTCGATGCGCCGGGCGCGCGTCTCCGCCCGTTTGGCGTCCTGGATCCGGTAGAGGATCGCGTAACGGTTCCGGCTGTCAAGCCGCTCGAAGGCGCGCCGGGCCGCGGCGTTGCGGCGCAGCGCACGCGTGAGGTCGTCGGGCACGGTCATGGTGCGCGAGCCGGCGTAGGCCGCGTCCCACCGCCCGTCGGCTCGCGCCGCGTCGACCTCCTGTCGCCCGGCCGGCTGCATGCGTCCGTCGGCGATCAACGCCTCGGCCTTGTCGCGGTTGATGCGCGACCAGCGGCTGCCCCGTTTCCTCGGGGTCATGCGCTGCCGGAAGTACACGTCGTCATGCCCGTGGCGCAGGCCGTCGATCCACCCCCAGCACAGCGCAGCCTCGATCACCTCGGGCATGCTGACGGTGGCGACGCCCGTCCCCTTCTTCGCGATCTTCAGCCAGACGCCGGGCGACGACGCGTGGTGCTGTGCCAACCACGCGTCCCACTCCTCCGCCGAGGTGAGCTCCATCACCGGGAGATCGGGAACCTGCTCCGCCATGGCACCATTGTCACGTGTTCACGCTTCGGAAGCCCGACGCCGAACACCTCTCGCACTTCCTCGCCCGACAGCGCACCGCGCCGCTGACCTACACCGAGGTCGGGGCCACCTTCGCCGACACGCTCCCGGCGGGGTACCACCACACCCGCGTGGCGACCGACCTGGGCACCGGCGCACCGGTGTGGGACCGTGCCCGCGCCGGGATCCGCGAGTGGGCCGCCCACGCCGCGGCCGGCATCTCGATCGCACCGCCGGCGGCGCCGATCACCGAGGGCACGACCGTCGCCGTCATCACCTCGATCGGGCCGCTGCAGCTGCTGGCGGCCTGCCGGATCGTGCGGGTCGTCGACGAGCCCGATCGCTTCGGCTTCGCTTACGGCACGTTGCCGGCGCACCCGGAGGAGGGCGAGGAGCGCTTCCTGGTGGCCACCGACGGACAGGGCGCGGTGCGGTTCGAGGTCGTCGCCTTCTCCCGTGCGCACGACCTGCTCACCCGTCTCGGCGGCCCGATCCCGCGCCGGATGCAGGCCCGCGCCACGGAGCACTACCTCCAGGGCATGCGCGCGTTCGTCACCGCGCCTTGAGCGCCTCGATGAGCTTGGGCACGACCTTGTGCACGTCGCCCACGACGCCGAGGTCGGCGATGCCGAAGATCGGCGCCTCACCGTCCTTGTTGACGCAGACGATGTTGTCGGAGCCCTTCATGCCCACCATGTGCTGGGTGGCGCCGGAGATGCCGAGCGCGATGTAGAGCTTCGGCTTCACGACCTTGCCGGTCTGGCCCACCTGCTTGGAGTACGGCACCCAGCCGGCGTCGACGATCGCACGCGACGCGCCCGACGCGCCGTGGAGCAGCTTGGCCAGCTCGTCGACGAGCGGCTCGTAGGCCTCGGCGCTGCCGATGCCCCGGCCGCCCGACACCACCACGGTGGCCTCCTCGAGCTTCGGGCCCTCGCGCTCCTCGACGTGGCGCTCGAGCACCTTGGCCTCGCCGGCCCGGCCCGCGTCGGGGGTGGCCACCGCGACCACCTCGGCCGCGCCGCCGCCGCTCGGATCCGCCGCGAACGACTTCGGTCGGATGGCGGCGAGGAACGGACCGTCGCCCTCGAACTCGGTGTCGACCAGCGTGACGCCACCGAAGATGGCGGTGCCGACGATGATCTTGTCGCCGTCGGCCTTGAGGTCGGTGCCGTTGGTGAGCACCGGCCGGTCGAGCTTCACCGAGAGCCGGGCCAGCGCGTCGCGGCCGTCGTAGCTCTGGGCGAAGAGGATCGCGCTCGGCGCGTGCTCACCGGCGAGGTCGGCGATGGCGGCGGCGCCGATCGGGCCCGGCAGCGCGTCGCCGGGATCGACCGCGAACACCTTGGTGGCGCCGTGCTCGCCGAGCCCGGCCGCGAGCGCGTCGGCGTTGTCGCCCACGAACACCGCCTCGACGGTGTCGGCGAGCTCACGGGCCTTGGTGAGGATCTCGAGCGTCGCGCTGGTCGGCTTGTCGCCGTCGGCCTCGGCGAAGACCCAGATCTTCGAAACTGCCACAGTGTACCTTTCCTTCTTCCCGGATCCCGGTCTCAGACGACCTTGAGCTGCTCGAGGAACTGCACGATGCGCTGGAACGCCTCGCCGTCGTCCTCGATCTTCTCGCCGGCCTCGCGCTCGGGGGCGGCGCCGACGTTCACGATCTTCTGCCGCGCCCCGGCCCAACCGACCTGGTCGGCAGCCAGGCCCAGGTCGCCCACGGTGACCTGGTCGACCGGCTTGTTCTTCGCCGCCATGATCCCCTTGAACGAGGGGTAACGGGGCTCGACCACACCCGCGGTCACGCTCACGACCGCAGGCAACGACGCCTCGACCTCGTCGTAGCCGGCCTCGGTCTGGCGCTGGATGCTGACCTTGCCGTCGCCGATCTCGACGTGCTTGGCGAACGTCAACGACGGCCAGCCGAGCAGCTCGGCGACCTGCGCCGGAATGGTGCCCGTGTACCCGTCGGTCGACTCCGTCGCGGTGACCACGAGGTCGATCCCGCCGGCGCGCTCGATGGCCTTGGCGAGCACCTTGGCGGTCGACAGGGCGTCGGAACCCGCGAGCGCGTCGTCGGACACGAGCACCGCGCGCGCCGCGCCCATGGCCAACGCGGTGCGCAGACCAGACACCTCGCCGTTGGGCGCCATCGAGATCAGCACCACCTCGCCGCCGCCGGCCTTCTCCGCCAACTGCAGCGACATCTCGACGCCGTACGCGTCGGAGTCGTCGAGGATGAGCTTGCCCGAACGCTCGAGCGTGTGGTCCGCCTCGAGCTTCCCGGGCACCGCCGGGTCCGGGATCTGCTTCACGCAGACTGCGATGTTCATTCGGTCTCTCCGCGTCCGGGCGCGCCGACGAACCGGTCGCGCCGCCTGATGGCCCGATTCTTGCCGCGATCGGCACGCCAGGGCGAAACGTGGGTAGCGTCGAGGCTTGCTCGGAGACACGCTCGACGTCCTGGTCGTCGGGGCAGGCCCGGCCGGGGTCGCGGCCGGCATCGAGGCCCGACGCCTGGGCCTCGACGTGCTGGTGGTCGACAAGGCCGGATTCCCCCGCGACAAGACCTGCGGCGACGGCCTCACCACCGGCGCGCTGCGCCTGCTCGACGCCCTGGGCGTCGACGTCCGGAACCTGCCGTCGTACGCACCGATCACCGAGACCGTGCTCGTGTCGCCGACCGGACGCGAGGTGGTCGTGCCGCTTCCCGACGACGGCGCGTACGCGGGCGTCGTGCCCCGCATCGAGCTCGACGCCGCGCTCGTCGACCACGCCCGCGCGCGCGACGTCGAACTGCGCGAGCACGCCGCGGTCACCGCGCTCGAGGACGACGGTGGTGACTACCGCGTGACGCTCGCCGACGGCAGCGCGGTGCACGCGCGGTGGCTCGTCGCGGCGGACGGGCACTACTCCCCCACCCGCAAGCTGCTCGACGGCGCGGACGGCGAGCGCGCCGATCTCGGACCGGCTCGGCGAACCAGCTGGCACGCGTTCCGCCAGTACTTCACCGGCGTCGGCGACCGCCGCCTCTGGGTCCTGTTCGAGGAGGACTTCCTCCCCGGCTACGCGTGGGTGTTCCCGGTCGGCGACGGCCGCGCCAACGTCGGCTTCGGCGTCCTGCGGGACCGGCACGACGACGCGCCGAGCGGGAAGGCACTCGCCGCGCAGTGGCGCACGCTCGCCGACCGACCACACCTGCGCCGCGCGCTCGGGCCCGACGCGCAGCCCGAGGGCACGGTGCGGGCCTGGCCCATCCCCGCCGCGTACGACGGCGCGCGGCTGACGCACGGGCGCGCGCTGTTCGTCGGCGACGCCGCCGACGTCGTCGATCCCATGACCGGCGAGGGAATCGCGCAGGCGCTCGAGACCGGGGCGCTGGCGGCGCGCGCCATCGCGGCATCGCCGCTCGACCCCGCGGCCGCGACGCGCCGCTACCGCACCGACGTCGACCGCGCCCTCGGGCGCGACCTCCGGTTCGCGGGACTGCTGCAGCGCATCCTGCGCGTCCCCCTCGGGGCGCGGGGTGCGATCCTGGCCGCGTCGCTCACCCCGTGGACCCGCCGCAACTTCGCCCGCTGGATGTTCGAGGACTACCCCCGCGCCCTGGTGCTGACGCCCGACCGCTGGCGGCGCGGGATGTTCACGACCGCCGGGGCCTACTCCCTACACTCGGCGGATGGCCGTCACTGACCACTGGCTGGACACGCCCCACTGGTCCACCGACATCCCCCTCGACACCCCCCACCCGCGGGTCGGTGCGCTGGCCGAGCACGGCTACGTCGTGCTGCGCGACCTGGAGCGGGCGATCCCGGAGTCGGAGTATCTCGGCCTGGAGTACATGGACTGGAAGAGCGGCGGCGACACCAACTTCGCGCCCGTCGCCACCGCCGATGGCGAGCTCGACTGTCGCGGTTTCTGGAAGCCGGGCGAGGAGCGCCCCGACAAGGGCGGCCGGTTCACGACGAACGCGCCGCGCTGTCCGAGCGTCGTCGCCGAGGTGGAGTCGGTCGGCGCCGACTTCGGTCGCGTGCGCGTGATCAAGCTGGAGCCGCAGCCCTACGACGAGGCGCTGCGTCAGATCCACCGCGACGACAACAACCGGTTCAACCCCGACACCGACGGCTGGGTCGTCCGCTCGTGGATCGAGCTCACCGACAACCCCGACAGCTTCATGGTCCTCATGGAGCAGGGCGCCGACGGTCTGCCCGACCCGAGCACCGAGACCCGCATCGCGCTGCACCGCGGGTCGCGGTTCGTCGTCGACACGCAACGGCTCTGGCACGTGGTGTGCCACACGGGTGCCGCGCCGCGTTACGCGCTGATCTCGAGCTTCGAGAGCGGACCCGCGCTCGAAGCCTGGATCGCGTCGAAGCTCCCCTGAGCACCTAACCGTCGCCCGCGACCGGCGAGCTGTGGTGCACGACCATCGCCCAGCCGTCGCCGTCGCGCGCCCGCACGAACAGGTTGACCGCGGTCGCGCGCGATCCCGACAGCTCGTCGCTGCCGGCGGACTGCAGGATGTTCTCGTCGAGGGTCACCCACGCGGTGTCGCCGACCACCACGACCTGCTCGTCGGTGAGCACGAACTGGATGTAGCCGGTGTTCCGGAAGATGGCGTCCCACGAGCCGGCGACCTTGGCCCAGCCGCGCAGCATCGGCCAGCCCGGGTGCGTCACCGACACCCGGTCGGAGTGCTCCCAGAGGTCGGCCATGGCATCGAGATCGCACGACTCGAGCGCGGCGTAGAACGCCGAGTTCGCCTCGCGGACGGCCTCGGCGGGGTCGGTCACGTCAGCGGGCGTCCGCGAGCGCGGCGACGAGCTGCGTCCAGACCGCGGGGTCGGACGCGTACGGGGTGTCGAAGCTGACCCGGTCGAGCACGTCGCCGTAGCGGGCCACGATGCCGGCGGCGAGGTCGCCGGGCGGCGCGACCACCGCGAACGTCTCCAGCATCTCGTCGGTGATCAGCTCACCCATCGCCACCCACTCGCCGCGCCGCGACAGCTGGTTGAGCTCGGTGCCCACGTCCTCCCAGCCGTGGAGGCGCAGCACCCCGTGGTACCCCGGTGTCGACCCGTAGAACGCGATCTGCTCGCGTGTCCCCTTGCGGGCCACCGCCCACTCGTCGTCGGTGGTGCCGGTCACGAGGAAGAGGGGCAGCGCGAGGGTGAAGTCGGCGCGGGTCCTGCCACCGGCGCCCCACCCGCGCTGCAGGCTCGGGAGGGTCACCTCCCGCACGTACCGCTCGGTGGTGAACGGGTGGAGGATCATGCCGTCGGCCACCTCACCGGCGACCTCGGTCATCTTGTCGCCGACCGCCGCCATCATCACCTTCGGCGGCCCGTACGGGTTCGGGCCCGGGCTGAAGAACGGTGTCATCAGCGTGTGCGTGTAGAACTCGCCGCGGAAGTCGAGCTTCTCGCCGGTGTTCCACGCCGACCAGATGGCGCGCATCGCGAGCACGAACTCGCGCATCCGCGCCGCGGGGTGTGACCAGGGCATCGAGAACCGCCGCTCGATGTGCGGCTTGATCTGGCTGCCGATCCCGAGCGAGAAGCGACCGTTCGCCGCGAGCTGCACGTCGTTGGCGATCATCGCCAGCGTCATGGGGGTGCGGGCGAACGCGATGGCGACGCCGGTCGCGACCTCGAGCCGCTCGGTGGCCTGGGCCGCCAGCACGAGCGGGAAGAACGGGTCGTGGCCCATCTCGGCGGTGACGCCGCCGTCGTAGCCGTCGGCCTCGAGCCGGCGGGCCTGCTCGGCGACGCCGTCGAAGCCCCCTCCGAGCATCCCGTCGACCTTCATCGCGCGCTCCTCTCGTGACCGCCGTCCTCGGCCGGCCGGGCCACCGGACGCTATCCGCCGCGCCGCGGCATCCGCTTTCCCCCCGACGCTCGCCACGCCGCGGCATCCGCTTCCCTGTCACACCCCCGCGTTACCCTCCGATCGATGAGCTTCGCGCCCCCCTGGTCGCTGTCGCCGAGCTCCTGCTCGTCGTTCAAGGAGTGCCCCCTCGCGTTCCGGTTCTCCTACCTGGAGCGGCTGCCGGAGCCGCCCGCACCCTGGACCACGAAGGGCACCCTGGTCCACCGGGCCTTGGAGCTGCTCCTCGACCGGCCGGCCGACGAGCGCTCGCTCGATGCCGCGCTGACCGACCTCTCGGCGGCCCGGGTCGAGCTCGCAACCCATCCCGACTTCGCCGACCTCGACCTCACCGAGGAGGAGTGGGCGCAGTTCGACGCCGACGCCGAGTCGCTGGTGCGGAAGTACTTCGAGCTGGAGGATCCGCGCACGGTCCACCCCATCGGCCTCGAGCTCAAGCTCGAGGCCGATCTCGGCCGGACCCGGCTGCGGGGCATCATCGACCGCCTCGAGCTCGACGAGCACGGCGAGTTCGTCGTCACCGACTACAAGACCGGATCGGTGCCGTCGGAGCTATGGGAGGCCAAAAGCCTGAGCGGCGTCCACATGTACGCGCTGCTCTGCGAGCGCATGCTCGGCCGCCGTCCGGCGCGCGTCCAGCTCTTCTACCTGTCGAAGCCCGAGGCGATCATCGCCACCCCCACCGACCAGTCCATCCGTGGCGTCGAGCGCCGCACCACCGCGCTCTACGAAGCGATCGCCAACGCGTGCAGCCGCGAGGACTTCAAGCCGAAGCCCGGTCGCCTGTGCGACTTCTGCACGTTCAAGCCCTACTGCCCCGCGCACGGCGGCGATCCGGTCGACGCACTCGAGCTGCGCGGTCCCGGCACGGTCATCGCGCCGTCGCTGCCGCTGCCCCTCGTACCGGCTAGCTGACGAACCGCACCGGCGAAGGACGACCGCCCGGTACCCTCGGCCGATGTTCTCGCGGGTGCACGCGTTCGACCTCAGGGTCGACGCGCTGATGGAGCGCATCCGCTCGCCGCAGCTCGATCCGGTCTTCTACGGCCTGTCCAGCGCGGCGGACCACGGGTTGCTGTGGCTGCTCATCGGCGCCGGGCGGGCGGCCCGGCGCGGCGACCCGGGGATCGCCCTGCGCATGGCTGCCGCGCTCGGCACCGAGTCGTTGCTCACCAACGGGCCGATCAAGGCGTGCTTCCGCAGGGTGCGCCCGGAGGACGACCACCCGCCCGAGGGGCCGCTGCCCTACGGCATGCACCGGCCCATCTCGAGCTCGTTCCCGTCGGGGCATGCCGCGTCGGCGTTCACCGCCGCGATGCTCCTCGCCGGCGGTCCGGCGACGCCCCTCTGGTTCGCGCTGGCGGCGGCGGTGGCCGCCAGCCGGGTGTACACCCAGATGCACCACTCGTCCGACGTCGTCGCCGGCGCCGCGCTGGGCCTCGTGCTGGGCGCGATCGCCCGGCGGGTCGTCCCGCTCGGCTGAGGCCCGGATTGCCGACCTCTCCGGCCGGGTATCGTTGAGAGCACAACCAATCACCAGGTCGTCCCCACCGAACCTCGGAGGTCCCCCCGTGAGCCGTTCCATCGCCGTCACCTTCGACTACCGGTGCCCCTTCGCCTACAACGGCAACGCCGCGGTGATCGCCGCGCTGCGCGCCGGCAGCGACGTCGACTTCCGGTTCACCCCGTTCTCGCTCGACCAGATCCACGTCGAGGAGGGCGCGCCGCCCATGTGGGAGCGCGACCCGTCGGAATGGGGTTCGGGCGTGCTCTCGCTCCTCTATGGGATCGCGGTGCGCGACACGTTCCCCGAGCGCTTCTTCGATGCCCACCTCGCCCTCTTCGCGGCCCGCCACGACCACGGCCTCCAGTTGAAGGACGAGGACGTGCTCCGCGCCGCGGTCACCGAGGCCGGGCTCGACGCCGACGCCGTCGCCGAGGAGGCCCACAGCGGCCGGCCGCTCAAGACGCTGGCCACCGAGCACACGGAGGCGGTCGACCGCTGGGCGGTGTTCGGCGTGCCGACCTACATCGAGGGCGACGAGGCGGTGTTCGTGCGGTTCATGGAGCGCGGTCGGGTCGACGACCTGGAGCGGGTCCTCGACCTGCTGCCCTGGTCTCGTCTCAACGAGTTCAAGCGCACCCGCATCCCCCGCTGACCCCGACGTTGCGTCACTTCGCCGCGATATACGCGGCGAAGTGACGCCGGTTCGGGTACGTGCGGGCGCGTCAGCGCAGGATCGACGGTCCCGCCAGCTCGGCCACGACGTCGGCCCACTCCTCCGCGCCCGGGTCGAGCCACGTGCGGTGCGCGCACGCGGTCTGCAGGTCGCGCACGTAGAGGTGCAGGGTCGGCGCGTCGTCGGCGAGCGCGAGCAACTCGCCGGAGCGGGCGAACGGCGGTGCGTCGGCGATGAGGTCGGCGAGGGCGACGACCGCCACCACCCGGCTGCGACACCGGGGGCAGGCCGACACCGTCGCCGCGTCCAGGTTGCCGGTGAGGCTGAACAGGCTCGACGCCTCGGCCGGGTCGAAGGTGAGGTCCTCGCCGTCGGCGTCGAAGATCACGAGGTCGGGGGCGGCCACGGATCGCACCGTAGCGCCGCACCGGGCGACCCACTGCTCTCCACTACGGTCGCGGCGTGCGGGCCCTGGTGATCACCCCCGATGCGCAGCTGCGGGTGGAGACCCGCCCGGATCCCGAACCCGGGCCCGGCGCGGTCCTCGTGCGGGTGCACGGTGCCGGCCTCAACCGCGCCGATCTCGCCCAGCTCTCGGGGAACTACGCGGCCCCACCCGGCTCGCCCCCCGACATCCTCGGGCTCGAGTTCGCGGGCGAGATCGTCGCCCACGGCCCCGGCGTCACCGCACCCACGCTCGGCGCCCGGGTGTTCGGCATCGCCGGCGGCGGCGCCCAGGCGGAGCTGCTGGCCGTCCCCGCCGGCCAGTGCGCGCCGGTCCCGGAACGGCTCGACCTCGTGGAGGCCGCGGGCGTGCCCGAGGCGTTCATCACCGTGCACGACGCGATGGTCACCCAGGCCGGGCTCCAGGCCGGCGAGACCATGCTGGTGCACGCGGTCGGCTCCGGCGTCGGCACGGCCGCGGTGCAGCTCGGCCGGGCGTCCGGCAGCACGGTGGTGGGCACCGCCCGCACCCCCGAGAAGCTGGAGCGCTCGCGTGAGCTCGGGCTCGACCACGCGGTGCTCGCACCGCGCCAGCTCGACCCCGCCGCCCTCGCCGCCGACATCCTGGCGGCGGCGGGGCCGATCGACGTCACCCTGGACCTGGTCGGTGGCGACTACGTCGTCACCGACCTCGCGGTCGCCGCGCCCCTCGGCCGCGTCGTGGTCATCGGCCTGATGGCCGGACCGCACACGCAGCTCGATCTCGGCACGCTCATGTACAAGCGCATGCAGCTGTTCGGCACCATGCTCCGCGGGCGTACACCGGAGGAGAAGGCGGACGCGACCGCCGCGTTCACGCGCGACGTCGTCCCGCTGCTCGCGCGCGGCGAGGTGCGTCCGGTGGTCGCCCGTACGTTCCCGCTGGACGGCGCCCGCGAGGCGTACGAGCTCCTGGCGGCCGATGCGGTGTTCGGCACCATCGTGCTCGACCTCACCTGAGCCGAGCCGGGCGGGGGCGAGCCGGGCGGGGGCGGGTCAGCGGTCTGCCGTCAGCCGTCAGCCGATCAGCACCGACACGCGCACGATGCCCGGCTCGCGCCCGTCCTCCGAACGGTCGACCCGGAAGGGCCGCACCGAGTCGAGGCCGATGACCCACACCACGGTGTTCTGCGCGTCGGGCAGCTTGCGCACGATCTGCAGGTGGTGGTGGTCGCCGTACTCGAGCGAGAGGTTCCCGGTGTACGTCGCCGGTTGTCCCGCGACCGAGGGGTCGATGCTGAGCGCGGGCGCGATCTTCACCACGAGGAACGCGTCGCCGGGCAGCGAGATCGGTACCGGCGGGTCACCGTCGACGAACGGCTCCTTCGCCGGGTCCTGATAGCCGACGAGGTACCCAGGCGGCGTGCCGTTCCCCAGCGACCGCAGCGTGAACGTCACCCGGTCGAGGCAGCCGTCGGCGCCGGCAGCCGCGTCCGTGAGCGACGCCGGCGCGGTCGGACCGAATGATTGCAGCGCGGTGGTCGACCCGGTGAAGGGCGGGCACGCGCCCGGTGGCGCGGCGGCGACCCGCGCCGCGGTCGTGGGTACGACGGTCGTCGTGCTCGACGCCGCGTCGTTCGATCCACCCCCGTGACACGCGGCGAGCGCGAGCGCGGCGACGCCGAGCAGCAACCACCGGATCCGCACGAGTCCGGAGGCTAGCCAGCACGAGCGGGCCCGGAAGTACGCTGATCGCCCCATGGCTACGCTCGCCGAGCGGCTCGGACACCCGGCCGACGCCAAGTTGCTGATCGTCACGTGCGACGACCTCGGCCTGACCCACGCCAGCAACGTCGCCACCTACGACGCGCTGCGCCACGGCCTGGCGTCGAGCGCGGCCTTGATGGTCCCGTGCCCGTGGGCGCGCGACGCCGCCGCCGGGTACCGCGGTGAGGACATCGGCGTGAACCTCACCCTCAACGCCGAGCTCGACACCTACCGCTGGGGGCCGCTCACGCACGCGCCGAGCCTGCTCGATGGTGATGGCGGCTTCCCGCGCACGGTCGAGGACGCCTGGGAGCACGCCGACCTGGAGGAGGTGCGGCGGGAGTGCCGGGCCCAGGTCGAGCGGGCCATCGTCTGGGGCTTCGACGTGAGCCACCTTGCCAGCCACCTGGGCGCCATGCAGCTCCGGCCCGAGTTCTTCGACGTCTACCTCGAGCTCGCGGTCGACTTCGGCCTGCCCCTCCGGCTCGGCGACGGCATCGACGAACGGGTGGCCGGGTTCCCGTTCCGCCGCCTGGCCGCGGAGGAGGGCGTGGTGTTCCCCGACCAGGTGGTCGTCAGCCCGCCGGGAGCCCGCCGCCGGTTCGAACGGCTCCTGTTCGAGCTCCCCGCCGGGGTCACCGAGATCTCGGTCCATCCGGGGATCGACGCCGACGAGCTGCGCGCCGCGTGCGAGATCGACTGGTCGGGACGGGTGGAGGACCACGTGGCCCTGCGTCGCGACCCGTCGTTGCGCGACCTCGTGGAGCGCGCCGGCGCGACCGTCGTCGGCTGGCGGGAGCTGCGCGAGCTTCAGCGCGCCTGAGCCGCGCCGGCCAGCACGTCGAGCACCAGGCCCGGGTCACCCGCGGTCTTCAACCGGCCCTGCATGAAAGCGACGCTCGGGTCGAGGTCCCCCGCCGCCATCGCCGCCCCCTCGGGGTAGGCGACGGTGAGCGTGAGGTCGGGCGCGGCGACGGTACCCGCCGCGGCTTCGGCCACGACGCCGTCGTCGAGGCGCAGGTGCCACTTGCCGTCGCCCGCCGGCGCACCGGTGACCACGACCTGCACCGTCGCCGTCGGGCCGGGCGGTGTGCCCGTGCCGACCCACGACGCGATCCACTCGTCGTCGAGGAACTCGCTCACCCTCGCACCTCCGCCTCGCGCGCCACGTCGGTCGGCGCCCGCACCCCTGCGAACAGGTCGGTCTCGGGTTCCTCGGTCTCGGCGACGAGCGACCGGGCGAGCACGTACTCCTCCCACGGGAACGTGCTCCGCAGGAGGTCGTCGGGCACCCGCATCCAATGGCTCTCGGGATCGATCTGCGTCCGGTGCGCGAGCAGCGCGGCGCGCCGGGCGGCGAGGAAGTCGCCGACGTCGACGAAGGTGGTCGGCGGCGTGATCTGGACGTCGGTCGGCCACCGGGCCATGCGCTCGGCGTAGGGGCTCTCCGCGCCCAGCGCCTCGTAGGCCTCGTGCAACGCGCGGATCCGCCGGAAGGAGAATCCGGAGTAGTACAGCTTCACCGGCTGCCACGGCTCACCGGCCTCCGGGTAGCGGTCGGGGTCGCCGGCCGCGTCGAACGCCGGGCCGGAGATCTCGTGCACCCGCAGGTGGTCGGGGTGCCGGTAGAACGCGCTCTCGTCGCCGTAGGTGACGAGCACCTGGGGCCGTTCCCGCCGGATCACCGCGACCAGGCGCCCGACCGCCTCGTCGAGCGGGGCGTTGGCGAAATTGTCGGGGCGCGCGTTCGCCTCGGTGTCGGGCATGCCCGAGTCGCGGTATCCGAGCAGGTAGACCCGTGCGTATCCGATGGCGTCGGCACTGGCCCGGAGCTCCGCCTCGCGCACCGCCTGCAGGTCGGCGCGCACCTCGGGCGTGTCGGCCGCCGGGTTGAGGATCTCGCCCTCCTCGCCGCCGGTGCAGCACACGAGCGCGGCCCGGATGCCCTCCGCCGCGTAGCGGGCGACGGTGCCCGCGCCCTTCGACGCCTCGTCGTCGGGGTGCGCGTGCACTGACACGAGGCACAACGGGTTGGCGGCGACGTCGAGCGGAGGCATCACCCCGAAACTAGTGGCCGCGGTCGCGGTCCCGGCGCGGAGACCGGCCAGTACATTGCAGCGATGCCTCGGCGCCTCCCCGCGTGCTTCGTCGCGCTCGCGTGTGTCGTGGCGACGTGGGTGACGGTCGCACCCGCCGGCGCGGCCGCGGGCGCGGGACCGTCGGCCCGCAACGGGCTCTCGGCGTGGCGCGCGTGCGGCAAGCGTCTGCAGTGCGCGACCCTGACCGTCCCGGTCGACTACGCGAATCCCACCGGCGAGCAGGTCGACCTCGCGGTCTCGAGGCTGCGGGCGACCGACCCGGCGCGGCGGCGTGGGTCCCTGGTGTTCAACTTCGGCGGTCCGGGTGATCCGGGCAGTGAGACGCTGCCGACGTTCGCCTCCGCCGTCCCTGCCGCGGTGCGGGCGCGCTACGACCTCGTCAGCTTCGACCCTCGGGGGACGGGGAAGTCGCAACCGGTCGAGTGCGTCGACGACGCCCAGGCGGATCGGCTGAACGCAGTGGACCCGACGCCGAACTCCGACGCCGACCTACCGTCGTTCTACGACGGCACGCACGAACCGGTTGATCTCGTCGCGCAGTGCGTGGGGCGCAACGGAGCGTGGCTGGCCCAGGTCGGGACCCGCAACGTGGCCCGCGACCTGGAACGCCTTCGTACCGCGCTCGGCGACGACACGCTGTCGTACGTCGGGTTCTCGTACGGAACGGTGATCGGCGCGGTGTACGCACAGATGTACCCGGACCGGGTCGGCAGCATGGTGCTCGACTCGCCGGTCGACCTGTCGGCGAGCGCGCTGGAGGAGCTCCGGGGGAACTCCGCCGGCTTCGAACAGGCGCTCGACGATTTCCTCCAGGACTGCGCGTCACGCACGTCGTGCGCGTTCCACGAGCAGGGCGACCCCGCCGCCGCGCTCACCAAGCTCAAAGGCCGCTTCGAGCGGGGTCTGCAGCTCCCCACCGCCAACCTCGACACCGGGAAGCGAACGTCGAGGAAAGCGGGGGTGGCGGCGTTCTACACCGCACTGATCTCCGCGCTCTACGACAAGCAGTACGGCTGGCCCGCGCTGGCGCGGGCCCTGCACGACGCCGAGCGCGGCGACGGCTCGTGGCTGCTCTACCTCGCCGACTCGTACAACGGGCGGCGGGCCGACGGCACCTACGACAACATCAACGAGGTCATCGGCGTGATCCTGTGCGACGACCGTGAGGACCCGATCCCGTCGTTCGCCGCGTACTCGGCCGAGTACCACCGCGACCTGGCGAAGTACCCGTTCCTCGGCGGCTACGTGGGGAGCACGGTGCTGGGGTGCGATCCGCGCCTCCCACGCCCGCCCGCCGGTGAGGCGGTCGGCGACGTCCGCGTGACCGGCGCCGCGCCGATCCTGGTGGTGGGCACCACGCGCGACCCGGCGACGCCCTATGCGGGTGCCGAGGACCTGACCGCGCGCCTCGCCGGCTCCCGCCTGCTCACCTTCGACAGCACCGAGCACACCGCGTACACCAAGAACGACTGCATCGACACCGCGGTCGACGACTACCTGCTGCACGGCACCCTCCCGCGGGAGGGCACGCACTGCCGCTCGTCATCCTGAGCGGGGGACGTCCTTCCACGGGACGTCACGCGAGGCATCGGGCTCCTTGGGCAGCCCGAGCACGCGCTCACCGAGGATGTTGCGCATGATGGCGGAGGTGCCGCCCTCGATGGTGTTGGCCTGCGCGCGCAGGAACCCGCGCGCCACCGTGCGAGGGTCGTCGGCGGTGCCGCCGACGAAGCTGAACGTCGACTCCGCGGTGAGACCCTTGCCTTCCCACGCAATCCCGTTGACGCCCTCGAGGTCGACCGCGAGCTTCTGCAGCCGCTGGTTGAACTCCGCGCTCTGCAGCTTCGTGATCGAGCCCTCGGGCCCGGCTTCGGCGCCCGACCGGCGCCGGTCGGCGGCGCGCTGGTTGTTGAGCCCGATGATGCGGTGGTCCATCCACGCCGCGGCCAACCGCTGGCGCAGGCCGGGGTCGGTCACCGGCCGGTGGCGTTCGATGACCCGTTGCACCGGGCTGCCGCCGATGGTGTCGCCGCTCACCGACCCCGGCCCCGACAGCGACACCCGCTCGTTCATGAGCGTGGTGATGGCGACGCGCCAGCCGTCGCCGACCGGCCCGAGCCGCCACGCGTCGGGCACCCGTGCGTTCTCGAAGAACACCTCGTTGAACTCGGCGTCACCGGTGATCTGCCGCAGCGGTCGCACGTCGACCCCCGGCTGGTGCAGGTCGATCACGAAGTAGCTGAGGCCCCGGTGCTTGGGTTGGTCGGGATCGGTGCGGGCGAGCAGCATGCCGTAACGCGCGAGGTGGGCCAGCGACGTCCAGACCTTCTGGCCGTTCACGACCCACTCGTCGCCGTCGCGCTCCGCCCTGGTCGCCAGCCCCGCGACGTCGGAACCCGCGCCCGGCTCGCTGAAGAGCTGGCACCAGATCTCCTCGTTGGTCGCGATGCCGCGCAGGAACTGCTGCTTGAGGTCCTCGCTCCCCCACGCGATGACCGTGGGGCCGCCCATCCCGATGCCGATGATGTTCGTGGGCCGCGGCACGCGGTACTGGTTGAGCACTTCGTTCACCGGTCGGGCCTGACCCGGGCTCAGCGACATCCCGGCGCCGTAGTCGGCCGGCCACGTGGGGGTCGCGAACCCCGACTCGCCGAACTCGGTGCACCACTTCGCGTAGTCGAGCTCCGCCCGCAGCGCGGCGACGCGCGCGGTGTCGCCGGCGTCGATCGCGTCCATCCACCCGGCGGGCAGGTGATCGGCGAGCCATTCGCGCGTGCGGTCCCGGAGCTCGTCCGCGGTCAGGTCGGACAGATCGGTCGACATGCAGTACCTCCCCCTGGGTGGACCCGAGCGTATGCTCCGCAGCGTGATCCGCGCGTGGCGCTACGTCGTCGGACGTGACGGCCGCGAGGAGGTCGACCCCGCAGACATCCGCGAGGCGGTCGATCCGAAACAGGGCGTGGTCTGGATCGATGCCACGTCACCCGAGGACGAAGAGGCGCTCCACGCCCTGAAGGCGGAGCTCGGGCTCGGCGCCACCGTGGTCGACGCCATCCTGAACCCACGCGAGCGCACCAAGCTCATGCGCTACGGCGACTACTTCCACGTCGCGGTGCACGACTGCGCCCGCGTGCGCGACACCGTCGACAGTCGCGAGATCGACGTCGTGACCGGTCCGGGCTGGATGCTGACCGTGCGCCACCCGAGCGCCAACGGGTCGCAGGTCGACTTCGACGAGGTGGCCCGTCGGTTCGAGATGCAGCGGACGGAACACCACACCACCGAGGAGGGCTTCCTGCTCTGGGCCCTCTTCGACGTGATCGTGGACCGCTACTTCGAGGTCGTCGACACCATCGACGATCGGCTCGGAGAGATCGAGGACGCGGTCTTCCGCGAGCCCCCGCCGCCGGGCATCCCCCAGACGACGTTCGAGGTGCGCCGCGACCTCACCACCATCCGCCGGGCCGCGGCGCCGTTGCGCGAGGTCGTGAACGCCGTCATCCGCAAGGAGATCGAGTTCGTCGACGACCAGGCGATCGTGCACTTCCACGACATCTACGACCGGGTGCTGCGCGTCGGCGACCTCGTCGAGTCGCAACGCGACCTGCTCACCGGCCTGCTCGAGGCCAACCTGGCGGTCACGTCGAACCAGCTCAACCAGGTGATGAAGAAGATGACGTCGTGGGGCGCGATCCTGATCGTCGCGACCCTCATCGCCGGCATCTACGGGATGAACTTCCGCCACATGCCGGAACTGCAGTGGGAGTTCGGCTACCCGCTCGCGCTCGGCTTCATGGCGCTGGCGACCTTCGTGCTCTGGCGCTGGTTCAAGAAGAAGGGGTGGCTCTAGCGAGCTCCTCCTCGTCGGCGGGGCGCTCGTCGACGACGTCGCCGAAGTTGCGCCGGCTGCCGATGACGCGACTGAACCGCCACCCCACCTCGAGCAGCACGATCGCGACGCCCGCCACGATCGCCGCCTCCCCGAGCACGTCGGCCGGCGGGAGCTGCACCGCGTAGAAGTCGCGGAACGCGGGCACGACCAGGATCAGGATCACCGCGCCGATCATGGACGCCACGAGCAGGGTCTTCCACCAGTTGAACGGCCGGGCCTGCAGCACCAGCACCCACAGCGCGACCGCGATCAGCACGAGCGCCGACGTCGTCCGCACCTCGCGCGTGGGCAGGTCGTGCCCGTACCGGGCGATGCCATACGCGATCAACGCCGCCGCCGCGGCGACGGTCCCTGCCGGGATCGTGAAGCGGAGCACCCGCACGATGAAGCCCGGGATGTAGCGCCGCGAGTTCGGCGCCAGCGCGAGGAAGAAGCCCGGGATGCCGATGGTGAACGTGCTGATGATCGTGAGATGGCGTGGGAGGTACGGGTAGGGCCAGCCCGCGATCACCACCGCGATGGCCAAGAGGATCGCGTAGACCGTCTTGGTGACGAACAGGTTCGCCGAGCGCTCGATGTTGGCGATGACGCGCCGACCCTCGGCGACCACCCCGGGCAGCGTCGCGAACTTGCCGTCGAGCAGCACGAGCTGCGCCACCGCGCGAGTGGCGGGTGCGCCCGAGCCCATGGCCACGCCGATGTCGGCGTCCTTCAGCGCCAGCGCGTCGTTCACGCCGTCGCCGGTCATGGCCACGACGTGCCCCTTCGACTGCAACGCGCCCACGATCGCCCGCTTCTGCTGCGGGGTCACACGCCCGAACACCGTGTGCTGCTCGAGCGCGTCGGCCATCTCGTCCTGGTCCTCGGGGAGCTCGCGGGCGTCGAACCCGTCGTCGGCGTCCGGCAACCCGACGCGTGCCGCCACCGCGGCCACGGTGCGCGGGTTGTCGCCGGAGATCACCCGCAGCTGCACGCCCTGCTCGTGGAAATAGGCCAGCGTGTCGGCCGCATCCGGGCGGACCTTCTCGGCGAACATGACGAGCGCGACCGGCGTGAGCCCGGCCGGGAGCGACTCGCCCTCCAGTGCGGCGTCGCTGTGCGCCAGCACCAGGGTGCGACGGCCGCCGGCGGCGAGCTCGTCGGCTCGCGCCCGCACCGGCGACGACCCGTCGGCGAAGACCATCTCGGGCGCGCCCATCACCCACGACCCCTGGCCGTCGAACGTGGCCGCGCTCCACTTTCGCGCCGAGGAGAACGGCACCGCGGCGGTGCGCGTCCACTTCGGCGACGCGAACTCCCCCGCGAGCGCGACCGCGGTCGCGTTGCGGTTCTCGTCGTCGGCCAGCGCGCCGAGCGCGGCTGCGGCCACGGTGTCGTCGGTGCCCCCGACCGGCTCGACCTCGTCGAACACGATCTCGCCCTCCGTGAGGGTCCCGGTCTTGTCCAGGCAGACGATGTCGACGCGGGCCAGGCCTTCCACCGCGGGCAGCTCCTGCACCAGGACCTGCCGCCGGGCGAGGGTGAGCGCGGCGACCCCGAACGCGATGCTGGTCAGCAGGACGAGGCCCTCGGGGACCATCGCCACGACCCCGGCCACCGTGAACCGCAGCGCGCTGGTGAGCTCGTGGTCGCGCAACTGACTCCACAGCAGCAGCGCCGACACGGGGATGAGCACCCAGGTGACGATCCGGAGGATCGTGTTGATGCCGTCCATCAGCTCGGAGCGGGTGAGCTGGAACCGGCGAGCCTCGCTGGCGAGCCGGGCGGCGTACGAGTCGGCCCCGACCCGGGTGGCCTGGAAGCGGCCGGAGCCGGCCACGACGATGCTCCCCGAGAGGAGGTCGTCGCCATCGACCTTGTTGATCGGGTCGCTCTCACCGGTCAGGAGGGACTCGTCGACCTCGAGCCCGTCGGCGGTGTGCACGACGCCGTCGCAGGGGATCTGATCGCCGGCGCGCAGCTCGAGCAGGTCGTCGAGAACCACCTCCGGGGTCGCGACCTCCTGCAGGGTCCCGTCGCGGACCACGCGCGCCGCGGCCGCGTTCTGCACCGCGAGCTGGTCGAGGGTCCGCTTGGCCCGGACCTCCTGGAAGATGCCGATGAAGGCGTTGGCGACCAGGATCAACGCGAAGGTGGCGTCCTGGATCGGACCGATCACCACGATCACCGCCAGCGCCCCGCCCAGGATGGCGTTGAAGCGGGTGAACACGTTGGCCCGGACGATCTCGCCGAGGGTGCGGCTGGTGCGCTCTCCGGTGTCGTTGGTCTGCCCCCGCCCGACGCGCTCCTGCACCTCGGCCGCGGTCAGGCCGTCGTCGCCGGTGCGCGCGTCGATGGTGCGGGCGTCGGCGCGATCGATCGACGCCACGACGGGCCGCCCGCTACGAGTCGACGCGCACGAGGGCGATCTCGCCGGTGGCGTCGTCCTCGAGCACGCGGTACCCGCCGAGGCTGGCGAGGCGGGAGCGCCCTTCTTCGGGGCCCGAGGCGATGAGCTCGTCGCCCGCCTCCAACATCACCGAGCCACGCGGTCGGTACAGGTAGCGGCCCGCCCGGCGGATGGCGAGCAGGTAGTAGCCGGTCTCGAGCTCGATGTTGGTCTCGGCGATCGTGCGACCGTCGAGGAAGGATCCCGCCGACACCGGGATGCGGTCGATCACCTCGTCGGTGTCGCCGAAGGCGATGGCGAGGACCGGGTGCATCTCCTCGTTCTCCTCCACCAACCACACCATCTGCTGGGCGGCGTCGCCGAGCTCCTCGGCCGCCGCGCCGAGGTGCAGCAACCCGCGCAGCGGGCTGGGTTCGACCTGCTCCGACGCGCTGCGCAGCACCCACACCTCGAGCCGCTCGCGCATCTCGTCGAGCCGGTCCTCGAGGTGGTTCACTTCGGCCGCCAGGCCCTGATCGTTGAACAACAAGGCGGAGTAGGCGAGGCCGATCGCGACCTCGGACACGTTCTTCATCTCGACCAGCACGTCGACCGCGCGGTCGAGGTCGGTGGGGATGGCGGGGTCGATGTCGGTGCCGGGCGGGCGCCACTCGGGCGCGCCGGCGAGCACGCGCAGCTCAGGGATGCCCGCCGCGGGGCCGCGCAGGATCAGCACGTCGTTCGGAAGCAGGGTGTCGTCGCCGTCGGGGTCGATCATCCACTCCTTGCCCCGCCGGATGGCGACGACGCGCATGCCGACCTCGGTCGGCAGGCTGGCGTCGGCGAGCGAGCGGTACGCGAGCAGGGCCTCCGGGCGCACGCGCACCCGGTGTGAGATCTCCTCCGCCGCCGCGAGGTCGGCGACCAGCGCGGCGGGGATGCCGAGCTTGTGGATGACGATGCGGGCGATGTCGACCGCGGCGTTGCCCATGCGCTCGATGGCCGAGAGCACGTGCAGCACGCTCGACATCTCCTCGGCGTCGCGCGGCGAGCGCGCGGCCAGCACGCACACCTCGCGCATCGCGTGCGCCAGGTCCGACAGCCGCTCCTCCAACTCGTGGACCTCGTCGGCCATCCCCGCATCGCCGAAGAAGAGGGCGGCGTACGCCAGATCGACCATGAGCTCCGAGGTGTCCTTGGCCTCCGAGAGCATGGCCTTGAGAGTGCGGGGTTGGTCGTCTTGTCCCATGGGGTAGCAGTCGAGGATATCCGCGTGGACGGGCGCGACCGGCGGTCTCCGTGGAAGAGTGCGCCCATGACCGACCTCACGCTCCCCGCCTTCTCCGTCGCCCCCGCCGACGCCCCCGACCCCGGCCCGGGCGTGGTCGTGGTGCACGAGGGCAACGGCATGTCCGCCCAGCTCATCCGCTTCTGCGAGCGCCTCGCCCGGGAGGGCTACCGGGTGGTCGCGCCCGACTTCTTCTCCCGCTCGCACGGGGTCGACCCGACCGACTTCGGGGCGATCATCGGCTCCGTCACCCCCCAGAACCTCGAGGGCGACTTCGCCGCGGCCGTCGCCGCGCTCCGGGAGCGGGGGGCGGCGAAGGTCGGCGTCACCGGGTTCTGCATGGGTGGGTGGTTCACGTACCGCGCCGCCAAGTGGGCCGACGACCTCGGCGTCGACGCCGCGGTGCCGTTCTACGGCGGCGGCATCGCGCGCGACCTGGGCGACGTGCACTGCCCGACGCTCCTGTTCTTCGGCGACCGCGACGAGTACATCCCGATGGCCGACATCGAGGCGGTCAAGGCGCGCCACGGCGACGCGGTCGTCGTGTATCCCGGCGCCGAGCACGGCTTCATGCGCGACGGCTCCGAGAATTACGACGAGGCGTCGGCCACCGACGCGTGGACCCGGCTGCTGGCCTTCTTCGGCGAGCACCTCGGCTGACGACCGCACCTCCGCCGGGCGGCTGCGGCGAGCGGACTGCTCAGGTGAGGCCGAGCGCGACGATCACGAGGATCAGCGCGAACGCGCCGAGGAGGTCGAGGCTCGACGTGACGATGGGGATCCCGTGATTGTCGGGATCGAGCCCCAGTCGGTAGGCGGCGACCGCGCCGTAGAACCCCACGAGCACCGCGAACGTCGTCGCGATCACGCCCGCGAGCATCGACACCGCGATCATCTCGAGGCTCCCCGGGCTCTTGAGCCCCGCGACCAGGGCGGCGATGTCGGCGGACACTCCGAGGAGCAGGAAGACGGGGACGGCGTACAGGTACACGAGGAGGAAGTCCTCGCCGATCGAGCGCAGGCTCCCCCGGCCCGGGACGAGCGTGCCGAGGTGGAGCTTGGTCGACACGCGCGCGCTCAGGATGCTGCCCAACGCGCCGGAGTCCTCCAGGAACGGGGGCACGAGCACCAGCAACGCCGGGTACACCAGGAAGGACTGGAAGCGCTTCTCGATGGTGAGGCCGGCCACGACGTCGATGGTGCCGGCGAGCACGAGAACCGGCAGCGACTCGCGCGCGATGCGCCGCAGGATGGGGAACCGCGACCGCAGGCTGGCCACGAGCGCGATCAGGGCCGCGACCGCGCAGATCACCCCGACGATCGCGGTGAGCCACGGGATGCCCACGAGGTACGTGGCGAGGAACAGCGCCGGCAGCGTGACCATGTCGCCCGCCGCGGTGACGATGGGCGCAGTCACGTTGTCGAGGTCCCAGTTGTGGCGCACGCCCAACTGCGCGACGACGACGGTGATGCCCATCACCACGATCGACGAGAGGAACCCGCCGATCACCGAGATCACCACGAAGTCGACCACGGAGATCGTGTTCTCCAGACCGAACGCCACGCTGATGGCCTTGGCCAGGAACGCCAGGACCAGCGAGACCGACAGCGACATCGAGATCGCGGCTGCGAGGTTCTGGCCCACCAGCGTGTCGAGCCGGGCCGACATGCGGAACGTGCCGGTGTGGACCGCGGT
>DATBBL010000411.1:0-12115 GCA_036271015.1 Acidimicrobiia bacterium
GACGGTGGCGTTGGCGAGCCCGCCGCCCTCGCACATCAACTGCAGCCCGGTGCGCCCCCCGCTGCGTTCGAGCTCGCAGAGCAACGTCGCCATGAGCCGCGCCCCCGAGCTGCCCAGTGGGTGGCCGAGCGCGATGGCGCCACCGTTCACGTTCACCCGGTCCATGTCGGGACGGATCTCACGCGCCCAGGCGAGCACGACGCTGGCGAACGCCTCGTTGATCTCGATGCGGTCGACGTCGTCGAGGCCGAGGCCGGCGCGCTCGAGCACCCGACCGGTCACCGGAATCGGTGCGGTGAGCATCAGGATGGGGTCGGAGCCGGCGAGCGCGAACGCCCGCACCCGGGCGCGCGGCGTGAGTCCCAGGCGAGCGGCTGCCTCCTCGCTGGCGATCACGACCGCGGCCGCACCGTCGCTGATCTGCGACGAGTTGCCGGCGGTGACCACGCCGTCGGGCTTGAACGCGGGCTTGAGCGCCGCGAGCCGGGCCACGGTGGTGTCGGGACGGATGCCCTCGTCCTCGGTCATGACCGAGGTGACGCCGTCGACGCTCACCGGCACCGGCACCAGCTCGCGGTCGAACCGGGCCTCGGCGGTGGCCTGCGCCGCCCGCTGCTGGGAACCGAGCGCGTACTCGTCGAGCTCCTCGCGCGAGAGCGCCCACTTCTCGGCGATGAGCTCGGCGGAGATGCCCTGGGGCACGAGGTCGGGATAGCGCGCCACCAGGCGCGAACCGAAGGGGTCGGCCCCGAGCACCGACGAGCCCATCGGCACCCGGCTCATGCTCTCGACGCCCGCCGCGATCACGAGGTCGTACGCCCCCGCGATGACGCCCTGGGCGGCGAAGTGGACGGCCTGTTGCGACGAGCCGCACTGCCGGTCGACGGTGGTGCCGGGCACCGAGTCGGGGAACCCGGCGGCAAGGAGCGCGTTGCGCCCGATGTTCAGCGCCTGCTCACCGACCTGGGAGACGCAGCCCATGATCACGTCGTCGACCACCACGGGGTCGAGGTCGTGGCGCACCATGAGCGTGCCGAGCACGTGCGCGGCGAGGTCGACGGGGTGCCATCCGGAGAGCCGGCCGTTGCGCCGCCCGAGCGGGGTGCGAATGGCGTCGACGATCACGGCGTTCGGCATGGGCATCTCCCTCGGCGCGGGCGCGCAGCGAAACGATAGGTCGGCGCCGATAGCCTCCCCCCGGTGCGGAACCTCGATCGCTCGCTCGGTGACGGCGGCATGCCGCTGCTCGGGCAGCTGGGCGTGTCCTTCGAACGCTACGGCGAGGGCTGGGCCGAGGCGGCGTGGTCGCCGACCGAGTTGGCCGGCAACCCGTTCGGCATCGTGCACGGCGGCGTGTACGGCGTGATCCACGACGCGGCGATGAACTTCGCCGCCAACAGCGCGCTCCAATCCGGCGACCGGGTCGCCACGCTCGACGTGTCGTACCAGACGCGGCGCGCCCCGAATGTGGGTGATCGTTTGGCCGTGCGCGGCGAAGTGGTGGAGCTCACCCGCCGGGTCGCCTACGTGGAGTCCACGGTCCGCGACGCCGACGGTGGCGTCATCTCACGCGCGATGGGCACGTTCATCGTGCGGCGCAAGGCGGAGTGACCGCCACCGAGACGCGCGAGGTGGGCGGAGGGCCCGTCTCGCGGCGCATCTCCCACGGCTGGATCCTGGAGCTGCTCGCCGGCGCCGGCATCTACCTCGTCTACGACTGGCTGCGCGACAAGACGACGGGCTCCACTGCGACCGCGTACCGCCACGCACTGCAGATCGTCGACGTCGAGAAGTTCCTCGGCCTGTACCACGAGTACTCGATCCAGCACGCGTTCCTGCACGTCGACTGGTTCATGGCGTTCTGGAACATCTACTACGGCACGATCCACTTCGTGATGCCGGTGGTCGCGCTGGTGTGGCTCTACCGCAAGGCGCCGGTGCGCTACGTGCGGTGGCGCAACACGCTGGTGCTGATGCTCGCGGTCTCCATCGTGGTCTTCTGGTTCTATCCGCTCATGCCGCCGCGGCTCATGCCCGACCACTTCGGGTTCGTCGACGCCGCGGCGCGCTACTTCAACTTCGGGCCCCAGGTACGCGTCCATCTGGCGCCCAACGGTCAGCCGTCGGCCGCAGCCGTCCGCGCCTACGGCAACCTCTTCGCGGCCATGCCCAGCCTGCACGTGGGATGGTCGACGTGGTCGGCGCTCGCGGTGTGGCCGCTCCTCCGCCGGACCTGGGCCAAGGTCCTCTGGGCCCTCTACCCGGTCAGCATCTTCTTCTGCATCGTCGTCACGGCCAACCACTGGATCCTCGACGCGGTCGGCGGCTGGGTGGTGCTCGCGCTCGGCTACCTGGGCGCGCTCGGGATCGAGCAGCTCCTCGCCCGTCGGAACGACCGTTCGTCGGTCACGGCGTGATCTGGTCTCCCACGGCACGGTCGGCGAACAGCACGCGGTCGAGCAGGATGAACTGTGCGATCCACAGCAGCCCGAAGCCGCTGAGCTGCGCGGTGAGCAGCACTCCGGTGTGGATGGCCGGCGACGTGATGTGCATGCCGTCGGCCCACCCGTCGGCCAGCGCCACCGCGAGCGTCGACAGCACGAGGCCGGTGAACGAGAGCACCCAGAACGGCATGATCTCCCGCCAGAGGTGACTGGCATCGCGCCGGCCCCAGGTCCACCGCCGGTTGAGGTGGTACGAGGGCACGGTGGCGACCCCGGTCGCGACCACGTTCGCGAGCCAGGCCGCGAGCCCGAGACCCAGGGTGCACGCGGCGAGCGTCGTGAAGCTGATCACGGTGGTGATCACCGAGACGCCCATGCAGCGCGTCAGGCGGGTGACGAGGGGCGACGAGGGCGCGGTGCGGAGGAGCGTGGACCGGTCGATGCTCTCGATGATGGCCGTCGCTGCGTGAGTGTGAGATGAGAGGTTCGCGAGGTGCGGCCGGGCATCAGTGCGCCGGCTCGCGGGCGCTGACGAGGAACAGGGCTGCGATCAGTGCGGCGAGGACGACGCCGGTGACCAGCACCGGCTGGCCGGTGAAGGTCGCGGCGGCGACGAGCAGGACCGCGGCCAGCGAGATTGCGAGGCGGAGCCGGTGCACGCCGAAGAGCAGCGTCTGGATGAACACGACCGCCGCCACGTAGAGCACGACCGGGATCGTGAAGGCCGCCGCGGCCCCGGTGTCGGAGACGTGCGCGTGCCCGGTGACCGAGTCGACCACCACCCCGACGCCGGCGCCCACCGCCGCCGCGGCCGCGAACACCACATAGTGCCCGTAGCCCCACGGGAACCCGACCTTGTTCGACACCAGTGACGACGCCGCCGGCTTGGCGAAGTAGAGCCACCACATGGAGAACACGGTGAGGAGGGCACCGATCGCGGTGAGCACCGCGGTGGTGTCGCCGCTCCGGTCGTCGACCACGGCCTGGAACGCGACCGACGACGCCAGGATGGTCTCGCCGAGCACGATGATCGTGAACAGGCCGTAGCGCTCCGCGATGTGCTCGGGGTGCCACGGCGTCTTCTCCGCCAGCTCGGCCCACACCGGCACGGCCAGCTCGGCGACGCCGAGCACCACGAACGCCCAGATCGGCCAGCCGAGGAGCGCCACGCCGCCCCACCCGACCATGCACAGGGTCTCCCCCGCCGCGAACCGGTGCACGGTCGCGCGACGGACCTGGTCGTAGCGTCCCGCCCGCAACCAGAGGCTCACGAGGCCGGCCCGGATCACCAGGTAGCCGACGAACACGATGTCGAAGTCGCGGTGCTCGAACGCGCGGGGCACACCGGCAGCGAGGATGAGCACCCCGGTGATCTGCACCAGCGTGAGCAGGCGGTAGACGACATCGTCGTTGTCGTAGGCGGAGGAGAACCACGTGAAGTTCATCCACGCCCACCAGATGGCGAAGAACACGAGCACGTAGCTCACGACCGCGCTGCCGGCGTCCCCTGCCGCGATCGCATGGTGCAGGAGCGCGGCGGCCCGCGACACCGCCACCACGAAGGACAGGTCGAACAGCAGCTCGAGCGGCGTCGACGCCCGATGCTCCTCGTCGGTGTCTCGCGACGTCATCGGTCGTCGCCAGGACCCGCTCGCCACCGCCCGACGGTAGCGGCGGAGCGACGCCGGGGATCGGTACGCTGCGCCGGTGACGGTGACGGGGATGGCCAACCTGGCGGTGAAGGTGTCCGATCTCGACGCCGCGTGCGCGTTCTACGAATGCGCCGGCGGCGAGATCCGAGACCGCATCGAGTGGAACGGAGCCGAGCGCGCCGACGTGCTGCTGGGGCCTCTGGTCATCACCCTGTTCACGCGGGCGATCTACGAGGACTCGGTCGCGTTGCCGGCGGAGGGCTTCCTGCACCCGGCGTTGTTCACCGACGACCTCGACGCCGAGCTCGCGGGGCACGAGGTGCTGTGGGGACCGGAGATCGTCGAGGGGCCGTTCGGCCGCCGCCGGATCGCGTTCGTCGCCGCGCCCGGCGGCATCCGCCTGGAGTTCATGGAGCAGCTGGAGGCCGATGCAGGATGAAGGTGACCCGGTTCCACCACGTGTCGGTCAATTGCCACGACGCGAGCCTCGACGACATGGTCGCGTTCTACCGCGGCCTGCTCGAGCTCGACGACGTGCCCCGGCCCGACATCCCCGGTGTCGACGGGCACTGGCACGCGGTCGGTGACCAGCAGCTGCACGTGGTCGGCGCGCCGCCGCGGGGTACGCCGATCGACTCCACCGGCAACCACTACTGCGTGGCGGTGGCCGACCTCGACGCCGCCATCGCCGAGCTCGAGGCGCGCGGGATCCCCTATCAGCGTGGCCTCCAGAACGAGTCGGTGGTCCAGATCTGGATCAACGACCCGGCCGGCAACACCCTCGAGCTCCAACAGGAGATCGCGTGAGCGCCGAGGCGTCGTTCCACGCCTTCGACCGGCCGGTTCGCGCCGCCTTCGTCGGCCTCGGCCGCATCTACGACCTCAACGTCCGCGCGTATCTCGACAATCCGGACGTCGAGGTCGTCGCGCTGGTCGACCCGAGTGAGGAGCGACGGGCGCAACGCGGGCGCGACTGGCCGCACGCACACACCTTCGCGTCGGTCGACGAGCTGGCCGCGAGCGGGCTCGAGGTCGACGCGGTCGAGGCCCTGCTCCCGGTACCCCTCCACGCCGACGGCGTGGTCGACCTGCTCGGCCACGGCTGGCACGTGAACCTGCAGAAGCCCATGTGCAACGACCTCGCCGACGCGCACCGGATGCTGGACGCGGCGAAGGCGAACGACCGCGTGCTCCGGGTGATGGAGAACTACCTGTTCTACGAGCCGCTGCAGCGCCTCAAGGCGACGGTCGAGGCCGGCACCCTCGGCGAGGTCGCCGGCTACCACCTCAAGATGGTGGCCAGCGGGCGCGGCGGCTGGGACGTCCCGATGAGCAGCTACGAGTGGCAGTTCCAGCAGATGCGCAACGGTCGCGGCATCCTCGTGTTCGACGACGGATGGCACAAATTGGCGACCGCGCGGTGGCTGTTCGGCCCGGTCGTCGAGGTGCGAGCGTGGATCGGCACCACCGAGGTGGTGCCGGGCATCGCGATGGACGCGCCCTCGACGATCTCCTGGGAGCACGCGAACGGCATCCGCGGCGTCTGGGACATCACCCTCGCCACCGACATGTACCTCCGCTCCGACTACTACACGAACGACGAACGTTGGGAGGTCACCGGTCGACGCGGGTACGCGCGCGTCAACCGCTGCACCGGGCGGGGCGTGCAGCAGCCGAGCCTCGAGGTGTACACCGACGGCGAGCTCACCGCATTCCACGCGCTCGACGACGACTGGGGCAGCAGCTTCCGCGACTCCGGCCGGCACTGGTTGCGGTGGTTGCACACCGGCGACGGCCCGCTGTGGTGGAGCGGTGAGGACGCGCTCGAGGTGCTGCGGTTCGCGCTGGCGGCGTACGAGAGCAGCGCGGCCGGCGGCATCGGCATCGACCCGAGGACGGTGGCGTAGATGCAGGCGTGGCGCGTCCACCGGCACGGGGAACCGGCGGAGGTGCTCCAGCTGGACGAGATCCCGGCGCCGACCGCAGCCGACCTCGCGGGGCTGGGCATGCACATGAGCGGCTGGGTGCCCGCGGGCCCCGGCATCGAACCCTTCACCGACTGGGTGATCCTGCGCATGGCGGTGGCCGCGCTCGCGCTGCCCGACGTGACCATGGCGCGCGGCAGCTACCCGGTACCCGTCGCCATGCCCTACGTGTCCGGCCAGGAGGGGGTGGGCGTGGTGACCGACGCCGCGCCCGCCCGGCGGGACCTGCTCGGCAAGCGGGTCGCCGCGGTGTGCATCCAGCCCTTCGGGAGCCTGGCACCGGTGTCGGTGGGCATCTCCACCATGTTCGAGGTGCCCGACTCGATGTCGGACGAAGACGCCGCCGGCTTCATGATCCCCGCCCACACCGCCTGGCACGCGGTGCACCGGCGCGGCCACGTGCAGCCGGGCGAGACCGTCGGTGTGCTCGGCGCCGCGGGCGGGCTCGGGGCGGCGATCGTCCAGTTGTGCATGGCTGCGGGGTGCGACGTGGTCGCGGTGGTCGGCGGCCCGGAGAAGGCGGCAGTGGTCGAGGAGCTCGGGGCCCGTGCGGTCGACCATGCCGCGGTCGACGCGGTGGAAGGGGTGCGGGCCGCCACCGGCGGCCGGGGGCTCGACGTGCTGGTCGATCCGGTGCAGGGCGAGAACGGTGCCCGCCTCCGTGACCTCCTCGTGCCCGACGGCCGGCACGTGCTGTGTGGGCACGCCGGTGGCCTGATCGCGCACGATCCGCACTTCTACGTGCGCAACCACACCCTGGTCGGCGCCACCCTGGGCGGCTATCCGCGCGACGAGATGCGGCGCATCCACGAGGAGACGCAGCTGGCGATCGACGCGCTCGTCGCCGACGGGCGGTACCGGCCGTTGGTCAGCCGCTGCGTCGACTTCGCCGACGTGCCCGCCGCGGTCACCGACCTCGCCCAGCGGCGGACCTGGGGTCGCGTGGTCGTGCGGATCTGACCCGCGTTCCCCGTCGGCCGTCCGCTCAGAGGCCGAGGGCGACGACGGTCACCGGGCACGGTTCCCCGCGCGCGGCCCCGCAGACCTCGGTGGCACAGAGGCGACAGAGCGCGGGCCCGGGGCTGGGTCCGCGCACGAGACCGATCAGGAGCTTGTCGAGCAGTGGGGCGAGCTGCGCCCGTTCGGCGGGCGTCAACGTGGCGAGGGTGTCGGTGAGGACCGCGGCACGGTCGTCGGTCACCGTCCGGGCCCGGCGCCGACCTGCGGGGGTCAGCTCGACGACCGTCACCCGGCCATCGTCGGCCGGGCCCCGGGTGACGAGCCCTTCGGCCTCCATCGCGTCGACCAGGCGCACCACTCCCGACGATGTCAGGCCGAGCACGCGCCGGAGCGCGTCGATGTGGGGCGGATCCACGAAGAAGCGTTCGATCACCGACGCCGCGGTCGCCGCCGACGGCGAGCGCTCGCCGTCAGCGGTGACCACCCGCTGCACCCGGTCGGTGATCCGCAGCGCGAGGGCCCCGAGCCGGTTGGCGGTGGCGTCGAAGGCGTCGGTCACCGCAGGTCGTAGTCGAGTCGGTACACCGGCGTCCCGTCCGAGGTCGCCTCGCTGATCCCGGCGCCGCGCATGCCCGCGAGCGCCCCGGTGCCCGAGCCGTCGACGACCTCCCACTCGCTGCGGGCCACCGTCCCGTCGTAGCCGCCGGTCATCCGGAGCACCACGCTCCCCTCGGCGTCACCGACGCGGCCGTCGATGCGCTGGAAGCCGAGGTAGTCGGCGGTCCCGTCGGATCGGTAGACGGCGAGCCAGTCGGCCGCGCCCTCGCCCTCGATGTCGCCGTGGAGGGCCTGGGTGACCTTCGTGGTCGTGAGCTTCCGGTCGTCGTCGATCTCGTGGAACGGCTGCTCGTCCCAGCTGGTGATCTCCAGGGTTCCCTCCGCATGGGTGGCCATGGTGGCTCCTCTCGGTAGGTGTGTGAGTCACTCACCTATCTACCCGGATGGGGGTGTCGCAACCCCTCCACCCCCCGCCGGCACCCGCGGTCAGGAGGTGGCGAGCTGGTGCAGCGCGCGGACAGTGTTGATGTTGCGTGCGGTCAGCCGCCGGTACAGGTCGGTGCCGACGATCTTCGTCATGGGGCTCCGGGCCGCGTCGGCCCGGTCGACGCGCCGGATCACCGCACCCTTCACGTAGCGCACGTCCTCGATGGCCGGATCGTGGGGCAGCCGGTCGACGATGGAGGGACGGTCGATCTCCGGCCAGAGGAAGTACACGTCGCACTTCATCGAGCTCCCGTTCACCCACGACGAGGGCACCGCGTCGAGGAGTGTCGCCAACTCCTTGCCGGTCCGCAGCGTGACCGCGACCGGGAACCCGACGTCTTCGGCGATGGCCCCTTCGATGCGAGCTCCCAGCACGTCGCGGCCGGCTCGCCCGGTACTGAACACCACGTTCCCCGAATTGATGTAGGTGACGACGTCCTCGAAACCCCGGCGTTCGAAGGTCGTGCGCAGCTCCTTCATGTCGACCTTGGCCTTGCCGCCCACGTTGATCCCGCGCAGGAGCGCGACGTATCTCATCGCTCCCGCTCGGACCGCTTCGGGGTGGCCGGGCGCGCCGTTCGTCTCAAGCTTCGAGGTCGCGGTTCTCGGGGACGAACTGGCTGGCGACGAAGGTCGCGCCCTGCGGGTCCTTGATGACCGCGGTCCTGGTCCACGGGGCGTCGACGGGTCCGGCGACGACTTCGCCGCCGAGCTCGCGTGCCTTCGTCGCGGTCGCGTCCGCGTCGTCGACGCCAAAGGTGACGCTCCAGTGCGCCGGCGTTTCGGAGTCGTCGGGTGCGATCGGATCCAGCGCGGCGACGACGTCGATGAAGCCGTCGGGGGCGTCCATCTGCGCCATCTGGTCGCGCAGGCCAGGAGTGTTCTCCTCGAGGTGATCTCCATAGCCGGGAAGCGTCCACATGACACCGGCCGGCAATGCCAGCGTCTGCCAACCGAACACCGCGCCGTAGAACGCCTGTGCCGCTTCGGGATCGCGCGTCGCGAGCCCATTGAAGTTCAACGAACCGTGTTCGTTGACGACCTTCGCGCCGCGGTGGTTCTTGGCCTGCCAGACGCAGAACACCGCCCCCTCGGGGTCGGCGACGACCGCCATCCGCCCGGCGTCGAGCACGTCGAAGGGCTCCGAGATCACCGCGCCGCCGGCGGCGCGGGCGCGGGCCGCCGCCTCGTCGGCACTGTCGACCCAGATGTAGGTGTTCCACATCGCCGCCGGTGGCGCGCCCTCGGGAACGGACGCGACCGCCGCCACGTCGCCACCCCGAATCCGGCCGATCAGATACACGCCCGGCGATCCTTCGGGCATCACGTCTTCGAATTCCCATCCGAAGAGGCCGCGATAGAAACGCGCCGCGGCTTCGGGGTCGGGCTGGTTGGTGTCGATCCAGCAGGGGACGCCAGCGATGTATCCGTCTCGTTCGGGCACGACGGTCCTCCTCCACACTCGGTTGGTCGCACCGACCCTACGAGAGGAAGCGGACAACCGCTGGCCGCAATTCCAGCAGATTCCTCGTCGCCCGAGAAGCGTCTCGTGGTCACCGTTCTCGCGGAGTCTCGGCACGTTGCGCCCGTTTCGCGTCGCGCCCCGACGATCGGTCACCAGCCGAGAACGCACGCGCCCACCCGGTTTCGTACGTGTATCTCGGCCGAAGTCCCGCGACTCTCCTCGTTGGATGTGCAGGCGATCGCCGCGATCGTGTGCGCCAAGGCAGGTACTCATGAGCGTGGGCTTCCTCTCGGACGCGCATGGCAACGTGGAGGCCTTCGAGCTGGGCCACCGCGTGCTCCGGCGATTCGGCGCGGACACCATCTACTTCCTCGGCGACGCGGTCGGGTACCTCCCGGGTCCGTCCGTGGTCGAGGCCGTTCTCGGCGAGGGAATCCCGTCGATCCGCGGCAATCACGAGGCGATGTTGCTCGCCGCCGGGTCGACGATTCCGCACGACGACGTCTACCAGCTCCGGTCGACGGCCGCGGCGATGGCACCCGCTCTCCTCGAGTCAGTGGCTCGCTGGCCCGTATCTCGCGAGCTGTGGCTCGGGAGCACCCGGGCAGTGCTGGTCCACGGGAGTCCCGACGATCCGACGTTCGGCTATGTGTATCCCGACAGCGATCTCGATCGTGTCGCGGCGCGGCCCGAACTCAGCGATGCGACGGTCTTCATGGGGAACACTCATCGGCCCTTCGTGCGCCGCTGCGGATCCACCACGTTCGTCAACGTCGGAAGCTGTGGCTTACCACGCGATGTCGGCACCCTCGGCGCCTGCTGCGTGTTCGACGAACAGACGGGGACAGCCCGCATCCTGCGGTACGACATCCGCGACGCCGTTGCTCGCGCCCGTCGTCGGTGCGGTCCGTTCCACGAGATGGTCGACGAAGTGCTCGCCCGGAGAGCGCCGAGCCATGTCGGGGACGTCGTCGATGTCTGAGCCTGCAGTCCCGGGATCACCTCGGGCCACCGCGATGATCACGGCGATCGGCGGCGTGAGCGTGGGCGAACAGATCCTCAAGGCGTTGAGGATCGCCGGCGGCTACCGAATCGTCGGAGTCGACATGGCGGAGCAGTGTGTGAACTTCGAACACGTCGACGAGGCGTTCGTCGTACCGTGCGCGGCCGACCCGGCCTACCTCGAGGCCCTGCTGACGATCGCCGCGGCGTGTGGCGTGCAGGTGCTCTTTCCCGGGAGTGAGGCGGAGCTCAAGTTCCTGAGCGACCACCGAGCCGAGGTGGCCGAGGCCGGGATCTTGCTGCCGATCGCACCGCGAGAGGTGATCGAGATCGGGATGGACAAGCTGCGGACCGCGGCCTTCCTGGACGATCACCGGTTCGCGCATCCGCGCTTCGCCCGGATCTCACGGGACGTGATCGACGAAGTCGACTGGTACCCGGTCGTGGTGAAGCCGGCGGTCGGCGGCGGCGGATCGATGGACTGCTACATCGCGCAGACGCCACGCGAGCTCGAGTGCCTGGCCGAGCTCATGACCGACGGCGCCACCGGGATGATGGTGCAGGAGTATGTCGGCCGGCCTGACGCCGAGTTCACCGTCGGGGTCCTCCACGACCTCGACGGGCAGTTCGTCAACTCCATCGCCATCCGCCGAGAGCTCCACAGCGTGTTGAACGTCCGGCTGCGCGTCCCCAACCGGACGTCGCGCAGCGACCTCGGGCCGACGCTGGTGTTGAGCTCCGGGTTCAGCCAGGGTTCGGTCGGCGGGTTCGAAGAGGTGCGGACCCAATGCGAAGCCGTCGCGGCCGCCCTCGGTGTGCGCGGACCGGTGAACATCCAGTGCCGCCTCGTCGACGGAGTCGTGCAGATCTTCGAGATCAACCCCCGCTACTCGGGGACGACCTCACTGCGCGCCATGGTCGGCTACAACGAGCCCGACGCCATGGTCCGGCGGCACCTTCTCGGTGAGGTGCTCACGATGCGGGCGCCGTACCGCACGAGCCGCATCCACCGCTCGCTCATGGAGACCATCGTGCCCAGTTCTCCCGCACGTCCGTGGACGGTGACCCGAGCAGTGGCGAGCTAGCGGTTGCGTGGCCCACTCCCCTGACCTGCCGCTCACCGGGTGGAGACGATGGGACTCGAACCCACGACCCCCTGCTTGCAAAGCAGGTGCTCTAGCCAGCTGAGCTACGTCCCCGAGATCGTGCGTCTGACCTGCGAAAGATCCGCAGAACCCGGCCGACCATGATGGCACGCCGCACGAGGAACAGATCCTTCGCGCCCCGTGGACGTCCAGCAACGTCAGCCGGCACCAAGCGTAGTTCCGGTTTCGACCTGTTGACGCTCGGAACATCGTCCGAGCATCCCGGTTCGGATCGGTTGGCGATGGAAGCGAACGCGCGACCTGTGGTAGGAGGGGCAACGATGGGGATCGCTGGTGGTCCCGACGTCAGGACTGGTCAAGTCGTTGTGTCGGTGCGCTTGTGCCAAGGCCAGCGACCAGTGATCTCGACTTCCAGAGAGAAGCTCAGGAATGTGCGGATGAGCACGATCGCGCCGAG
>DATBBL010000412.1:0-2707 GCA_036271015.1 Acidimicrobiia bacterium
CGGCTCGGGACGGCGGGATGGTCGACCCCCACGTGGCCCCGCGAGTGGTCGGGCCGCGGCGTCCGGCGGGCGGCCGCGGTGCAGGTGGTCGACGAGCTGCGGCGGCGAGGCCTCCCCGGGGGTCCGACCGGCGTCGGCGTCGACATGGCGGGACCGACCATCCTCGCCCGGGGCGACGACGAGCAGCGGAGTCGGTACCTCGCCGACATCGCCCGCGGCCGCACCGCGTGGTGCCAGCTCTTCAGCGAGCCCGGCGCGGGCTCGGACCTCGCCGCGCTCCAGACCCGCGCGGTGCGCGACGGCGACCAGTGGCGGGTGAGCGGCCAGAAGGTGTGGTCGACGCTGGCCCATCACGCCGACTTCGGGATGCTGCTGGCCCGCACCGATCCCGGCGTGCCCAAGCACCGGGGCATCACCTGGTTCGTGCTCGACATGCACCAACCCGGGGTCGAGGTGCGGCCGTTGCGGCAGATGAACGGCAGGGCCGAGTTCAACGAGGTGTTCCTCGACGACGTGGTCGCGTGGGACCGCGACGTCGTGGGTGAGATCAACGGCGGGTGGGCGACCACGCTCACCACCCTCGGGCTCGAACGGGCGGCGTCCACCCGCATCGCCGGAGTCGGCGAACCCGGCGCCGCGGCGGGCTGGCGGGAACGGCGAGCAGGCGACTTCGCGCACCCGCCGAGCGCGGGCGAGCCTCCGGCCCGGCGTTCGCGCGGGTCACGCCTCATCCCGCTCGCGGCCGAGCGGGGGCGCCTCGACGACCCCGGTGTCCGCCAGGACCTGGCCCGGGCCTACACCGCCAACCAGATCACCCGCTACAACGCCCTGCGGCAGAAGGCCGAGGCCGCCGCGGGCAAGGTGCCCGGTCCCTCGCCGCGCAAGATCCTGGCGTACGGGGACGCCACGTTCACCGCCAATGTCGGACTCCGCATGCAGGGACCACACGCCACGCTCATCGACCCGGACGACGCCGCCGCCGACGACATCACCGCGCTGTTCCTGTTCGCGCCCTCGATCGCGATCGCGGGGGGCACGAACGAGATCCTGCGCAACCTCCTCGCCGAGAAGACGCTCGGCCTCCCGCGGGAGCCCGACCCCGAACGCGACGCGCCCTTCGACGCCACCCATCCCGGCCCGGACCAGGCCGAGTCCTGAGAGTGCAGGATGCCCAGCGACGACCACGTCAACGTCATCGAGCAGGACCAGATCCTCACCGTCGAGCTCTCCCGGCCCGACAAGCGCAACGCGATCAGCCCCGAGATCACCGACGCGCTGTGGCAGGCAGTCCTCGCGCTCGGGGATCGTGACGATCTGCGGTGCGTCGTCATCGCCGCCACCGGCGAGTACTTCACCGCGGGCATCGATCTGTCCCGACCGTTCGGCGCCCGCCACGGGGACCCCGCGACCCGGCACCTGCATCCAGGGTGGAGCCTGCGCCGCAGCTACCGCAGCCATCACCTGCTCTACGACGAGCTGGAGGCGGTGGAGAAGCCGGTGGTCGTGGCGGTGCAGGGCCACTGCTTCGGCGCCGGCGTGGAGATGGCGGCCTCGGCCGACTTCCGCTTCTGCACGCCGCGCGCCACGTTCAAGCTCCCGGAGGTGGAGATCGGCGTCGTGCCCGGCAGCGGGGGCGTGTCCCGACTGACCCGCATCATCGGCCCCGCGCAGGTGAAGTGGATGGCCATGGCCGCGATGCCGGTCACCGCCGACGAAGCCCACGCCATGGGGCTCGTCAACCGGGTGTTCCCCGAGCCCACGTTCCGCGACGAGGTCCACGCCTTCTGCCGCCACCTCGTCGGGCTTCCGGCCGAGGCGGTGGGCGTCGCCAAGTTGCTGGCCGACATGGCCGTCGACACCGACCGCACGACGCAACGCAACGTGGACCGCCTCGCCAACACGCCGCTGCTCGGCAGCGACGAGAACCGCCGGCTCACCGCACGGTTCCGCGCGCCGCGCGCGCCGCGCGCGCCGGAAGCGCCCGACCCGCCCGAGCCCGGAACCGGCACCTGAGGCCGTGGCGCGGCGCGACGCTCAGGCGACGCCGTCGGGATAGCCGAAGACCTCGAGCTCCCGGTGCGTGAGCGCCAGCGGTGAGAACCGCCGGTGCGCGAACCACCAGCGACCGTCGACCCGGGTGTACTCGTCGCGGTACAGCCCGTAGAGGACCGTGACCCGACCCTCGGCGCGGTCCTGACGGAGCTCGCACATGTGGATCCGCGCGAGCGCGCGGTCGGGTTCCCCGTCGACGTGCTCGACCACCGAGTTCAGGATCACGAACTGGAAGAACTCGAGGCCGGCGATCCGCTTCTCGACGAAGCGGCCGAACTCGTCGGGGCCGGTCACCTCGCGTGTGCCGCCGGGCAGCTCGATCAGGACGGGCGTGGTCGGCCGGAACAGCTCGTGGAGCTCGTCGAACGCGCGGCGACTCACGACGTCCGCGTACGCGTCCTGGAGGCGACGGATCGCGAGGTAGTCCTCCGACTGCGCCGAGAGCTCGCCCATGTTCTGGTTCTCCGGGAAGCGCCGCGAGCGGCGCTCGCTAAGGTCGCCGCCGGTCGTCATCATCGACGCGCCACGCGATCCCGTGCAAGGAGGCCGACGGATGGCGAAGTTGGGGTTGTACCTCGATCTCCGCAACCCGCCGGCCTGGCGCCAGGACTGGCATCGTCTGTACGACTTCACGCTGGAGCTCTGCGAAGAAGCC
>DATBBL010000413.1:0-2574 GCA_036271015.1 Acidimicrobiia bacterium
AGCGCGTCGACGACGTGCTCGGGGTGCTCGTCGAGGAGCTGCCACGCGAGCCCGGCGACGTCGGCGAAGCCACCGTGGCGGGTGGCGCCCGCGTGGATCGCGGCGTCGAGCCGGGGCTGCGTCCGCGCGATCAGCGCCGGCAGGTCGTAGGGATGCCGCCACGTACCGCTCTGCTCCGACCAGGTCGCAGCCGCGGTGCCCCGTACCACGGTGGGGAGCACGTCCGGTGCGGACTTCAGGCCCATGTACCCGAGCGACTCAAACGCCTTGTTCGTGAAGTCGATGGTGTGCCCGCCGTCGATGAAGACGTGGTCGGTGACGGCCGCGAACATCATGCGCTCCACGTCGCCGATCGCTCCCTTGTCCGCCAGCGCGGTGGTGAGCACGAGCTCGGCGGAGTCGCCCGAGCGGGTCTCGACGAACCGGCGGTACCACTCGGCCAGCCGGCTCCGTTCGATCTCGCCGCCGTCGTCGAACGGACGCAGAGGGAAGCGCGGCGGGTGGTTGCGGGTGTCGCGGGCCACGAACGCGAGCCCGTGCACCAGCGCGCCCGCACGATCCGACTCGTCGAGCATGGGGACCATGTTCGCCATCGCGATGAGCACGGTGAGACCGGCACCCCACCCGCTGTCGCGGTAGCGCGTGCCGAAGGCGACGCCGCGCTGCACGATCTCGTCGGGCGGGATCCCGGCTTCGAGCAGGCCCAGCACCGACTTCGCCAGCACCAACGAGAGCCCCGTCTCCAGGCCGTCGTCGAGGCGCTGGAAGAGGTGGGCGACCGGGTCGTCGCCGCGACGCGCTTCCACCAGCACGTCGTCACCGTCGACAGTGACCTCAAACCCGCGGGCGTCGTCGGCGAAGGGATCCAAGGTGCACCCGGTGACGAGGTCGAAGCGGGCGTGGTGCCAGTGGCAGGTGACGAGTCCGGACTCGACGGTGCCCTGGTGCAGCGGGAAGCCCATGTGCGGGCAGCGGTCCTCGATCGCCCAGGCGCGGTCGTCGTCCCAGAACACCACGACCGGCAGCGCACCGACCTTGGTCAGCAGGCGACCTTCCTTGCGCAGCTCGTCGAGCGACCCGGCACGCACAGGCACGCCGCGACCATATGGCTTCCGAGCGGTGGAGCAGCAGGGGAAATGGTCAGCCGTCGCCGGTGGTCGCGATCCAGTGCCGCCGGCCGGGTGTGCGGTCGGCCGGCCCGGTGCGACGGGTGTGGTCGGCGATGATCCCGACCCACTCGGTGATCCGGCCGGGTCCGGGCGCCGGCGACAGCGCGTCGAGGTGTGCGCACAACCACCGGGCGTCGGCGCGGTGGCAGACGAGCACGCCATCGACCAACTCATAGCCGCCGGGGATGGCCGGGGTGCCGGGACCGTCCAACAGCAGCATCGGCGCGACGCGGGGACGGCCGGCGCCGCGGAGCAGGAACTCGATCTTGCGTGCCCGCCAACGCGCTTCGGAGATCGCACGGGCCGAGGCCGGCCACGAGGCCGCCCAGGCATCGACGGTGGACGCGAGCGTGGCCACGTAGACACCGGCCGCCGACATCACCACGTGGTCGACGACGACCGCGGCGCCGAACGGCACCCGCTGGATGTGGGTCCAACGGGGGTCGAGCCCGAGGAAGGGGTCGGAGGCCGGGCCGCGGCCGAGGACGTCGACCGCGAACGGTGCGGCCGGGAGGACCGTCACCGGGGACTGTGCAACAGCAGATGAGGTCATGCAGCAATGCTCGGCAGTCGGGGCCCGGGCCTAAACCGCCGGACGCGACCGGGTCGCCGCGTGTGCCACCAGGCACACCGCCGCCTCAACTAGTTGCATGGTGCACGCATATACTGGGCCGATGCCGACCGCCACCGCCCCCGGAAGCACCGTCGACCAGGTCGAGAACGCCCTGATCCCCCTGGTGCGGTACCTCTCGTCCCCGCGCACCTGGCGCCAGCTGGCCGCCGCCACCGACGTCGACCTCGACCGGGCCCGCTACGTGGTGCTGCGCGCCGCGGCCGAGAGCGAGCCGGTGCGCACCACCGCGCTCGCCGAGCAGGTGGGCGTCGACCCGTCGACCATGAGCCGGCACGTGAGCATCCTCGAGCAGGCCGGCCTCGTGGCGCGGACCGCCGACCCCGCCGACGGCCGGGCCCAGACGGTGTCGCTCACCTCCGCCGGGCGCGCGGTGATGGAGAAGGTGCGCGCCGCCCGCCACGACCTGATCACCGACGTGCTCTCCGACTGGGACGACACCGATCGCAGCCGGCTCGCGGCGCTGCTCGGTCGCCTCGCCGACGACTTCGTGCGCGCGGAGCGCGCGGCATGAGCGACACGGCGGTGGTGGAACGGGTTCCGAACGACCGTTACAAGTGGACCGCGCTGTCGAACACGACGCTCGGCGTGTTCATGGCCGCGCTCGACTCGTCGATCGTCCTCATCTCGCTGCCCGCGATCTTCCGCGGCATCCACCTCGATCCGCTGGAGCCGGGCAACGTGAGCTACCTGCTCTGGATGCTGATGGGGTACATGCTGGTGACCGCCGTACTGGTGGTGACGCTGGGGCGGCTGGGTGACATCTATGGCCGG
>DATBBL010000414.1:0-7303 GCA_036271015.1 Acidimicrobiia bacterium
GAGCGGCACCTCCAACTCCAGTGGGAGCTCCACGCCCTACTAGGAAACGTCCTGGGATCGCGGCGCGCGACCGGTGACCAGCCGGTCGTGCCCGCGTCGCACGTGGTCGCTCGACGAGGAAGGATTGCTCGTGAACGGCAGCGCGACCTGGATGGCCGTACCCTCGCCGGGCGGGCTCTCGACGTGGATCGTCCCTCCCAGTGCCTCGACCCGGTCACGCAGGCCGATGAGGCCGGAGCCTCGACTCGAATCCGCGCCGCCCGCGCCGTTGTCGCGTATCGCGACCTCGAGGATCCCGTCGCCCGCCTCGACGGTGACCCTCGCGTGCTGGGCGTGAGCATGCTTGGCCACGTTCGTGAGCGCCTCGGAGACGACGTAGTACGCCGCGACTTCGATCGGCTCCGGCAACCGATCGTCTGCTCGCAGATCCAGCTCCACCGGGATCGCGGCCCGAGCGCACAGGCTCTTGAGCGCCGGTCCGAGCCCGCCCTTCGAGAGGATCGCCGGGTGGATGCCCCGCGAGATCTCCTGCAGGTCCTCGACGGCTGCCGCCAGCTCGCGCGCCATTTGGGCCAACTCGGCGCGGAGCGCGCTCAACTCCGAAGGAACCTTGGACTCAGCTGTCCGGAGCTCGAGCGCCAGCGACACGAGCCGCTGCTGGGCGCCGTCGTGCAGGTCGCGCTGGATACCCCGGCGGGTCTCGTCAGCCGTGGCGACGATCCTCGCCCGTGAGGCCGCGAGCTCGGCGAGACTTACGGCATTGGAGATCGCCGTCGCCACCAGCTCGGCGAACCGGAGCAGACGCGTCTCGGAGTCGTCGGGGAACGGCACCGCGCGGTTCGTACTGGCGAGGATGACGCCCCAGACCCGTGCCCCGACGACGATCGGCGCGCCGATGGTCGAGCGCGTCCCGAGATCCTTGGCCACCGCCACGACGGGGCCGGAGAGGTCGTCGTAGTCGTCGCATCGGCAGGGGCCGCGCGACCGCTGCACTCTCGTTGCGACGCTGTCGTCTTCCAGCGCGAACGTTGTGCCAACGGGGATCGGTCGTGCCGCGTCGGTCCAGCCGGCGACGACGGTCATCGACTCGTCGGACTCGTAGTGGCAGATCGTGCCCATGGTCGCGCTGAAGAGTCGAGCCACTTCTTCGGCCACCACGGCGAGGATCTCGGTCGCGGCCGCTTGTCGCGCCCCGAGCGTGGCGACACGGTGCAACGCGGCCTGCTCCTCGGCCAGACGCCGAAGCTCGCGCTGCGCTCCGCCCTGTTCGTTCACCACGCTCCCGTCCGCGGGACGCGAGGATGGCTGGATCGGGCCACGCGAGCGGTGGGGGGAACGCATCGGGCGGATGATGAACGCGGCCTCGCCGTCGGCTGGTTCGGCGACTGCCCGACTTCCGGAAGGAAGGGTCATCTCGCCGCCGCCTGGAGGGATGGCCACCCGCTCCGCCCGGACGAATCCTTCGTGATGGTCGGCGATGACGCGGCCACTGAGGCTCGCGAGCGCCACGCGCTCACGATTCGATTCGATTCGAGCCAGGTACCGGAGTCGGAGCTCGGCGTCGTGCTCGTCCAAGCGAGAGCGAAGATCGGCCTCGACCGCACGGGCGGTTTCCAGCGCGACCGCGTAGCTGTGTGGATGGGCGGTCCTCATTCGCCCGGTGAGGTCGATGATCCCGAGGAGCCTCCCGTCCTCCGGATCGTGGACGGGCGCGGCGGAGCACGTCCAGCCGTGCACGACCTCACTCAGGTGCTCGGCGGCATGGACCTGTACCGGATGGTCGGCCGCGACCGCCGTACCGATCGCGTTGGTGCCCGCGCCCCGTTCGCTCCAGAGCGAGCCCTCGACGAAGTTCATCGCATCGGCGGCTGCCGAACGCAGCTTCGCGTTGCCCTCGACCCACAGCAGGAGGCCGTCGGCATCGCTCACCACGATGAGATGTTCACTCTCGTCGGCCACCGATCCCAGCCATTCACGGATCAGCGGCGCAGCCGCCTCGAGCGGATGAGCCTCCCAGCGCTCCGCGACCTCGTCGCGATCGCCGAACAGCGTCGGGGCTCGGCTCGCGGTGGGGTCCAAGCCGGCGGCGCGAGACCGCTGCCAGGACTCGGCGATCGGCAGCCGTACCGCGTCGAGCTGGCCGTCGGTGAGGAATCGGTCCCAGATCCCGCGCAGCACACGCGCTCTCGTCTTCGGCGAGGTCGTGACGTCAACCGCAAGCCATGGGTTGGTCGACATCGGCATCGCCTCAGATCCCCGGGGTGCCTCGGACGAGGTCGAATCGCATCATGACCAGATCCGAGCTGTGAAACCTCGTGGCGAGTGGAAGAACTCGAGCCGCCACGCGAGCTGACGAGCAACCCAGAGACCGGTGCCGATTTCGTCGCGCGGCACGACATAGCCCGCCAAAGGGTCGTCGAAACCTTGCCCGCGGTCGACCACCTCACAGACGAATCGCCCATCAACGCGTCCCAGGCGAACCTCGGTGATGCCGCCGCCGTGCCTCACCGCGTTCGCGGCGATCTCGGTGCCTGCCACCAGCATGTCGAGCACCTTGGCGTCGGGCACCCCTTGCGCGACCAGTTCGCTCGCGAGCAGCACGCGGAAGACGTCGAGGTCGTCGCCGCCCGGGTACGCACGCAGGTCCGGCAGCGGTCGCGGCTCGGGCGTGAGGTTCCGCACGAGCTCTCGTGGCTCTTGGAATCGTCCGCTTTCATGCCAGCCGTCGGTCAGCATCTCGGCGTGGGTCTGCCCGACCGACTCCAACACCGGGTCGGGCAGGCCGTTCGCGTCGTACGTGCACACCACCCACACCGGAAGGTGCGAATAGGAGACGTTCGTCATCGCCTCGTACGCCGCCCACTCCTCCCAGTCCGCGGGCGTGGGCCCGAGTTGGTACTCGGCGACCGCGCGTACCGACCGCGACGTCTGCAGCTGCCCGAGAAAGGTCCCGTGGTAGCCCGCGAGCGTGCGCGCGGGACGCGTGTAGAAGGATCCGACGTCGCAAAACTCCACCCGATCGGCGTCAGGCCCGAGCGCCTCACGCATGACGGCCAGGCCGTCGCGCGTGTTGCCGACGATCGCCCCTTCACCTGCGGCGAGGCCCTCCCTCAGGAAGGCGACCGAGCGGGCGACGTACTCGTCCTGCGACTCGTGCACGAACGCATCATGGCGAAAGGCGTGGTCGGGATCCGTGGGCTTGGTCAGCACCGACACGTGGCGGGTCCTCGTGATCTCTTGCGGTGATTTCTTGCGACCTCACGCCTCAATTAGGCCGCTGATCCCTCGTTTCAAGTGCTTGCCCCCGGAATCCGTGGTTGCGCCGCCGCGTCGCGCAGCTTCTTCAGTGCCTCCGCTTCGATCTGACGTACCCGCTCGGCACTCACGCCCAGGCTGTCACCGATCTCGTGCAGCGTTTGCGGGCTCTGGCCCAGGCCGTAATGGCGTGACAGCACCGACCGCTCGCGCCCGTCGAGGGCGCGGGCGAGGTCCCGAACCTCCTGCATCTCGATCCCGTCGAGCACCCGGTCGTACTCGTAGTCAGCCCGGGGGTCCGCAATCGTCTGCCCGAAGGTCGCCGTCGTCGCGTCGTCGGCGCTCAGAGCCTCTTCGAGGCCACGCGGCGCCAGCTCGATCGCGAGGAGAGTGTCGAGCTGCGCGACGGTGAACCCCGTCACTGCGGCCAGCTCATTCCTGCTGGGGTCCCGGCCATGATCCCGTAGGTGGTCGTGGCGGGCGGCTCTGACCACGGCGAGGCTGCGGAGCGCACGGTCGGAGAGCACCACGGGCCTCGTCACCTCGGCCACCAACTTCTGCATCGCTTGACGGACCCACCAAGACGCGTACGCCCAGAACGGCGTGTCGAAGCGGGGATCGTAACGTTGAGCGGCGCGCAGCAGCCCCACGACACCCTCGTCGATCAGCTCGGTGCGTTCGACTCCCGGGATCGCGTGGTAACGCTGGGCAACACCCGTGATCGCGGGGAGGAACGCTCGGACGAGCCGCCGACAGGACTGCTCGTCGCCGGCCTCCGTGGCGACGACGAGGTCGCGGGTCTGCTCGAACGAGAGCGAGGAGCCGCCCGGGGTGTCGATCTCGATGGAGAGTGATTGTCGCCGAGCACGCGGCTCCGCGCAAGGGTCGGGAACTGGTCCGTGCGAGGAGAACGGTAACCGGCGCCCGTCGTGCCGAGGCCGAGTATCGCCACCGGATCACGGGCGTGTGCCCACTGGCCTCCTCGTCGTGTCCGTCACCGGTCGATCTCGCTGCACGCGAGGAGCAGCTGCTGCCGAGCACGACATGCGTCGGCCAGGGCGTCGAACGTCACGCGCGCGAGCGCGGGCAGGTCGGGGCGGCTGGCGATCCATCGCAGCGTCCGCTCCGAGTGCCGGAGGGACTCGTCAACGGTCTTGATCCATTCGTCCAGGTCGGCATCGCACTCGAGCTCCCATGGCAGCGGTGGTGGCCATCGGACCTCCGGAACGGAGGCCTGCGCGAGCTGCGCCGCTTCCTTGATGAATTCCGCCGCGAATCGACTCAGGACGCCGGCCGCCAGGGTTCGGCCTTCCAGGAATGCTCGGCCCGCGACCTCCGCACACAGTGTGGCGGACTCGTGCGAGATGCCGATCTCGCGATCGACGTAGCGGGCCGCGGCCAGGTCGCCAGCGCGAAGCGGTTCGTCGCGATCGCTCACGTACTCCGGGGTTCGGGCTCGAAGCGGTGCCACTTGGATGCTCATGAGTTGACTGTCGCGCCGGGCGCGGGTGCTGTCTCCCAAGGAGGCCGCCGTATCGAGCGTCCTGCTGGCCACCACGGGGGCCTACCGGCTAGCCCGAAGAAGGCCCCGAAGGATGGAGGCGTCCATGACGTGCCGGACTCCGCGATCGCCGGCGAGCCATCGGTCGAGCGGTCACGCGGCGGGTTGCTCGCTCACGGTGAGCTCGGGCGTGATGGTCGACGTCCAGCGCACGACGGTGACGGTCACGACGTCGCCGGGCTCGTGGGCGCGCAGCGCACTGACGAAGGCCGTCGACGTCGGCGATCGCGTCGTGCCCAGTGCCGTGATCACGTCACCGGGTTGGATCCCCGCACCGGCGGCCGGGCCGCCGGCGGTCACCCGCAGGACGACCATCCCTGCATCCGTGCGGACGTGGAGCTGGTGCGCGGTGTCGGGCGTGAGCTCGGAGAGTTGCGCACCGATGGACGGATGCATCACCCGACCGCGCTCCAGCAGCTCCGGGACGATGTCGATGACCGTGGTCGCCGGCGTCGCGAACCCGATCGAGACGGCGCCGGCCGACGGTGGGATGTACGCCTCGTTGATGCCGATGACCCGGCCGTCCGCGTCGACGAGCGCGCCACCCGAGTCGCCCGGCGCGATGTCGGCATCGGTCTGGATGAGGTCGAGCGCGGTCGGGGCCTCTCCGGGCGGGCCCGGGAACGATCTCCCGAGCCCGGAGACGATGCCGGCGTTGGCGCTGTTCTCAAAGCCGAATGGACTCCCGATCGCCACCGCCAGAGCACCGACTCTGGGCATCGCCTTCGCAAATGTCGCCGCCGGTAGGCCGGTGCGGTCGACCCTCACGACGGCGAGATCGGTGATTCGGTCGCCGGCGACGACGGCGCCGCGCACCGTCTTCCCGTCCGCGAACTGGACCGCAACCTGCCTCGATCCGCTCACGACGTGGTCCGCGGTGACGATCAGGCCATCGGTCGACCACACCACGCCGCTCCCGAGCCCATCGTTGGTGAGGATCGTCACCACCGACGGTGAGAGCTTCGACACCAGTGCGGGGATGCCCGGCTGAGCCGCCGGCGCCACTGCTCGTTGACTCGCCGCGCCGTTCGTCGACGTCGACCATCCGGCGACGGCGACCACAGCCACGCAGACTCCGATGATCGCTCCCACTACGACTCGTCTGCTCATGTCGCCACTCGATCGCTCTCCTCATCGAGGATTCACCTGCACGATCGCGCTTCGCTCGCACGGTGTCTTCGGGGGCAGCCCCCGTGCTCCGGCTGTGGCGAGTGTCCAACCCTGACTACCTGCTGGCCTCAATGCTCCGAAGCGGTTCCGGCGGCGATACTGGACCCATGAGCGTCGAGCCGCACGGTGCCGCGCTGCGCATGGTCATCGTGGACGACAACGCGCACTTCCTCGAGGCGGCCCGGACGGTGCTGGAGGACGACGGCATCGACGTTGTCGGCGTCGCCCGCACCAGCGCGGAGGCGCTCGGGCTCGCGGCAGCCCTCCGACCGGACGTGATCCTGGTCGACGTCGACCTCGGCGGTGAGAGCGGCCTCGATCTCGCCCAGCAGCTGGCGGCGGCGGAGAACCCGCGCATCGTGCTGATCTCCGCCTATCCGGAGTCCGATCTGGCCGATCTCATCGCGGCCAGTCCAGCCGCGGGGTTCGTGCCGAAGTCTCAGCTGTCGGCGCGTGCCGTCGTCGGCGTTCTCGGCGGCGAAGGTCTCTGAACGTCACCGACCGTCGAGGAAGGTGATGACGGCGAGGACGCGTCGATGATCGTCCTGCGACTCGGTGAGCTCCAGCTTCATCAAGATGCTGTTCACGTGTTTCTCGATGGTGCCCTCGGTTACGGAGAGACGGCGCGCGATCCCCGAGTTCGAGTATCCCTCGGCCATGAGCGAGAGCGTCTCCCGTTCGCGGGGCGTGAGCGCCTCGAGCGGATCGTCCTTTCTCCTTGCCGTCACGAGCTCCTGGATCAAGCTCGGGTCGACGACCGAACCTCCCCGCGCGATGCGCAGGAGGGTGTCGATGAACTCGTCCACATGCGTGACCCGGTTCTTGAGCACGTACCCGATGCGCTCACCCCCGGCGAGCAGCTCCATCGCCTCGTACACCTCGACGTGAGCGGAGAGCACCAGGATTGCGACCTCGGGGAACTCCCGCCGGATCACGCGCGCCGCTTCGAGGCCTTCGGTGGCGTGGGCCGGCGGCATGCGGATGTCGACGATGACGAAGTCCGGCTTCTCCTCGCGCACGAGCCGAAGAAGCTCCGTTCCGTCTCCGGCCTGCCCGATCACCTCGAACCCATGCTGCTCGAGCAGGCTCGCGATGCCCTCACGCAGGAGGACGTCGTCATCGGCCAGCGCGACACGAACCGCGCGTTCAGCCGTGACTTCGTGGCGCGCGTCAGTCATCGACCTCATCATGCCCATCGATCGGGATCTTGACCAGGATGGACGTCCCGTTCCCCCGCGTGCTGGTGATCTCGAGCGTCCCTCCGAGTGACTCGATCCGGTCATGGAGACCGATGAGCCCCGACCCACGACTGGCGTC
>DATBBL010000415.1:0-2263 GCA_036271015.1 Acidimicrobiia bacterium
GTTCGTCCTCGCTTCGCTGCGGGCGCTCCACCTTGACCCAAGGCCCCGTCGCCTGCCCAACCATCATCCACGCGTCCGGCCCCTGGCCACACGCGCCCCAAGACCACATCCCACGACAACTTGACAGGCCGTTCCATATGAGATTGCCTGCTTCGGGGGGCTCGTGGTCGGCCTCGCCGCCAACCCATCGACCGCCTGGGTTGCCGTCCTCGAGGTCGGCATTCCCGCCGCCCTCCTCGGTGGTGTCATCGGTCTCGTGAGCGCCGCGATTGCCGCGTGGTGCGGCGCGGCGGCCGTCGGCGCGCCTCGTCGCTCCGCGCAACTGAGTAGCGCCGGGCTGCTCGAGGACTTGCTGCAAGCGACAGTTGTCAGGGGCGCGCGCCCTCACCGAGGCGGGTGCGGAGGTCGCGTTCGAACGCGGCGACCTCCGGTCCGGCGGCGGCCGCCCTCATCGCGACCAGCTCGGGGTAGCCCGCGTCGCGCTCGGCGTCCCATTCGTCGGCGAAGGCGCCGGAGTCGATCCCGTCGACGATCTCGCGGATCGTCGCCGCGATGTCGTAGTGGTCGAACCGGGAGCGCCGCGAGAGCTGGCCGTATTGACTCGTCGGCGAGTGATGTTCGAACTGCGCGGCGTAACCGCCCTCGCGCAGCAAGCGGTAGGTGCGCTCCACCTCGCCCGACAGCACGAGCTCCGTGATGACGGCCTCGATCGGGATGCCGTGCTCGAGCATGACCTGGGTGAACGACTGCGAGACGCGGCTGAGTGCAGGGGACAGTGCCTGCTCCACGGAGAGGTCGAGGATCGCTTCCTGGCGCGGTGTCAGCTCGATCGCGCCCTGGAGGAGGCCACCGATGGCCTTGGCGACGGCGAGGGTGCGCGAACGCGCGATGCCCGTCACGTCGCGGTGCACGCCGAAGGCGGTGATGAACCCGATGCCTTCTTCGTAGCAACGGCGCACTTCCGGCCCCAGCATCCGGGGTGCGACCATGCCCACGTCGCAGCCTGGGTCGAACCGATCAAAGGCGAGCGTGTACCCGCTCGCCACGACGACGAGCGCGTCGTCGCGCGCACGGATCGGCAGCGACGGGATCACGTCGTCGGGGATGAGGATGCACACGACGTCGAAGGCGGACGCCGCGTCGAGCTCGCTGGTGACGAAGCCATCTGCAATCGCCCGATCACGGGTCTCGTCGGCGCGCACGCAGACCGTGACGTCGATGCCGGAGTCGCGCAGGTTCAGGGCCCAGGGGCGCCCCTGGTTGCCGTAGCCGACGACGGCGGTTCGGGCGCTCCGAATCGGATCGAGGGTGGCGTCGGCATCGTGGACGATCGTCGTCATGGCAGCTCCCTCTGAACTCGTGAGGCCCGAAGATCGTACGGGGTCAGCCGACTCGAGCGCAGTTCGCCGAGCTCCGCCCGGCGCCGTCGCGGTCCTCACGAGGCGATGGAGGTTCTCGCCGGTTGGGCGAGGTGGTCACCGCTCGCTACGCAGCTAGTGCATCACGACGCGCAGGCCCATCGGTGGTTCCCGGTGTGGGCGCTACGGCTGTTCCGTGACGATGAGGCGACCGGTTCGGAACGCGGACAGGACCGCGTCGCGGGCGGCTTCGGGCGACCCGGTCGCCTCGACCATGTGCCGGCGGTCGAGGTCGATGTCGTCGAACCTCCCGTGCACGGCGGCGAATGGTGAGAACTCGAGTGGCCACCGCCCTTCGCCCCGGCTGCGTGCTCTCACCCAGCAGGTGTCGAGGTCGGCGGTCAAGACGACGTAGTGGCAGGACAAACTTCTCGAGGTGCAGGCCGCCGCAAGACCGGCGACCCCTTCCGGGAACAAGAATCCGTCAACGACCGTCGTGTAGCCGTCCTGAGCAAAGCTCATCGCACTCACGGCCAGGACCCCGCCGATGGCCTCGTTCTGCGGTGCGGCCTCCGGCAGGTTCGGGTCGACCCAGCCGCTCACGATGGACGCCATGAGGTCGTCAGCCTGCAAGTGCACGCTTCGTTCGAACGCGGCGGCGACGAGGCGGCTGACGGTCGTCTTCCCGACACCCGGTCGGCCGGAGAGGATGATGACGCTGCCGGGTGTCGGGTCGATGCTGTTCACCGCCTCAGTGGCCATCGGCACAGTTGTAATGGAACGGCCGGCTCTCGTCCCGGTTTGATGCGTGGGTCATCCACCATCGCCGATGGACGGAGCCACATGGACGAGAGGAGCCGGCCGTGTCCGCAACCAGGATGCCTCGTTGGGGTGTGAAGTGGGTA
>DATBBL010000416.1:0-1731 GCA_036271015.1 Acidimicrobiia bacterium
ATCATGGAGCGGGTCGACGGCCAGGTGCCCTCCGACTCGCCGCCGTACGCGACCGCGGGTTGGCTGCACGACTCGTCACCCGCGCAGCAGGCGCAGGCCTGGTGGAGCGGCATCGAGGCGATGGCCGCGGTGCATCGGGTCGACTGGCGGGCCGCCGGGCTCGACTTCCTCGCCGACCCGGCGCGCGGCGCGACCGGGCTCGAGCAGCAGGTGCAGTACTACGCGGAGTACCTCGACTGGGCCGAGGACGAGGGTCCGCACCCCGGTGCCCACGCCGCGCTGGCGCGGTTGCGCGCCGAGATGCCGCCGCCACCGCCACAGGGCGACGCGCTGGTGTGGGGGGACTCGCGACTGAGCAACCAGATCTACGCCGACCACCGCGTCGTGGCGGTGCTCGACTGGGAGATGGTCGCGCTCGGCGATCCGCGGATCGACCTCGGCTGGTGGTTGTTCTGCGACGAGGCGCTCTCGACCGGCTCGGGCGTCCCCCGCCTCCCCGGGTTCCCGACGCGCGAAACGACCGCGGCGCGCTGGGCCGAGCTCACCGGCCGCGCCGCCGACGACCTGCACTACTTCCTGATCTTCGCCGGCCTCCGGTTCACGGTGATCATGTTGCGACTGGGGACGCTGCTGCCGGCCATGGGCTTCGCGCCGGCGCGCTTCGGCTACGACAACCCGATCAGCCAGGCGCTCGATCGGCTCCTCGCGGAGTGATCAGGGCGTGATGCCGATGCGAGCCACCGGCTCGGCCGCGACCTGCCGCTGGAACATCGCGCGCTCGAGCGAGTGCAGCAGCATGTTGCGGATCTCGCGGGGATCGATCAGCTCGTCGAAGCCGAGGGTGCCCGCCGAGCGGTAGGACGCTTCCAGCTCCATGTCGCGGAGCATCTCGGCTTCGTCGACGTCGGACTTGCGGGATCTGCTCATCGCCGCCGCCCCCATCGCCCCCATCGTCGCGCCGGGGAACGCGAACACGGCCGATTGGCCGTCAAAGCCGATCATGCCCATCACCATCGAGCCGAAGCCGTACGCCTTGCGCAGCGTCACCTCGAACTTGGGTGCGGTCGCGGCCGTCTGCGCGGCGAACATGCGGGCGCCGCTGCGCAGGATGCCGCGCCGCTCCGACGCGGTGCCAGGGAGCACGCCGGGGTTGTCGGCGAGGAAGACGAGCGGGAGGTGGAACGAGTCGGCGACGGTGATGAAGCGCGCGGCCTTGTCGGCGCCGTCGACGTCGATCGAGCCTGCCATGACCTTGGGTTGGTTGGCCACGACCGCGACCGGGTGGCCGCCGAGGTGCGCCAGCGCGCACACCACCGTGCGCCCGAACTCGGGCTGCACCTCGAACCACGAGGACTGGTCGACGACGACGTCGACGACGTCGCGCATGTCGTAGACCCGCCGCCCGTCGCGCGGGATGATGTCGAGGATCTCGGGCACGAGGCGGGGCCCGGTGTCGTCGTGCACGTAGTCGGGTGGGTAGGACCACGCCGACGAGGGGAAGTAGCTGAGGTAGAGGCGCACGAGATCGAGCGTCGCCGCGTCGTCGGCGCCGACGTTGTGGATCAGCCCGCTGGCGACCGCGACCGCCGGACCACCGAGCTCCTCCTTGGTGACGGTCTCGCCCAACGACTCCTTCACCACGGGTGGTCCGGCCGTGAAGATGGCGCCGTGCGCGCTCATCACCGCGAAGTCGGAGATCGGCGCCACCAGTGCGCCGTGGCCCGCCGACGA
>DATBBL010000417.1:0-13745 GCA_036271015.1 Acidimicrobiia bacterium
GCGCCGGGCGCGGTGCTCTACGCGGGCGAGCGCGAGCTGGTCGTCGAGGCCGTCCGGCCCCACCAGGGCCGCATGCTCGTGCGCTTCGCCGGGGTCGAGGACCGCACCGCGGCCGAGCGGCTGCTGGGGGTGGAGCTCACCGCGGACCCGCTCGCGGGCGACGCCGACGTGCTCGACGACGACGAGCTGTGGGTGCACGAGGTCGTCGGCGCCGAGGTCGTCGACCGGGCCGGCACACCGGTCGGACGCGTCACCGCGGTCGAGGCGAACCCCGCCCACGACCTCCTCGTGCTCGACGGCGGCGTGCTCGTACCGATGGTGTTCGTGGTCGAGCAGCGCGACGGCGTGCTCGTGATCGACCCGCCCGACGGACTGCTCGACCTGTGAGCGAGCAAGCAGGCGCACTGCGCGTCGACGTGTTCTCCATCTTCCCCGAGTGGTTCGGTGGGCCGCTGGACGCGTCCCTGCTCGGCCGGGCGCGGTCCGAGGGTCGCCTCGACGTGCAGGTGCACGACCTGCGCGCGCACACCACCGACCGGCACCGCAGCGTCGACGACACGCCCTACGGCGGCGGCGCCGGCATGGTGCTGGGCCCGGAGCCGATCTTCGCCGCGGTGGAGGCCGCTCGGCCCGGCCGGCCGTTGCTGCTGCTCTCAGCCGGGGGGCGCCGGTTCGACCAGGCGTACGCCACCGAGCTGGCCGCCGGCGAGGGGTTCTCGTTGCTGTGCGGGCGCTACGAGGGCGTCGACCAGCGGGTCGCCGACCACCTGTGTGACGGCGAGCTCTCGGTGGGCGACTACGTGCTCGCGGGCGGGGAGGCGGCGGCCGCGATCGTGATCGACGCGGTGGCGCGCCTCCTGCCCGGGGTCATGGGCAACGCGGCGTCGCAAGACGACGAGTCCTTCGTCGCGGCGCGCCTCGAGTACCCGCAGTACACGCGGCCGGCGGAGTTCCGGGGTCACCGGGTGCCGGACGTGCTGTTGAGCGGCGACCACGCCCGGATCGACCGGTGGCGGCGGGCGGCCGCGGTGCGGCGGACCATGGCCCGACGCCCCGACCTCGTTGCCGCGGTGCCGCTCACCCCGGACGAGGAGGCGCTCCTGCGCGAGTTCCCGGACGACGGATCCGGCCGGTAACATCGCAGGTTCCCCGATCCCGGAGCTCCCGATGAACGCCACCGACCTCGTCGACCGGACCCAACTGCGCGACGACATCCCCGACTTCGCCCCCGGCGACACCCTGAAGGTGCACGTGCGGGTGGTCGAGGGCAACCGCGAGCGGGTGCAGGTCTTCCAGGGCATCGTGATCCGGCGCAAGGGCAACGGGAGCCGCGAGACGTTCACCGTGCGGAAGGTGAGCTTCGGCGTCGGGGTCGAGCGCACCTTCCCCGTGCACTCGCCGATCATCGCCAAGATCGAGCGGGTCACGCGCGGCGACGTGCGCCGGGCCAAGCTCTACTACCTCCGCGACCGGGTGGGGAAGGCCGCGAAGGTCAAGGAAAAGCGCGACTGACGTGACAGTTGCCTCGCCGTTCCGTCGTTACCGGCACGGACAACGGTTGGGAGTGTCCGGTGAGCGCTGAGGACCTCGAACGGTACGAGACGGAGATCGAGCTCCAGCTCTACAAGGAGTACCGCGACGTCCTGCCCATGTTCTCCTACGTCGTGGAGACGGAGCGGCGCTTCTACCTCACCAACCAGGTGAAGCTCGACGCCCGCAACGAGCAGGGGCAGGTCTACTTCGAGCTCGAGCTGCACGACGCGTGGGTCTGGGACATGTACCGGCCGGCGCGCTTCGTCGCCAACGTCCGCGTCGTGACGTTCAAGGACGTCAACATCGAGGAACTGGCCCGGGAAGTCTGAGGCGTGGCCGCCGACACCCGTCGGGCGCTCGGCGCCGCGGGCGAGGAGGCGGTGGCCCGCTGGTACGCGGCGGCCGGGTACGACCTGATCGACCGGAACTGGCGCTGCCGTGCCGGTGAGATCGACCTCGTGCTGGTCCGCGACCGGGTGCTCGTGTTCTGCGAGGTGAAGACCCGGCGCACCACCGCGTTCGGCGTGCCCGCGGAGGCGGTGACGGTCACCAAGCAGCGGCGCCTGCGCACCTTGGCGATGCGGTGGCTCGACGCGCACCCGCGCGCCCGCACGGGCACGCTGCGCTTCGACGTCGCGTCCGTGCTCGCGACGGGCGACGGTCCGCCGATGATCGACGTGATCGAGGGCGCGTTCTAGCGGGGCGCGCGCCGGCGCTCGACGCGTAGCCAGCACGACGTGTGCCAGTGCCGGCGGTCCTCGGGCGCCTCCGACGGCACCACGACCTCGTGCCCGACACCGGGTGGGATCTCGTGATCGCACCCCGGGCAGCGGTACGTCTTCACCGCTTGGTACGGGTGGATGTGACGGACCTCGACCGGCCCGTCGGGTGCCTCGGCGCGATGCACGGTCCGACTCCGCTCAGCCGAACACGGCCCACAGGACCAGCGCCGCGATCACCACCAGCGCGACCGCGACGATGACGACGTCGCTGCTGCGCTTGGCTTGAGAGCGGAACGGGTTGAGGCCCACACCGCTACGGTAGCGGCCCATGTCGGATCTCCTCGTCGACCGTCGCGACGGCGTGGTCACGCTCACGCTCAACCGGCCCGACACGATGAACGCGATCACCGGCGAGATGTGGGGCGGGCTCGAGGACGTGTTCGCCGAGGTCGCGCGCAACTTCGACGACCGTGTCCTCGTGGTGACCGGGGCCGGCCGCGCCTTCTGTGCCGGCGCCGACCTGATCGAGCAGGGGATGCCGCGCACCTCGGGCCGGCGGCTCGAGCACATGCGCGGCGTCGGGCGGAGCGCGGCCGCGCTGCGGGGCATCGCGAAGCCCACCGTCGCCAAGGTGAACGGCGTGGCCGCGGGCGCCGGGCTCAGCCTGGCGCTCGGCTGCGACCTCGTGATCGCGTCGGACGCCGCCCGGTTCAGCGCGATCTTCGTGCAGCGGGGTCTGAGCATCGATTACGGCGGCTCGTGGCTCCTCCCGCGCCTGGTCGGCATCCACAAGGCCAAAGAGCTGGCTCTGCTCGCCGACGTGATCTCGGCGGCCGACGCCGAGCGGGTGGGCTTCGTGAACCGGGTGGTGCCCGCGGCCGAGCTCGACCGCGAGGTCGACGCGCTGGTCGCCCGGCTCCTGACCATGGCCCCGGTGGCGCTCTCCCAGACCAAGCACCTGCTCGACCAGGCGATGTCCACCACGTTCGAGGACGCGGTCGAGGCGGAGGCGATGGCGCAGGTGGTGAACCTCGGCACCCCCGACGCCAAGGAAGCGGTGCGCGCGTTCATGGAGAAGCGCGCCCCGGAGTTCACCGGCGAGTAGGAGCGGCGCGGTCATCGCGGCCAGCACAGCCCGTGTGCCCGCTCCATCCAGCGGTCGCGCTCGAGCGCCCGCACCGCCGCGACCACCGCCGACGGCGCGAGCGCGGTGCGGCTCGCCAGCTGGTCGAGTGTGGCCGGTTCGCCATGGCAGGCTCGGAACACCGCGGCCGCTTCTCCCACCGGCGGCGTGCGCACGTCGAGCCGGGGCGCGCCGTGCTCGAGGTCGAGCGCGACCAGCACGTCCGACGGTTCGAGCACGACGCCCGCGCCGTCGTAGAGCAGCGCGTTGGCGCCCGCGGCCGACGGGTTGCGGCGGGAGCCGGGATACGCCATCACCGTTCGGCCGTATTCGAGCGCGCGATCGGCGGTGATCCGCGCACCGCCCTTCAAGGTGGCCTCCACGACGACCACGACCTCCGCCAAACCCGCGATGATCCGGTTGCGCACCGGGAAGGCCTGGCGGCGCGGCTGCACGCCGTAGCCGAGCTCGCTCACCAGCAGCCCCGCGCCGCGCACCCGGTCGAACAGCGCGCGGTGCCGCCGCGGGTACACGACGTCGAGCCCGGTGCCGACGACGCCGACCACCGCGCCGCCCGCGTCGAGCGCGCCCTCGTGAGCGGCGGCGTCGATCCCGATCGCGAGGCCGCTCACCACGGTGACCCCGGCCCGGGCGAGGACCGCACCGAGCTCGTAAGCGTCGGCGAGCCCGTGCGGCGTCGCCGCACGCGTCCCCACGACCGCCACCCGCCGCCGTTCGAGCACGCCCGGCTGCTCGCCCTCGGCGAGCAGCACCACCGGCGGTTCCGGCAGGTCATCGATCGGGTGACCCGGTCGACCCTCCACGAACACATGGGTGGCGCGCTCGCACAGCAGCTGGTGCACGCGCGTCGCGTGCGCCCGGTCCTGCCAGATGCGCGCCAGCGCCTTGCGCGCCGGCAGCTCGGTCGCCGACGCGCCGTCGCAGAGCACCGCCGAGCCGAGGCCGCGATCGAGCGCGGCCAGCGCGCCGACCGGGCCGCCCCCACGTTCGACGAGTGCTCGGAGCCGCTTGGGTGTCATGTCGGGGAGGCAGGCGAGCGTCGCGGCCGCGATCTCGACCGGATCGCGTGGCGGGCAGGGAGGGCGAGCGCGGTCGCGGTCGGCGCTCACGGCACGTCTCCCCGCATCGACGACGCCATTTCGAGGTGGTCGGCGGTGATCGCGGCCGCGTCGTCGAGGTCGGCCAGGGTGCGGGCGACGCGTCGAATCCGGGTGGCGCCCCGACCGGTGAGGCTGCGCTCGGCGATGAGGAACCGCCAGGCGTCGTCCGCGTCACGCTCGAGCGACAGCAGGCGCGCGACCGCGCCGGGAGCCACGTGCGCGTTCTGTGACCACGGCCAGTCGGCGTAGCGCGCCCGCTGTCGTCCGAACGCGGCCGCGACCCGGAGCGCCACGTCGGCGGAGCACTCGCCCCGGACGTCGGCCGCGTCCGGGGCGTCGACGCGCACCCGGAGGTCGAAGCGGTCGAGAAGCGGCGCGCTCAACCGTCGCCGGTACCGCTCGCGCTGCGCGTCGCTGCACCGGCACCCCTGTGCGCCCGCGCCGCACGGACACGGGTTGGAGCACGCGACGAGCTGGAACGCGGCGGGGAACGTGAGCGACACCGGTTGGCGCGAGATGCGCACCGCCCGCTCCTCGAGCGGCTGCCGCAGCGCGTCGAGCGAGCTGGGCGCGAACTCGCCGAGCTCGTCGAGGAACAGGACGCCCCGGTGGGCGAGGGTGATCTCGCCCGGGCGGGCGCGGCCGCTCCCGCCGCCGACGAGCGCCGCGGTGGACGCGGTGTGGTGGGGGGCGCGGAACGGCCGGTGGCCGACGAGGCGGCCGCGGACGGGTTCGCCGGCGGCGGAGTGGATGCGGGTGACCTCGAGCGCCTCGGCGGGGGAGAGGGGCGGGAGGATGGTGCCGAGGCGCCGGGCGAGCATCGTCTTGCCGGTGCCGGGTGGGCCGCAGAACAGCAGGTGGTGACCACCGGCGGCCGCCACCTCGAGCGCGTGGCGGGCGAAGGGCAGGCCCCGCACGTCGGCGAGGTCGACCAGCTCGTCGTCGCCGAGCGCCGCGTCGGGGTCGCCGCCGGGGTCGACCGCGGGCGGATCCCAGTCGGGCCAGGGCTCCTCGCCCTTCAGGCACGCCCGGAGCTCGCCGAGGGTGCGCGCCGCCCGCACCCGGACGCCGCCGACCAGCTCGGCCTCGGACGCGCTGGCGGCCGGGACGACCACGGCGCCGACCCCGGCCCGGGCGAGCGCGTCGACCAGCGCGAGGGTGCCGGGCACGGGGCGGACCGAGCCGTCGAGACCGAGCTCGCCGAGCACCGCGACGCCGTCGAGCACCCCGGCGGGGAGCGCGTCGTTGGCGCCGAGCACGCCGAGGGCGACCGCGAGCTCGAGCCCGGAGCCGGACTTGCGAACCCCGCCGGGGGCAAGGTTCACGGTGATGCGGCGTTGGGGCCACTCGAGGCCCGACGACAAGACCGCGGCGCGGACGCGTTCACGCGACTCGCGGACCGCGGCGTCGGGCAGACCGACGACCTGGTACGCCGGCAGGCCGGACGAGACGTGGACCTCGACGGTGACGGGTTGACCGTCGACGCCGATGAGGGTGGCGCTGCGGACCGCGGCGAGCACGGTGACCTCCCGGATCGTGGAGCTGGTGGGAGGGCCGGCCCGCGGCGACCTCGACGGTCCTCCGAGGCTCGCGCCGGGGTGTGACAGTTACGCGGTGGGATCCACCGGGGTGGTGGGCCACGGCGCCGCGCGCTCCAGTGTCGCCGCCAGTCGGAGCAGGCGGCCCTCGTCGCCGAGGCGCCCGACGAACTGCACGCCGAGCGGGAGGCCGTTCGCGTCCGTGCCGGCCGGCACGCTCATCGCGGGTTGGCCGGTCGTGTTGAAGATGCCGGTGAACGCGCTGAAGGCCGCGGCCCGCACCATCGTCTCCGGCCGCGTCGTGTCGGCCCAGCCGAGCTCCGGGACCGGGATGGGCAGCGTCGGCGTGAGGAGCAGGTCGTGGTCGCCGAAGAACGGTGCGACCTCGCGACCCGCCCGTTCGAGTGCGTGCAGCGCCTCGATCACCTCGAGCCCGGTCATGGCGCGGCCCCGGTCGTAGAGGATCCGCGTGAAGGGCTCGATGTCGTCGTCCCGCAGCGGGCGCCCCACCGCCGCCAGACGGGTCCCGATCGCGTCGGCGACGTTGACCGCCATCACCCCCGCGAGCGCGGCGTTGGCCGCCTCGACGTCGTACCCGAACGTCGCCTGGGTGACCTCGTGGCCGAGCCCCTCGCACACGGCTGCGATCCGGGCGACGGCGTCGGCGCAGTCTTCGTCGGCCTCGTCGCCCCGCGCCGTCGTGGTGGTGAACCCGATCCGCAACCGACCCGGGTCGGCGCCGACCTCGGCGAGGAACGACCCGGCCGGCGGCGGTGCGCGGTACGCGTCGCCCGGCGCCGAGGCGGCGACCGCGTCGAGCAGCGCGGCGCTGTCGCGCACGGTGCGCGTGAGCGCGTGGATGCAGCCGACGGGGTACGCGAACGCGTCGAGCGCGGGCGCGTGCGGTACCCGGCCGCGCGACGGCTTGAGCCCGAACAGCCCGCACGCCGATGCGGGGATGCGGATCGACCCACCCCCGTCGTTGCCGTGCGCGACCGGCACCATGCCCGCGGCGACCGCGGCCGCCGACCCGCCACTCGACCCACCCGCGGAGCGGCCGAGATCGTGGGGGTTGTGGGTCGCGCCGTGCACCACCGGCTCGGTCGAGCCGTTCTTCCCGAGCTCGGGCGTGTTGGTCATGCCGAGGACGATCACGCCCGCGGCACGCGCTCGCGCGACCGCCAGGCTGTCCGCGGTGGCGACGTCGTCGGCGAACAGCCGCGACCCCCGTGACGTCGGGAGCCCCGCCACCTCACCCCCGAGGCTCTTCACCAGGTAGGGGACACCCGCGAACGGGCCGTCGCGTTGCGACTCGGCGGCTTCTGCCCGCGCCTCGTCGAACCGGGTGGCGACGACCGCACCCACCGCGGGGTCCCGTGCCTCGATGCGTCCGATGGCGACGTCCACCACCTCGGTGGCCGAGACGTCGCCGCCGCGGATCGCCGCCGCGAGGCCCAGGCCGTCGAGCTCGTCGTACCAGCCGTCACCCATCGCGCGCACCCTAGCGACCGCCGGGCGGCCACGGACCGGTGTGTCAGGTCACTCCACGTGGGGGCTAACGTTCTCCCGGGCGGTCTGGAAGCAGAAGGGCGAGGTGCATGCCGGAAGGGCCAGCGCCGATGGTGGGCGACCGCGCGTGGCGGGGCGACGAGTTTGCGGCCTCCCTCGCCGGCCGCAGCGCCCACACGCGCGATGCGTACGAGCACGACGTCGCCGAATTCGTGGCCTGGGCGGAGCGTGGCGGTTGCGCGTCGCCGTCGGCGCTCGACCACCGCACGCTGCGCCGCTACCTCGCCTACCTCGACACCCGGGGCTTCGCCCGCGCCTCGATCTCCCGGAAGGCCGCGGCACTGCGCGCCTACCTGCGCTTCCTCAAGCGCCACGGCGTCGTCGACCACGACCCCGGCCGCACCCTGCGGGCCCCGAAGGGCGCCAACCGGCTGCCCCGCGTCATCCGCAGCGACGAGGCCGTCGACCTGCTCGACGCCGCCTCCGCGGCCGTCGACCTCGACCTCGTCCGGGACGCAGACGATCCCGTCGCCACTGCGGTCGTGCTCCGCGACCTCGCCGTGCTCGAGATCCTCTACGGCGCCGGGCTCCGGGTGGCCGAGTGCTGCAGGCTGCGCATCGCCGACTGCGACCTCGAGCGCGGTCTGGTGACCGTGCTGGGCAAGGGGTCGAAGGTGCGACGGGTCCCGATCGGCGCGCCGGCGGTCGAGGCGCTCGCGGTCTGGCTCGATCGGGGTCGCGCCACCCTGGCGACCACGACGTCGCCGTCCGACGCGGTGTTCCTCAACCGGCGCGGCCGGCAGCTGTCACCGCGTGACGCCCGCCGGGTGCTCGAGCGGCACCCGCTGCCGGACGGGCGGGCGCTCCACCCGCATGCGCTACGCCACGCGTACGCTACCCACCTGCTCGAAGGCGGAGCCGACCTCCGGGCAGTGCAAGAGCTCCTCGGCCACGCCGATCTCGCCACCACCCAGATCTACACCCACGTGACCCGCGACCGGCTCCGTGCCGTCTACGAGGCGACCCACCCCCGTGCCTGACGATCCCACCGAAGCACTCGACGAGCTCTGGACCGACTACAAGTCGAACGGCACCTCGACCGCGCGCGAGCGGCTGATCCTGCACTACTCGCCGCTGGTGAAGTTCGTCGCCGGCCGGGTCGCCGCCGGCCTGCCGCAGAGCATCGAGCAGGCCGACCTCGTCAGCTACGGCATCTTCGGGCTGATCGACGCCATCGACAAGTTCGACCCGGGCCGCGGCTTCAAGTTCGAGACCTACGCCATCTCACGCATCAAGGGCGCGATCATCGACGAGCTGCGCTCCATCGACTGGGTGCCACGCTCGGTCCGTGCGAAGGCGCGCGCGATCGAGCGCGCGATCTCCAAGCTCGAGAACGAGCTGCGCCGCAGTCCCGAGGACGCCGAGGTCGCGGCGGAGCTGGAGTGGTCGGAGGGCGAGCTCACGCAGACCCTGTCGCAGATCTCGTTCACCGGTCTCGTCGCGCTCGACGACCTGCTCGCCGCCAGCTCTTCCGATCGCGGCGGCGCGGCGACCGTCAGCGACACGATCACCGACGGCAAGCACGACCCCGTCGAGGCGTACGAGGTCGACGAGATGAAGCACCTCCTCGCCGACGCCATCAACCGCATGCCCGACCGCGAACGGCTCGTCCTGACGCTCTACTACTACGAGGGCCTCACGCTCGCCGAGATCGGCGGTCTGCTCGGCGTCACCGAGAGCCGGGTCTGCCAGATCCACACCAAGTCGATCCTCCAGTTGCGGGGTCGGCTGGCCGAGCCCGAGCGCGAGCCCGGGCCGGTCCGCTACTGACCGACCCGGCCGACGCGGCGGCGCAGGCCCGCGTCCGCGCGCGTTTGCCCCTTGGCAGGCGCGCGCCACACCGGTAGGGTCGACGCACCTCCTCCGGCGCTTCCCCGTGTCGTGACGTCCACCGACCACGGGGTTGGCCATGCGCACTGCACGTGGCGCGCCGCACGGGCGCGCGTTCTTCGTCGCCGTACTCGTCGTCCTCGTCGGCGCGGTCCTCGCGGGCACCGCCGCCCCCGCCCGGGCCGCGCCCGACGACTCCGGCGGATGGATGCGACCAGTGGACGGTCCGGTGGTGCGGCCCTTCGATGCGCCGAGCTCCGAATACGCCGCCGGGCACCGCGGGGTCGACTTCGCGGCCGCACCGGGCACTCCCGTGCGCGCCGCCGGGGACGGCGTCGTCAGCTTCGCCGGTTCGGTCGCCGGCACGCTGCACGTGACCCTCGCCCACGACGGCGACCTGCGCACGTCGTACTCGTTCCTCTCGTCCGTCGGCGTGCGGATCGGGCAACCGGTGACGCGGGGCGACGTGGTCGGGCTCACCGGCGGCGTCGGCACCGACCACGACGGCCGCGTGCTCCACCTCGGCCTGCGCATCGGCGACCGGTACGTCGATCCGATGCTCCTGTTCCGGCCCCGCGACCTCACCAAGGTCGTGCGCCTGATGCCCGCGGGCGAGCCCGCCGAGACTCCGTGGTCCCCGGCCGGCGAGCGGCGAGCGTTGCAGTCGTCGCTGCACCTGCCGACGCCCGGGGGCGACCTCGACCGGACCGCGACCACGTCCGACGACTCGTGCGACTCCGGCGTCCCGCTGCTCGGCGGCGCCATCGACGCGGCCTGCGACCTGGGCACCTGGGTGGGCGAGGGCGCCGACGCCGCGGTCGACGCCGGTCTGCGCTTCCTCGACGCGACCACCGGGCTCGGGACCGAGGCCTTGGCCGGGCTCCGCACGACGGTGGAGGCGACCGTGTCGTCGATGCGCGCGCTCTCGTCGGAGCTGGCGGCGGCGCTGGCCCGCACCCCGGCGGGGATGCTGGCGCTCGACGTCGTCACAATCGGGCGACGCTTCGCCGACACCGTCACCGCCGACTGCAGCGACGACGCGTCCGACGCCGACGGCACCGGTGGCTCCGCGCACCGCGTGATGGTGGTCGCCGGGATCGACAGCGCCGGGAAGGCGTGGGACCGCGGGCCGACGGTCGCCCTCGACGTGAAGGCGCTCGGGTACCACGCCGCCGAGGGCGAGATCCGCTACTACTCGTACGCGGCCGACGGCGGCGCGTACACCGCCGCCGACACCCACGGTCCGATCGAGGTCGACGCGCTCCACCTCGCCGAGCAGCTCCGCGCGATGCAGCGCGAGCAGCCCGGCCGCGAGGTCGACCTCATCGCCCATTCGCAGGGCGGGATCGTCGTCGACGAGTTCCTGTCCCACGTGTACCGCGCCGGTGACCGGACGCTGCCTCCGCTCGGCAACGTGGTGACGCTGTCGTCCCCGCACGAGGGTGCGCCGCTCGCGACCGCCGGGCGGCGCATCCGCGCCACGACGCTCGGACGCGCCGCCCTCGACGCGATCGAGGACGTGTCGTCGCTCCCGCCGCCGAGCAGCCCCGCGGTGCAGGAGCTGGCCGAGGGCTCGCCGTTGCTCGACCACCTGTGGGACCAGGGCGTGCCGGAGCACTTCGACATGACCACGATCGGCGCCACCGAGGACGTCGTCGTCCCGGCCACCAACATCTCGGTGCCGGGGGCGACGGAGACGGTGGCCGCGGTCAACAGCCTGAGCGAGCACAGCGCGATCGTGCGCGCTCCCGACGCGCTGCGCGCGGTGCGGGCCGCGCTGGAGGGCAGACCGCCGCCGTGCGTCAGCCTCCTCACCGCGTTGCGGAGCGCGGTGGCCCCGGTGGTGATCAGCCGGGTGTCGCACGAGTTCGGCGACGCCGCCGCAAAGATCCTCGGAGGTGCCGGATGAATCCACGCGTGCGCTCGACGACGATCCTCGTCCTGGCTGCGGTGGTCGCGACCTGGTTCGTCGCCCGCCCCGCCCACGGTGCGCGCCCGCCGGTCAGGAGCGCGCCGGTCTGGAGCGCGCCGGTCTGGAGCGCGCCGGTGAGCGACGGCCCCTGGGACCTCGCCGCCGACGCTCGCGGCGCGGTCGTGGTCACCAGCCGACCGGGCGTCCGGGCGCTCGACCCCGCCGGCCACGAGCGCTGGTCGGTCCACCTCGACGGGCTGGTCGAGGCGCCCCCCGCCCTCGGTCACGACGTGGTGCTGGTCGGCGGTGAACGTGCGGTCACCGCGCTGGCGCGGGCGGACGGTGCGCCGCGCTGGCGGGCGCCGATGGGTGGCGACGTCCATGCCCTGGCGATGAGCGGCGCCGTCGCCCTCGCCGGCGACCGCGCCGGCACGCTCGCCGCCTTCGACGCGGCCACCGGCGCCGTCCGGTGGTCGGTGACCTTCCCCGGCGCGTTGTGGTCGGCGCCGCGGGTGGACACCGCAACGGGCGCGGTCGTGGCCACCTGGCACCAGACCGACACCCCGGCGGTGCGCGCCCTCGACCTGCGCACCGGCGCGTTGCGGTGGGAGGCGCCGACCGCGACCTCGACCGCCGCTCCCGCCCTCGGACCGGGCGTGGTGCTGCTCGCGATCGGCGACGGTCACCGGCACGCCCGGGTGGAGGCGCGCGACCTCGTCACTGGGGCGCGGCGCTGGCAGACGCCGGTGCCGTCGTCGTTCGAGGAGGCGATCGAGCCGGCGGTCGGCGCCGGCGTGGTCGCGGTGGTCGACCACTTCGGCGTCGTCTCGCTGCTCGACGTCGCCACCGGCCGCATCCGCTGGCGGCACGACCTCGCCCATGCGCTCATCGCGACGCGGATGGTCCTGACCCCGCGCCGGGTGGTGTTCTCGTCGTTCTCGGGCGAGGTGTTCGTGCTCGACCGCGCCGATGGCCACCTGCTGGCCCTGCTGGGGCGCCACCGCCTCGGTGGGTACGCGGTCGCGCTCCGGCGCGCACCCTGGGGGCGGCCGGCGCGGTTGCTCGTCGCCCTGCGCCTCGGGGCGTGGCGGGTCGACCTGCGGCGGATCCCCTGAGGGGGCGGGGATCCCGACCGCTACACTCGTCGCCGACCCGTGCTCCGGCCCGGGATCACGCACGCCCGCATTCCGAGGTCACCAGGGTTCGTCCCGGTGCCCGCGGGCGGAGGACCAACCGAGGAGCAGCTCGTCCGGCTCGGCGACCGCGCGGTCGTCGGCCCCGGGTGACTGCGCGAACGAAAGGACGCACCGTGGCAGAAGCAACGGCCGTCGTCACCATGAAGCAGCTGCTGGAGGCCGGGGTCCACTTCGGTCACCAGACCCGGCGCTGGAACCCGAAGATGAAGCGCTTCATCTTCGGAGAGCGCAACGGCATCTACATCATCGACCTCCAGCAGACGCTGGAGCGCATCGACACCGCCTACCGGTTCGTGCGCCACACCGTCGAGAACGGCGGCACGGTTTTGTTCGTGGGCACCAAGAAGCAGGCCCAGGAGCCCATCGAGAAGCAGGCGGAACGGGCGAATTCCCCCTACGTCAACTACCGCTGGCTGGGCGGCATGCTCACCAACTTCCAGACCGTCCACGGTCGGGTGGCGAAGATGCACGAGCTCGAGCGGCTGGTCGCGACCGGCGAGACCGAGCAGATGATCAAGAAGGAAGGCCTCAAGGTCAAGCGCGAGGTCGCCAAGCTCGAGCGCAACCTGGGCGGCATCCGCACGCTGGAGCGGGCGCCCGACGCGGTGTTCGTGATCGACACCAAGAAGGAGCACATCGCGGTGACCGAGGCCAACCGCCTCGGCATCCCCGTGATCGCGGTCGTCGACACGAACTGCGATCCCGACGTCATCGACTTCGTGATCCCCGGCAACGACGACGCCATCCGCTCCGCCAACCTGATGTGCCGCATCGTCGCCGATGCGGTCATCGAGGGTCAGTGGCTGCGGTCCCGCAAGCAGGCGAAGGCCGGTGCACCCGAGGGTCCCCGGGCGAAGCCGGCCCCGCCGGCCCCCAAGCCCCTTTCTCCCGAGGAGCAGGCGGCCAAGGCCGCCGAGCAGCAGAAGGCCCGCGACGCGGCGGCCGCCGCCCAGCGGGCGCGGGAGGCCAAGTTGGCCGAGGCCCGGCAGGCAGCCGCCGCCGCGCCGACCCCCCAGCCCGAGCCGGAGCCCGAGCCCGAGCCGGCACCGGACCCGGGACTCACCGAGATCCAGGAGAGCGACACGAATGGCTGAGTACTCGGCCAAGGACATCGCCGCGCTGCGCAAGGCGACCGGCGCGGGGATGATGGACTGCAAGAACGCGTTGGAGGACGCCGACGGTGACGCCGAGCGCGCCCTCG
>DATBBL010000418.1:0-2611 GCA_036271015.1 Acidimicrobiia bacterium
GCCGGTCTCGCCGACGAGCGCCACCGTCTCCCCGGCGACGACCTCGAGGTCGATGCCGTGCAGCGTCTCCCGCCCGGTGCCCGGGTAGGAGAAGTGCACATCGTCGAAGCACAGCTCGCCGCGGAGGTGCCCGGGGACGACCGGATCGACGGCGTCGGGCGTCGCCACCGGCGTCTGCATGAGCTCGTTGATCTTCGTCATCGACGCCACCGCCTGCTGCCACTGGTCGAACACCTGGGAGAGCTGCTGGACGGGCGCGAAGAACTGGTCGAGGTAGAGCAGGAACGCGATGACGGTGCCCGCGGCGATGGTGCCGTCGTGCACGAGCGCGCTGCCGAGCGCGAGCACCACCGCGTCGCCGCAGGTGGCGAGGAACAGGATGAAGGGGAAGTAGAGCGCCTGGAGCACCTGCGTCCGTAGCCGGGCGTCGAGGTAACGGCGCGCGGTGGCGTTGAACGACTCGATGTTCCGCTCCTCCTGCACGTACGCCTGCGCCTCGCGCACCCCCGAGATGCTCTCCTGGAACTCGGCGTTGACGGTGGAGATCGTCTCCCGGGCGTGCGCGTACGCATGCGCCGAGCGGCGGCCGAACCAGACGGTGGCGATCAGGAGCGGAGGAACGAGCACGAGCACGCCCAGCGTGAGTGGCCAGCTCAACAGGCTGAGCACGACCAGCACACCGACGAAGCTGAGGATGTTGACGACGGCGGTGATGAGGCCGGTCTGCAGCAGCTGCGCGAAGGCGTCGACGTCGGTGGTCATGCGGGTCATGATCCGGCCCGACATCTCGCGGTCGTAATAGTCGAGCGCGAGGCGCTGCAGGTGGGCGAAGATGCGGATGCGCAGCGCGAAGAGGAGGCGTTCCGCGGTACGCCCGGTGTAGCGCGTGTAGGCCCAGGTGACGACCCAGTCGACGAGCGTCGCGCCCAGGAAGAGCACCGACGCGGTCCACAAGGCGCCCTCGGCGTGGTGCTGCACGCCCTGGTTCAGGCCCTGCTGGACCAGGAAGGGACCGGCCAGGGTGAGGAGCGTGTCGATCACGATCAGCCCGAAGCCGATGAGGAGGGGACGGCGGTAGGGACGCAGGAACGCCCTGAGCCGGAAGTGCTCGCTCCCCGCGGCCTCGGCGGCGACGTCGACGTCGGGCTCGTCGTCGGCCGGTGGCAATGCGTCGACTGCGGCCAGCAGCTCCGGCGTGGGCGCCAGCGCGATGCCACCGCCGGCGCCGCGCACGGATGCGCCGCTGCCCCCGAAGCCACCACGCGCCACCGCGGGGCCGGCGGGTGCGATGAAGGCGTGCACCGCCTCGGCCTCGGCGGTGCGGTCCCACAGCGACGCGGTGACGCCGCTGGCGTCGGGCGCGTCGCGGTCGGGCTCGACCGTCTCGTCGTCCTCGAGGTCGTCGCCGGGGCCGTGGAGCAGCGCCCGGTACTCGGGCGACGACGCCAGCAGCTCCTCGTGGGTGCCACTCTCCGCCACCCGGCCGTCCGCCACCAGCACGATCCGGTCGGCGAGGCGCAGGGTCGAACGCCGGTGGGCGATGAGCACCGTCGTGCGGTCGGCCATGATCTCGCGCAGCGTGGCGTGGATCTGCTCCTCGGTGCGCGTGTCGACCGACGAGGTGGCGTCGTCGAGCACGAGCACGCGAGGGTCCGTGAGCACCGCACGGGCGATGGAGATGCGCTGGCGTTGACCGCCGGAGAGCGTGAGCCCGCGTTCGCCGACCACCGTGTCGTAGCCGAGCGGGAGGTCCATGACGAAGTCGTGTGCGCCCGCGACGCGCGCCGCCCGCTCGATGTCGTCGTCGGACGCGCCGGGCCGCCCGTATGCGATGTTCGCGCGCACGGTGTCGGAGAACAGGAACGCGTCCTCGAACACGATGCCAATCTCGCGCCGTACCGAATCGAGGGTGACGTCGCGCACGTCGACGCCGTCGATCCGGATGCTGCCTCCCTGTACGTCGTAGAAGCGGGGGAGGAGCAGGCTCACCGTCGACTTGCCCGACCCCGAAGCCCCGACCAGCGCAACCGTCTCGCCCGGTGCCACCCGGAGCGAGAAGTCCCGCAGCACCGGTTCCGAGCGGAGGTAGCCGTAGCTGACGTGCTCGAAGGTGATCTCGGCGGTGGTCACCTCGAGCGGCGGCGCGTCCGGCTGCTCGGTGACGAGGGGGTTCGAGTCGATCAGCTCGAAGATGCGCTCGCTGCCCGCACGCGCCTGCTCGGCCACCGCGACCATCCCGGCGAACATCCGCACCGGCGCGAGCAGCTGCACGAGGTAGGTGGAGAAGGCGAGGAACGTGCCGATGCTGATCTGGCCCTGGATGGCCAACCACCCGCCGAGGGCGAGCACTCCGACCTGGCCGAGGGCGGGAATCGCCTGGAGCGCCGACTGGTACCGCGCCTGGAGCCGCACGGTGCGGACCCGCGAGCGGTAGAGACCCTCGGCGGCGTCGGTGAGGCCGGCCAGCTCGCGGTCCTCCTGGCCGAACCCCTTCACGACCCGCACGCCGCTGACCGCCTCGTCCACCACGCCCGCCACCTCGCCGGCGCGCTGCAGGGAGTCCCACTGAGCGGGGAACATCACCCGCCGCAACCGCAGCGACACGAACAGC
>DATBBL010000419.1:0-12080 GCA_036271015.1 Acidimicrobiia bacterium
AAGCCGATGCTCGAGTGGTTCGCCACCAACATGCCCGACATCGACTTCGACGACATCTACTACTACCTCAAGCCCACCGAGGGTCAGGTCGCCGACTGGGACATGCTCCCCGAGAGCATGAAGAACACCTACGAGAAGCTCGGCATCCCCGAGGCCGAGCGCAAGTTCCTCGCCGGCGTCACCGCCCAGTTCGAGTCCGAGGTCGTGTACCACAAGAACCGCGAAGACCTGGAGAAGCAGGGGATCCTGTTCACCTCCATGGACGTCGCCCTGCGCGAGTACCCGGAGCTGGTGCGTGAGCACTTCGGCACCGTCATCCCGCCCGGTGACAACAAGTTCGCCGCGCTCAACTCGGCGGTGTGGTCGGGGGGTTCTTTCATCTACGTGCCGCCCGGCGTGCACGTCGACATGCCGCTGCAGGCGTACTTCCGCATCAACGCCGAGAACGCGGGCCAGTTCGAGCGCACGCTGATCATCGCCGACGAAGGTTCGTCGGTGCACTACGTCGAGGGCTGCTCGGCGCCGGTGTACTCCACCGACTCCCTGCACTCGGCGGTGGTGGAGCTCATCGCCAAGCCGGGTGCCCGCATCCGGTACACGACCATCCAGAACTGGTCGCCCAACGTCTACAACCTCGTCACCAAGCGGGCTCGTGCGGAGACCGAGTCGACCGTCGAGTGGATCGACGGCAACCTCGGCTCCAAGCTCACGATGAAGTACCCGGCGGTGGTGATGACCGGCCCGAAGGCGCACGGCGAGGTGCTGTCGGTGGCGTACGCGGGCGCGGGCCAGCACCAGGACGCCGGCGCCAAGATGACCCACGCCGCGCCCGAGACCACGTCGATCATCGACTCGAAGTCGATCTCCAAGGACGGCGGCCGCACGACCTACCGCGGTCTGGTGCGGGTCGAGGAGGGCGCGCACGGTGTGAAGAGCCACGTGCGCTGCGACGCGTTGATCCTCGACGAGGAGAGCCGCTCCGACACGTACCCCTACATGGAGATCGACGAGAAGGACGCTCGCATCGGGCACGAGGCGACCGTCTCCAAGGTGGGCGACGACCAGCTCTTCTACCTGATGAGCCGGGGTCTCACCGAGCAGCAGGCGACCGCCATGATCGTCAACGGCTTCATCGAGCCGATCACCAAGACGCTGCCGATGGAGTACGCGGTGGAGCTCTCGCGGCTCATCGAGCTCAACATGGAAGGCAGCGTCGGGTAGCACCGCACTGCACATGACCCTGCTCGACCACTTCTCCCCTGCAGCGGCGCGCGGACTGCCGGGCCCCGACTGGCTGGCCGATCGGCGCGCCGCCGCGGTCGAGCGGCTGGCAGGTCTCGAGTGGCCGACGGCGGCGGAGGAGATCTGGCGCTACAGCCGGATCGGCGACCTCGACCTGGGCGGCTACCGGCCGGTGCCCGCCGAGCAGATGGGCGAGCCGGGTGACGAGCCCGCCCCCGGCGGCGGCCCGATCGCGGCCGAGGCGGGCGAGCGGTCGGGGCTGGTCGTCGTGCGCAACGGGCGGGTGGTGCACCACGCCCTCGACCCCGACCTCGAGGCGCGCGGGGTGCGGGTATGCGGCATCGCCACGTGCGACGCCGAGGAGATCGCGTCGACGCTGGGCGTGTGCTCCGACGCCTCACCCGACGCGTTCACCGTCCTGCACGACGCCTTCCTCGCCGGCGGCGCGTTCGTGAAGGTGCCGCGTGGGGTCGTCATCGAACAGCCCATCGTGGTGCTCCACTGGTCGGAAGGCGACGGGCTCGCCAGCTTCCCGCACACGCTCGTCGTGGCCGAAGACGGCGCCGAGGTCACCGTGTTCGACCGGTACGGGTCCACCGACACCGGCGTCGGCACCACCGGTCACCTCGTCGACGCGGTCGTCGAGCTGGTCATCGGCGAGAACGCGCACGTCCGCTACCTCTCGGTGCAGGAGCACGGCCCCCGGACGTGGCAGGTGGCACTGCAACGTGCCCACCTCGGCCGGGACTCGTCGCTCCGGTCGTCGGTGGTCGCGCTCGGCGGCGCCTACGCGCGCCTGCGGAGCGAGTCGTTGCTCGCGGGGTCGGGCGCCGAGTCCGACCTCACCGCGGTCTACTTCGGCGACGGTGACCAGATGCTCGACTTCCGCACTCTGCAGGACCACGACGCGCCCAACACGCGGAGTGACCTCCTCTTCAAGGGCGCGGTCGAGGACACCGCCCAGTCGGTGTACTCGGGGCTCATCCGCATCCGGCCCCGCGCCCAGAAGTCGGTCGCGTTCCAGACCAACCGCAATCTCGTCCTCACCGAAGGTGCGGAGGCGAAGTCGGTCCCCAACCTCGAGATCGAGGCCGACGACGTGAAGTGCTCGCACGCGAGCACCGTCGGGCCGGTCGACGACGACCAGCTCTACTACCTGGCCACCCGGGGCGTACCGCCCGAGGAAGCGGAGCGGCTGGTGGTGCTGGGCTTCTTCGACGACGTCTTCGACCGCCTCCCCGTGCCGTCGCTGGTCACGCCGCTGCGACGCAGCGTGATCGAGAAGATCGAGCACCGCGACCCGATCGCGAGAGCCCGTGGGTGACGTGCGCGTGTGCGCGGTCTCCGACGTGAAGCCGGGCGCCGCCTCGCGGTTCGACGTCGACGGCCGCCGGCTCTGCGTGGTCAACATCGAAGGCGCCTTCTACGTGATCGACGACCAGTGCACCCACGCCGACTACTCGCTCTCCGAAGGCGACGTGTGGGAGGAGGAGCGTGAGATCGAGTGCCCCGCCCACGGCTCCACCTTCTCGCTGGTCACCGGCGAGCCCCAGAGCCTGCCCGCGACCCGCCCGGTGCGGGTGTACGACGTCCGGGTGGAGGGCGACGACGTGATCGTGAGCACCGGGCCATGAGCGTGTTGAAGATCTCGGATCTGCACGCCGCGGTGGCAGGCCAGGAGATCCTGCGAGGGGTCGACCTCGAGGTCCGTTCGGGCGAGGTCCACGCGCTCATGGGACCGAACGGCTCGGGGAAGTCGACCCTCTCGCACGTGCTGATGGGCCGCGACGACTACGTCGTCACCCGCGGGTCGGTCACCATCGACGGCGAGGAGCTGCTCGGGCTGCCGACCCACGAGCGCGCCGCCCACGGCCTCTTCCTCGCGCTGCAGTACCCGGTCGAGCTCCCCGGCGTCCGCCTCGACGACTTCCTCGACGCCGCGTTGCGCGGCCAGGGTCGCGACCGCACCGACCTGCGCGAACGCGTCGGTGCCGAGGCCGCCCGCCTCGGGGTCGCGCACCAGTTCCTGGAGCGCGGACTCAACGTCGAGTTCTCCGGCGGCGAGCAGAAGCGGGCGGAGACGCTGCAGCTCGCGGTGCTCCGCCCCCGGTTCGCGGTGCTCGACGAGATCGACAGCGGGCTCGACGTCGACGCGCTGCGCGACGTCGCGCGCCGGGTGGAGGCCATGACCAACGACGACGACCTGGGCGTGCTCGCGATCACGCACTACGCCCGGCTGCTCGACGAGCTGCAGCCCGACGTCGTCCACGTGCTGATGGGCGGCCGGGTGGTGAAGACCGGCGGGCCCGAGCTCGCCCAGCAGCTCGAGGAGAGCGGCTACGAGGGCCTCGCCGCCGCGCTCGGCGTCGACCCCGTCGTCGAGGCCGACGCCCCGCCGGACGATCCGTTCGCCGACCCCGTCGGCTTCTGAGCCGAGCCGTTCGCCGAGCGCTACGAGCTCGCCGTCGGGCGTTCCATCGCGCAGACGACGGTCCGGCCCGTGCCCGTCGGCGCGGTGGTCACGCGTACCCGCGGGCCGAAGCCCGGCTCGGCGGAGTACAGCCAGCCGTTCTGTGGGACCGCGGCGTCGACGTCGAGCCCGACCGCCCGGAGCACGCGTCGGACCAGGATGTCGCCGGTGGCGGCCGGGAGCACCGTCGTGTCGCGCAGCCGCCCGTTGACGCTGGCCCGCACCCGAAGGTCCGGCGGCTGCTCGACGAGGTGCACCGCGCTCGCGCCGACGTCGGCGGCATGGGCGAACAGCCAGGCGACCACGCGATCAGTGGCGGGTGTGACTCCGGACGCGCCGCGCGTGCCGGCGACCTCCACCCGACCATCGGCTTGGAAGTGCAGGGATGGCGCGAGCGCCGGTCGGAGCTCGAGGTCGATCGTGGTGGCGGCACCGGTGGGCGGCGCGGCGTTGACCATCGAAGGATGCGGATACCACCGCTCGATGGCGTCGGCGAGCAGCCTGGCGTTCGCCAGCACGAAGTCGGCCTGTCGACCGGACAACTTCAAGATCTCGCGGCGGACCTCCCGGCTCGGCGGCTCGGCCAGCGCGACGACGAGCCGGCCTTCCTCGTAGCGCAACGGCAGGGCTTGCAACCGGAACGCCGCCTCGCGGGTGATCCGGCCGACGGCCGACGACTCCGGGGGAGGGTCCCGATCGAGGTCGACGACGCGCATCCCCGATTGCTCGGCGAGCGTCACCGTCAAGTCGTCCTCGTCGATCGCGCCGAGGCGGACGAGGAGCCGGCCGAGCGGCGCGCTCCCGGTGCTCAGCTCCTGCTCGGAGAGCGCCAGCGCCAGATCGTTCGGGTCGATGAGCGCGCGTCGTACGAGCAGCTCGCCGATGCGCAACGGCGACGGCGAGCCTGCGGGTCGTGCCATCGTCCTCGGCTCGAGGCCTTCACCTTGGTCCGCCACGACCGCTCCCGGTGCCCGCGATCTCCACGTCGCCTGGCGCGCGAGTTCGCGCCGTTCCCGACATCGTGTAGATCGTCATCTCCCTGCGGCACTTGAGGGCATTCGGGGGCGGCCCGCCTCCTCGACGGCAGCGCCCCACTTGCGGGCCGGGCGCTTCCGGCCGGACCCGGGAACCGGCCGAGGGAGCGGTTCGGGGAGGGGAATGAACCGTCAACCCGGCCCGGATGGACGCCGATGCAGAACCTGGGCCAGCCGGTACGTGCCGCGCTGACCGGTCCCTGCCGGGCCGGGTGGAGGTTCCAGTGGGCAAGAAGCAAGGCGACAAGCAGAAGAACGCGCCGAAGCCGGAGCGACGAGAACGACTGCTCGACGTGGTCGAGAAGATCGAGGACGACGCCCGTGCGTCGTTCGATCTCGCGTTCGAACGGCTCGAAGAGAAAGCGGCGCGCAAGCTCGACAAGATCGTGTCCAAGACACGTCGCGACGCGGACGAGATCGGCGGAGTGCTCCGGGAGCTCGTCGAGGACGCGGAGACGTCATCGCGCTCCGCCCTCGAGGAGCTCGCGGCCGGCAACTCGCGATCGACGGCGCGGTTCGAGGAGAGCCTGGCGGAGATCGAGGACCATCGGCTGGCGATGCACGAGCTGTTCGCCGTCACCGAGCAGCGGGGTCGGGAGTCTCTGGAACGCCTCGAGGCACTCGTCGAGGAGGTCGGCGGCCGGGTGTCGGACGCCTCGGAGCGACTCGACGACCTCTCCCGCGGGCACGAGGAGACCATCGGTCGCGTCGCCGCGCGGGCCGCCGAGCAGATCTCGCTCGGCGAGTCGGCAGTGGCGGAACGCGCCCGGGGTGCCGAGGCCGAGATCGGGCAGCGCATCGCGGACCTCATCGCGGTCGCGGAACGAGACGCCGAGGAGCTCCGTGAACGGGCGCGGACCCGCGTCGACGACGAATACACCCGTCTCGAGGAGGAGACGCGGGCGGAGCTCGATCGGGTCATCGGGCGCATCCGCGTCGACTCGGCGCAGGCCGACGCCGAGGCGGACGAGTGGCGGGCGCGCCGGGAGGCTGTCGGGCAGGTGGTCGACGGTGTCGTCGACCACGCGCGCGAGGCGGGTCGGTCGGTGGCGCACGCGGAGGAACAGGCGGTCGGCGAGCTGCTGGCGTCGGTGGAGCGGGTGCGGGCCGAGGTGGCGAAGGTCGACGGCGAGGCCGAGGAGCTGCGGACGCGTCGGTCGATGCTCGACGAGCTCGACGACGCGCTCATCGAGGCCGCGAGCGAGTCGTGGCAGCGGGTGGCGACGGTCGAGGAGCGTACGGTCGGGGAGTTGGAGGGCGCGGCCGAGCGGGTCCGCGTGCTGCTGGCCCAGACCGATGCGGACGCCGAGTCGGTGCGGGCGCGCCGGGGCACGGTGGAGCAGCTGGTCGACGATCTCGTCGAGCGGACGCGCGATGCCGGTCAGCGGGTGGGCGAGGTCGAGGACGCGTCGGTCGCCGAGTTGCAGGGCGCGACCGAGCGCGTCCGCGTGCTGCTGGAGCAGGCCGAGACGGTCGGCGAGTCGGTGCAGGCGCGCTCGGGAATGGTGGAGGAGCTGGTCGACGGCTTCGTCGAGCGGACGCGCGATGCCGGTCAGCGGGTGGGCGAGGTCGAGGACGCGTCGGTGGGTGAGCTGCGTGAGTCGGTGGCGCGGGTACGGGCCGAGGTGGTGAGGATCGACGGCGAGGCCGAGGAGCTGCGGTCGCGTCGTGTCATGCTCGACGAGCTCGACGATGCGCTGGTCGAGGCCGCGAGCGAGTCGTGGCAGCGGGTGGCGGCGGTCGAGGAGCAGTCGCTCGGCGAAGTGCGCGAGTCCGTGGAACGGATCCGCGCGTTGCTCGAGCAGGCCGACGCAGATGGTGAGGCGGTGCGGGCGCGCCGGGGCACGGTCGAGGAGCTGGTCACTGGCGTCGTCGAGCACGCGCGCGTGGCGGGTCGGTCCGTGACGCACGCGGAGGAACAGGCCGTCGGCGAACTGCTGGCGTCGGTGGAGCGGGTGCGGGCCGAGGTGGCGAGGATCGACGGCGAGGCCGAGGAGCTGCGGTCGCGTCGCGTGATGCTCGACGAGCTCGACGACGCGCTGGTCGAGGCCGCGAGCGAGTCCTGGCAGCGGGTGGCGGCGGTCGAGGAGCACTCGGTCGGTGAAGTGCGGGCGTCGGTGGAGCGGGTCCGCGCGCTGCTGGAGCAGGCCGACGCGGACGGTGAGGCGGTGCGGGCGCGCCGGGAGACGGTCCAGGAGCTGGTCGACGGCTTCGTCGAGCGGACGGGCGACGCCGGTCGGCGGGTGGGCGAGGTCGAGGACGCATCGGTCGGCGAGCTGCGCGCGTCGGTGGAGCGGCTGCGAGCGGAGTTGGCGGCGGTCGACGCCGAGACGGTCGAGCTGCGGTCGCGCCGCGAGCAGATCCAGGAGCTCGACGAGCAGCTGGTCGACGCGCTCGTCGACGCGACGAGCGCGTCGTGGCAGCGGGTCGCGGCGGTCGAGGAGCGTTCGGTCGGCGAGTTGCAGGGCGCGACCGAGCGGATCGCGGCGTGCGTCGTGCGAGCCGAAGCCGATGGTGACGACGTGCGGTCGCGCCGTGAGACCGTCGGGCAACTGGTCGACGCCCTCACCGCGCGTGCTCGTGACTTCGGCCGACGCATGGCCGAAGTCGAGCAGCAGTCGATCGAGGAGCTGCGATGCGCCACGGCGCGGATCAGTGAGCACGCGACGCACCCCGACTCCCCGTACGACGACGTGACGACGCGCCCGGAGCCGCTCGAGGAGCTCCCGGAGCGTGCAGTGCCGGCCGCGGGCCCCGTCGCCGAGCTCGAGGACGAGCTCGAGGACGAGCCCGGCGACGACGGGAACGCCTGGGTCGACGGCGCCGGTCTCGCCGAGGCCCCGGCGGACGACGTCTTGGCGGCGGCGGACGAGCAGATCGGAGCCGGCTCGGCCGACTCGTCGACACCGGTCGAGCCTCGGCGGCCGGCGCTCATCTGGACCCCGTCCGACCGCTTCGAGGATTCCGATGGCGCCGGCGACGACCCTGACTTCTTCCGGCGGCTGGCCGCGGAGATCCGCGAGGATCCGCGCGGTGGAGACTGGTTCCCTGCGGGCGACGTGGCGCCCGAGCCGGCCCCGTCGGCGGTCGCGACCTCGTCACCCTACGGCCATGACCTCGCCGAGCAACCGGTGTACGAGCGCGAGTGGGGACAGACCGGCAGCGAGGCACCCCCACGATCGGTGGTCACCGTCTCGCTGCCGTGTGAAGCCTTGTCCGCCTGTGTGGAGCAGCTCCTGGGTGACCCCGATCGGTTGGTGCGACTCGACCTGAAGCTGACGCCGGCCGATCGGGACCACCCCGCCCGCGTCCGCGTGCTGACCTACGACCCGGCCGGCTGGTGGGAGTGGTTCGACATCCCCGCGCACGCGAACGCTCCGGTCGCGCAACCCCTCGTGGTGGGTCTCACCGAGTTGTCGGAAGCCGTGGCCACCCTCAGTCGGTTCGGTGCCGGTGCCGACGTGGCCCTCCGGTTCGACGAGGCGCTGTCGGTCGGCAACTACCTGCTCCTGGCGGCCGACCCCGCGGCTGTGCCCGCGCCACCGACCGGTGTCCATCGGGTCGAGACGGTCGATCTCCGGGGCGCAGACCGCGGCGGGCTCGTCGTCGAGACGCAGCTGGGCCGCTTCGTCATCCCGCCCCGGCTCGTCGCCCACATCCGCAAGCGGCGCGGCACCGCCGTCGACCTCGTGGCGGCCGATGGCCTCCCGTTCCTGTCGACGAGGGGCGACACGATCGACGCCGTGGCGGGCCCCCGGATCCTCGCCCGCTTGTCCGAGCCCGGGGCCGACTCGGTCGAGGTGATCGAACGCCGGACGAACGCCGGGAACGAGGCGACCGACCTCGTCGCCGCGCTCTCGGCCACGACGCCACCGTCGGAGCTCGAACGTCTCCTGAAGGTCGGCGTGGGGTATGTCCGCCGTCGCGTCGCCTCGCACCCGTCGCTCCCCGAGGAGACGATCACCGAGCTCGTCAGGACGGGAACGGAGACGATGCGCGCGGCCGCGGCCGCCAACGTCGGCATCGCCGCCGAGGCCCTCGACATGGCCGCGGCCGACTCCTCCCCGGTCGTGCGCGGCATGGCCGCAGCCAATCCCGGGGTCGGCGCCCGACTGGAGGCACTCGCCGGCGATCCGGTCGCGCACGTCCGCGTCCAGGTCGCCGCGAATCCGTCGCTCACGGCCGAACGCGTGCGCGATCTCGCGGCCGACGAAGACTCGTGGGTGCGCGCAGCCGTCGCGGCCCGGACCGACCTCGATCCGGAGCTCCTCGTCGGGCTGGCGCAGGATCCTGATCCGACGGTGTGCGCCGCGGTGGCTGCGAACCCGCTGTGCCCGACGGAGCTGCTCGAAGAGCTGGTGGGCATCGTGCCCCTCGCGGTCCTCGCCAACCGGAACGCGTCCGAGAGCCTGCTCACGGCCGGCACCGAGATCGGCATGCCGGCGCTCCGCGCGACCGTCGCTGCCAACCCCACGACTCCGGCCAAGGGTCTCCGGCGGCTCGCCCGCGATCAGGACCCGGACGTGCTCCGCGCGGTCGTCGAACACCCGCAGACCCCTGCCGCGGCGCGCCGTCGCGCGCAACGTCGGCTCGGAGCCCGCGAAGGCAGCTGAGCACGCCCGTCCGGGGCGGTCAGCCCAGCGACCAGCTGCCGGCCACGTGGAGCGCGTTCCGGCGACTCTTCCGCCGTCGCACGGTCGTCGACTCCTTGGGGTGGAGGCAGTCGAGGACATGGGCGATCCTCGACTCGTCGATCGCGCTGATGTCCTCGTACGTGCAGAGGGCGTGGAGCAGGTCGCCGACGGGGAGCTCCGGTGGACCAGCGGGGACCAGGTGGGGCACCGGACCCCCGCCGTGGTGCGGGTCGGTCGTCGATCGGGCCGCAGCATGGCGGCCGGAGCCCATGAAGCGCTCGATGTCGCGCGGCGCGAGCGCAGGGCTGAAGAGAAATCCCTGCATCTGATCACAGCCGCGCGCGAGCAGGAACGTCGCCTGGTCGCCGGTCTCCACCCCTTCGGCGATGACCTTCATGCGCAGGCTACGGGCCAGGGTGATCACCGCGTTGACGATCTGCTCCTCGTCGGGGGAGGCGCCGATCCGCTGCACGAACGACTGATCGATCTTGAGGCTGTGGAGGGGGATCTGGGCCAGGTACTTGAGCCCGCTGTACCCGGTGCCGAAGTCGTCGATGGAGCACTGGACACCGATGTCGAGCAGGTTGCGCATCGTCGCGCTCGCGGCGTGCAGGTCGAGGAGGAAGCTGCTCTCGGTGATCTCGAGCTCGAGCAGGTGCGGCGCGACACCGTTGCGTTCCAGGGCTTGGGCGACGCGGGCATCGATCTGCTTGGCCGTGAACTCCTCCGCCGAGAGATTGATCGCGATCGGAACCTGTATCCCGTACTCCCTCGACCATCTGCCGATCTGGCGACACGCCTCTTCGAGGACCCAGGTCCCGAACGGAACGATGAGTCCGGTCTCCTCCGCCAGCGGGATGAAGGTGGCGGGCGGTATGAAGCCGAGCTGCGGATGATCCCACCGGGCCAACGCCTCGAGGCCGACCACCCTGCGGGTCCGTGAGTCGATCTTCGGCTGATAGTGCAGCTCGAGGTCACCGGCCTCCAGCGCGGAGCGCAGATTGCTCTCGAGCGAGTGCTTCACGAGCGCGCGGGCGCTCAGGTCAGCGGTGTAGATCTGGTACGTCGCGCGGCCGTTCGCCTTGGCGCGATACATCGCGATGTCGGCGTTCTTCATCAGCGTCTCGGCGTCGGTGCCACCCTCCGGAGCGACGGCGACGCCAATGCTCGTGCTGACAAACAGTTGACGGGAATCGACCGGGAATGGATCCACGAACGAGTGCAGCAACTTCTCGGCCACGGTGACGCAATCGGGCTCGCCGTCGACTTCCGGCAGCAGCACCATGAACTCGTCGCCACCCATGCGCGCGACCGTGTCGGCCTCGCGCACGCATCGCTCGATCCGCCACGCGACGGCCTGGAGGAGCTGGTTCCCGACCGCATGACCCAGGCTGTCGTTGATCGCCTTGAACCGATCGAGGTCGAGGAACAACACCGCGACGTGCTTGCCGGTCCGTCTGGCTGCGCCGAGCGCAACCTCGAGGCGGTCGAGGAACAGGACACGGTGCGGGAGCCCGGTGAGAGGGTCGTGCTGCGCCTGGTACTCGGCACGCGCACCTTCGTGCACCTGGAGCACGAGGTACACCGCGACCAGGAAGGGCAGGATGCTCGATCCGGCCAGCACCGCGGGCAGTCGCGGCGAGTCGCCCGCCGCCCCCTGCACCGCGAACAGCGCGGGCGCGAGCAGCGTCAACCCCAACGTTGCCGCGAGCCGGCCGGTCCCCAAGCGGGGCGGACGCACCACCGCGTGGTCGACCGCGCGGCGAAGCGAGGGCGTGAGCGCGACCGCCGCCCCGACGCACACGCACGCGAGCCTCAGGACCTCGAACCGGCCGACGGGGACGTGGAGCACACCGAGCGACGCGAGCGCGAGCACCGCATCGACGACGAGCAGGCACGTGAGCGCGCCGGCGATGGCGACGAAGCCGTCGGGCTCGGAGCGTGAGAGCCGGGCCAGGCGCAGCGCGAGCCAGATCAGCACCGCGTCCGCGAGCGGGACGAGCAGTGCCAACGCGTTCGCGAGCGGCGCGCGGTGGTCCATCAGGAGCGCGCCCCAGGTCACCAACGCCAGTGCGGCCATGCACATCAGCGCTTCGAAGACCGCACCGAGCGCGCGACCCGGGAGCAGGAGGTTCATGCGGACCGCCAGGCCGGTTCCGACGAGGACCGCACCGGCGAGCGCGGCGAACGCCCCCGCCGCCGGCACGGTTCCGGTGCCCGATCCGTCGGCGATGCCCACGAGGCTCCCGGCCGCGAGGACCACGAACCCGAGCTCGAGCAGCACCCAGCATCGGTGCTGCTCTCTGGGCGACGTGCGATCGAAGCCGAGGACGCGGACGCCCGCGGCCGCCAGGAGGACGACGGCTCCGGCGAGGACGCGCACGACGAGCGGGGCGCCGCCGACCGCAGCCACGGAGAGCATGGTCGACGCAGCCAGCGCCAGGGATACCACTCTTCGTTGTCTACCGCCCACGAAGAGTGAGACTACGGAATTCGGTCCCGAGAGCCAAGCGAACGACGACACTCTGTGACGCCTGACACGCCTCGCGGGTTTCGTGGCGATTCACGGCATTCAGGACGAATCCCGGTCACGCCGATGGCGCCGCGCGGCGTTCGTCTACTGCACCACCCGCACCGAGGGCATGATGCGGTCGAGGTCACCGCCGGCGTTCCGGAGTGGAGCGACCTTGTCCGCCCCCA
>DATBBL010000420.1:0-9593 GCA_036271015.1 Acidimicrobiia bacterium
AACCCGTCGATCACACGCGACGTCTCGGGTGAGGGCGTGCAGCAGGCGCTGCTCAAGATCCTGGAGGGCACCACCGCCTCGGTGCCGCCGCAGGGCGGGCGCAAGCACCCGCACCAGGAATTCATCCAGATCGACACCACCAACATCCTGTTCATCTGCGGCGGTGCGTTCGCCGGCATCGAGCGGATCATCGAGAGCCGCACCGGCAACCAGGGCATCGGGTTCGGCGCCGACGTGCGCCGGTCCGAGGAGAAGGACGTCGGCACCATCCTCCGGTCGGTGCTGCCCGAGGACCTCCTGAAGTTCGGGCTCATCCCCGAGTTCGTCGGGCGGCTCCCCGTCATCAGCGCGGTGAACAACCTCGACAAGGAAGCGCTCATCCGCATCCTGGTCGAACCGAAGAACGCGTTGCTGAAGCAGTACCAGAAGTTCTTCCACTTCGACGACGTCGAGCTCGTCTTCACCGATGACGCCCTCGACGCGGTCGGCGACGAGGCGCTCAAACGGGGCACCGGGGCGCGCGGCCTCCGCGCCATCCTCGAGGGCGTGCTGCTCGAGGTGATGTACGACCTGCCGAGCCGGGACGACATCAGCCGTTGCGTGATCGACCGCGCGGTCGTGATGGATCGCGTGCACCCGACGTTGATCACCACCGACGAGGGCGAGCGGCGTAGCGCATAAGTTCGTCGCCACCCTGACAGACTGCGACGATGACCGAGGTCCGCCGGCTCCACGTGCCGCGCTTCGCGTTCCGCAGCGCCGACGTCGGCCGTCGACTGGATCTGTTCCTCGTCTGCGCGGTCGGGTCCGTGATCGGGAACCGCGTGTTCCTGATCGTCACCGGGTACCCGCAGCTGGGGAACGGGACGCTGCACATCTCGCACGCGATCTGGGGTGCCCTGATGATGGCGGTGGCCATCATCTTCGCCCTCTCGTTCCTGGCCCCGAACAACCGCACGTTCATCGCCTTCATCGGCGGGTGCGGGTTCGGGTGGTTCATCGACGAGCTGGGGAAGTTCATCACCCGCGACGTGAACTACTTCTTCCAGCCGACGATCGCGCTCATCTACATCGTGTTCATCGCCATGTACCTGGTGTTCCGGGGCATCCAGCGGCGCGACCTCGGTCCGGACGAAGCGCTGCTGAATGCCTTGGAGGCGCTGAAGTCGGCGGCGATCGGCGAGCTGAGCGAGCCCCGGCGGGCGGCGTCGCTGGCGCTGCTCGACCGGACGGGGGCCGACGATGCGTTGGCCCGGCAGGTGCGGACGCTGCTGGCCGACGAGGACTGCCTGCCGGCGCCGAACCCGAACCGGTTCGAGCGGTGGGGTCACTTGGTCCGGACGGCGTACCTCGGCCTCGCGCAGCACGAGTGGTTCCGTCGGCTCCTCACGTGGTGGTTCGCGGTCTACGCGGTCGCGGCGGTGGCTGCCGCGGTGCTGCTGAGCCTCGACCACAACGCGATTGAGGGCTTCGAGGAGTGGGCGGTCACGCTGTCGTCCATCGTCGCCGGCCTCCTGATGCTGTTCGGCCTGCTGCGCATCCGGCACGACCGGGTGGCCGCCTACCGCTGGTTCGAGCGCGGGATCCTCGTCCAGATCTTCGTCACCCAGGTGTTCGAGTTCGCCCAGGAGCAGCTCGCCGGCGTCCTGGGGCTCGCGTTCAACCTCCTGCTCTGGGTCGCACTCCGCTCCATGATCCGGGCCGAGGTCGAGCAGGAACTCGTCGAGCGCCAACCGGTCGCTTCCTAGACTCCATCGGATGAGTGAGCGCACGGGCGCGCCGGACAAGCCGAGCCTCGACGGGCTCGAGGACAAGTGGGCGGACCGCTGGGACGCCGACCGCACGTTCGCGTTCGACCGGTCGAAGACGCGCGACGAGGTGTTCGCGATCGACACGCCGCCGCCCACGGTGAGCGGGTCGCTGCATGTCGGACACGTGTTCTCGTACACCCACACCGACACCATCGCCCGCTTCCAGCGCATGCGCGGTCGCGAGGTCTTCTACCCGATGGGGTGGGACGACAACGGTGTCCCGACCGAGCGCCGGGTGCAGAACTACTTCGGCGTGCGTTGCGATCCGTCCCTCCCGTACGACCCGGGCTTCGTTCCCCCGGAGAAGCCGGGCAAGCAGGAGATCCCGATCAGCCGCCAGAACTTCGTGGAGCTCTGCGACCGGCTCGTGGTGGAGGACGAGCAGAAGTTCGAGGAGCTCTGGCGCACCCTGGGCCTCTCGGTCGACTGGTCGACCACCTACACAACCATCGGCGAGCGCGCCCGGCGGGCGTCGCAGCGCGCCTTCCTGCGCAACCTCGCCCGGGGCGAGGCGTACCAGTCGGAGGCCCCGACGCTGTGGGACGTCGACTTCCGCATGGCCGTGTCCCAGGCGGAGCTCGAGGACCGCGAGCTACCGGGCGCCTACTACTCGCTCCGCTTCGGTGGCACCGACGGCGAGGCCGCCATCGTGATCGAGACGACGCGACCGGAGCTGATCCCGGCGTGTGTGGCGCTGGTGGCACACCCCGACGACGAGCGCTACGCACCGCGGTTCGGGCACGAGGTCGTGACGCCGTTGTTCGGCGTGCGGGTCCCCGTGCTGGCCCACCCCCTGGCCGACCCCGAGAAGGGGTCGGGCATCGCGATGATCTGCACCTTCGGTGACACCACCGACGTGGTGTGGTGGCGGGAGCTGCAGTTGTCCACCCGCACCGCGATCGGGCGCGATGGTCGCCTCCTGCCCGAGCCCCCCGACTGGGGCCCGGCGGCGCCCGAAGCCGACGCCCGCTACGCGGAGCTGGCGGGCAAGACCGCCAAGCAGGCGCAGGCGCGCATCGTGGAGCTGCTCGCGGAGCAGGGTGAGCTGGTGGGCGCGCCGAAGCCCATCACCCACCCGGTGAAGTTCTACGAGCGCGGCGATCGTCCGCTGGAGATCGTGTCGTCGCGGCAGTGGTACATCCGCAACGGCGGTCGCGACGCCGAGGTGCGGGAGGCGTTCCTCGCGCGCGGTCGCGAGCTGCACTGGCACCCGTCGCACATGCGCAGCCGCTACGAGAGCTGGGTCGAGGGCCTGAACTCGGATTGGCTCATCAGCCGCCAGCGCTACTTCGGCGTGCCGTTCCCGCTGTGGTACCCGGTCGACGCCGACGGTGAGGTCGACTACGACCACCCGATCGTGCCCGAGGAGGCCCGTCTCCCGATCGACCCCACCAGCGACGTCCCCACCGGCGCCACCGAGGACCAGCGGGGCAAGGCAGGTGGGTTCGTGGCCGACCCCGACGTGATGGACACGTGGGCGACGTCGTCGCTCACGCCCGAGCTGGCCGCGGGCTGGGAGGACGACCCCGACCTCTTCGCCCGGGTGTTCCCGATGGACCTGCGCCCGCAGGCGTTCGAGATCATCCGCACCTGGCTGTTCTCGACCGTCGTGCGGGCGCACTACGAGTTCGACTCGTTGCCGTGGTCCGACGCGGCGATCTCGGGCTGGGTGCTCGACCCCGAGCGCAAGAAGATGTCGAAGAGCAAGGGCAACGTCGTCACCCCGATGGAACCCATCCGCCAGTTCGGCGCCGACGCCATGCGCTACTGGGCGGCGAGCGGCCGGCCGGGGGTCGACACCGCGGTCGACGAAGGCCAGATGAAGGTCGGTCGACGCCTGGCCATCAAGATCCTCAACGCCTCGAAGTTCGCGCTGGGCGTCATCGGCGACGACGTCCCGTCCGACTTCGGCATGCAGCCCGACGCGGTGACCGAGCCGCTCGACCGGTCGATGCTCGCGGGCCTCGCCGCGCTCGTGACCAACGCGACCACGTCGTTCGAGTCCTACGACTACGCACGCGCGCTCGACTCCACCGAACGCCTCTTCTGGGGCTTCTGCGACGACTACGTCGAGCTGGTCAAGGGTCGCGCGTACGCCGGTTCGGACTCCGCCCGCGCCGCGCTCGCGTGCGCGCTCGACACGCTCCTGCGCCTGTTCGCGCCGCACATGCCGTTCGTGACCGAAGAGGTGTGGTCGTGGTGGCGCGCCGGCTCCATCCACCGCGCCGACTGGCCCCGCGCCGACGACCTGTCGCCGTTCGCGTCCGCGGACGCGACGGTGTACCCCGCGGCCGCCGCGGTGCTGCGCGAGATCCGGAAGGCCAAGAGCGAGGCCAAGCGGTCGATGCGCACCGACGTCGTCCGGGCCACCGTGCGCGCGCCGGCGGAGCTGCTCCGCTCGCTCGCGCCCGCGCTCGCCGAGGTGCGCGACGCGGGTCGGATCGTCGGCGAGGTGGAGCTGGTCGAGGCCGGTGAGCTCGCCGTCGACGTGACGCTCGCCGCCCCGGAATGACGCCGGCGTGAGCGTCGACCCGAGTGGCGCGCGGGAGTGGCTCGACGCGCACGTCAACCTCGAGACCGGCGTGGGCGTCCCCGCGCGCGGCGGCGTCGGCCGGCGTCTCCTGGCGGTGGAGCGCGAGCGGCCGCTCCTGGAGCTGCTCGGGTCGCCCGAGCTCGAGTACCCGGTCCTGCACGTCACCGGGACCAACGGGAAGACGTCGGTCGTCCGGATGACCGCGGCGCTCCTGGAGGCAGCGGGCCTGTCGACCGGCACGTACACCAGCCCGCACCTGGCCCGGGTCAACGAGCGCATGGCCTGGAACGGCGAGCCGATCGCCGACGACGAGCTCGACGAGCTGCTCGCCGCCGTCGCCGCGGTCGAGGATCTCCTGCCCGACGCGCCGAGCTACTTCGAGATCCTCACCGCCGCCGCCCTCCGGTGGTTCGGGGACGTCGCGGTCGACGTGGCGGTGGTGGAGGTGGGCCTGGGGGGCACCGGCGACGCCACCAACGTGGTCCGGGGCGACGTGGCGGTGGTCACCAACGTGAGCATGGACCACGTCGAGTACATCGGCCCGACGCTGGCGGACATCGCGGCGGAGAAGGCCGGCATCGTGGAGCCGGGCGCGGCGCTGGTCCTGGGGGAGACCGACCCCGCGCTGGTGCCGTACTTCCTGGCCCGCGACCCCGGCTCGGTGGCGATCCGTGACCGCGACTTCGGTGTTCGGGCGAACCGCCTCGCCGTCGGTGGCCGCGTGCTCGACATGTACACGCCGTACGGCACCCACGACGAGGTCTTCCTCGCGTTGCACGGTGCGCACCAGGCCGACAACGCCGCGGTCGCGCTCACCGCGGTGGAGTCGTTCCTCGGTCGCGCGCTCGCCGACGACCTCGTCGCCGACGCGTTCCGCGACGTGGAGACGCCGGGTCGACTCGAGGTGGTGCACCACCAGCCACTCGTGCTGCTCGACGGCGTGAAGAACGTGGCCGGCGCGCACGCGTTGCGTGCGGCGCTGGCCGACGAGTTCGCCGACTCGCCCCGCACGCTTGTCATCGGACTGATGCGCGAGAAGGAGCCGCACGAGATGCTCGACGCGCTCGGAGCGGTCGACGCCGCTCGCCTCGTCTGCTGTCGACCCGACAGCCCGCGCGGCCTCGACCCCGAGGTCGTTGCCGAGGCGGCTTACGACCTCGGCATCGACCGCGAGCGCGTCGAGGTGATCGACGACGTGCGCGCCGCGGTCGAGTTCGCAGTCGACACGACACCGGCCGACGGCCAGGTCGTGATCACCGGTTCGCTCTACGTCGTCAGCCCGGCGCGCGCGGTTCTCGTCCCCGCGTCACCCTGAAGTAACTTGACCCGCCCATGAGCACTCGCACCCTCTTCCTCTGCAAGCCGGACGCGGTCGAGCGGCGGCTCGTCGGCGAGATCGTCGGCCGCATCGAGCGCAAAGGGCTCACCGTCGTGGCCCTCGACCTGCGCACCATCGACGCCGACCTCGCCGGCCGTCACTACGACGAGCACCGCGACAAGCCGTTCTTCGGCGACCTCGTGTCGTTCATCACGCGCGGGCCCCTGGTGGCGATGGTGATCGAAGGGGGGCCCGACACGTGGAAGGTCGTCCGCGGCCTCATGGGGGTCACCAACCCCCGAGAGGCGGCGCCGGGCACGATCCGGGGCGACCTGGCGCTCGAGACCGGCGAGAACCTGGTCCACGGCTCCGACGGACCGGAGTCGGCGGCTCGGGAGATCGCGCTGTTCTTCCCGGAGCTCGCGCGCTGAGCGCAACAGGTCTGACGCGGACAATTGTCGCTGTCACCGACATGCGGCGGGGCGGTTCGCTAGCCTGATCCGAACCGAGCCCACCCTGGAGTTCCTTCCCCTGTGCCTGAGCCCTGGTTTTCCTCCGTAGTCGGACGAGACATGGCCGTCGACCTCGGGACGGCGAACACCCTGGTCTACGTGCGGGGCAAGGGGATCGTGCTCGACGAGCCGTCGATCGTGGCCATGAACACCCGCGACGGCCGGCTGCTGGCCGTGGGCACCGAGGCGAAGCGGATGCTCGGCCGGACCCCCGGCCACATCGAGGCGGTGCGGCCGCTCAAGGACGGCGTGATCGCCGACTTCGACATCTGCGAGAAGATGCTCCGCTACTTCATCCAGCGGGTGCACCAGCGCAAGTGGGCCAAGCCCCGCATGGTCATCTGCATCCCGTCCGGCATCACCGGCGTCGAGCGCCGGGCGGTCCAGGAGGCCGCCGAGTTCGCCGGCGCCCGCAAGCCGGTGCTGGTCATCGAGGAACCCATGGCCGCGGCCATCGGCGCCGGCCTTCCGGTCCACGAGCCGGCGGGCAACATGATCGTCGACATCGGTGGCGGGACCACGGAGGTCGCGGTGATCTCCCTCGGTGGCATCGTCGTCAGCGAGTCGAGCCGCGTCGGCGGCGACGAGTTCGACGACGCGATCATCAACTTCGTGAAGCGTGAGTACTCGTTGGCGCTCGGTGAGCGCACCGCCGAAGAGGTCAAGGTGCAGCTCGCGAGCGCGTGGCCACTCGAGGAGGAGCTCTACGCAGAAGTGCGGGGACGCGACCTCGTCACCGGTCTCCCCAAGACGATCGTCCTCTCCACCGTCGAGATCCGCGAAGCGGTCGAGGAACCGACCGCCTCGATCGTCGACTCGGTGAAGGTCACCCTCGACCAGACGCCGCCCGAGCTCGCGGCCGACATCATGGAGAAGGGCATCGTCATCACCGGTGGTGGAGCGCAGCTCATCGGGATCGAGAACGCGATCCAGGCGGAGACCGGCATGCCGGTGCACCGGGCGAAGCACCCGCTGTACTCGGTGGTCCTCGGCTCGGGTCAGTGCCTCGAGAACTTCGACGTGCTGCAGCAGGTCCTGAGCTCCTCACCGCAGGACTGACCGTCCCCCGCGGGGCGTCTGGACACCGTGGTCGTCTATCGCCATGACCGTCGTCGGCGGTTGACGCTCGTCCTACTGGTGATCACCTCGCTGGCGCTCATCTCCCTCGACGAGCGCGGCTCCGGCCTCATCGACTCCGCCCGCACCGCGGCGCAGGACGTCATCTCACCGTTGCAGACGCTGGCCGACGACGTGATCAACCCGGTCGCCGACTGGTTCGACGGTCTCGGGCGCGCCAACGAGCTGCAGGACCAGAACCAGCAGCTGCGCCGGCAGCTCGCCGACGCGCGCAGCGAGATCGCGGCGGCCAAGGGCTCGGCCGCTCGCCTCGCCGAGCTCGAGAAGATCCTCGATCTCCCGAGCATCGACGACTCCACCGGCATCACCGCCGACGTGGTCTCGCAGGGCGCGGGCAACTTCACCCGCACGTTCCAGATCTCGAAGGGCAGCAACTCCGGGATCGTCAAGGGCTTCCCGGTCGTGGTGGGCGACACCACCAACGGCGCCGCGCTCGTCGGTCAGGTCGTGTCGGTGTCGAAGTCGCGCGCCGTCGTGCGCCGCATCGACGACCGCAACTTCGGAGTGGGCGCCCACCTCGTGCAGGGCGCCAACTTCGGGCCCGCCGGCACTGCGACCGGGCAGCCGGGGAGCAACCTCCTGCGCTTCTCGGTGATCGTCGACAGCGCGACCGGCGCGGTGCTGAAGCGGGGCGACGTCGCGGTGACGCTCGGCGGCGACAAAGACCTGTTCCCGCCCAACCTCGTCATCGGCAGCGTCGTGCACGAGGTCGGAGCCGGCGGCGCCATCGCGCGCGACGCGGAGCTGCGTCCGATCGTCGACCTCGACGCGCTCACCGTCGTGAAGGTCCTCAAGTATCCGCCGATCCCGTGATCCGCCGCATCCGGCTCGGATTGGTGATCGTGGTGTGCGTGGTGCTGCAGACCACGCTGTTCACGCATCTCCGCATCGACGGCGTGGGGCCCGACATCGGGCTGGTCGCGGTGCTGGCGGTCGCCTACGAGGACGGCGCCGACACCGGCGCCATCTTCGGCTTCATCATGGGGCTGGCCATCGACCTGTTCCTCACCACGCCGCTCGGCCTCTCGGCGCTGTCGTTCGCGGTCACCGGATACGCGGTGGGGGTGTTCCAGGCCGGGGTGGTCCGGACCACGCCCTGGCTGGCGCCCCTGCTCGGGGGCATCGGCGGGTTCTTCGGCGGCCTCGTGTTCCTCACGGCCGGCGCCGTGGTCGGCCAGCCCGGCTTCCTGTCGTTCGACAGCCTGCGGATCGTGCTCATCGCCTCGTTCTACGACGCGCTGATCGCGGTTGTGGTGTTCCCGATCGTCCGGCGGGCCGCCCGTCACGACGATTCGCCGTCGGCCTGGCGGGTGCGGGGGTGACGCTCGCAGCGCGGCGCCGTCGACGAGACTGGGACCCCGTGGCAGACGGGAGCGGGGCGTGGTGACGGAGGCGAACAGCCGGCGCCGCCTCGTGGTGATCGGCGTCATCGTCATGGCCCTGTTCGGCGGCCTGCTCACCCGTCTGTGGTTCCTGCAGGTCACGGGGGGCGAGAAGCTGGCGGTGGCCGCCCAGCAGAACCGCGACCGCTTCGTGACGGTCCCGGCGGTCCGGGGCACGATCTACGACGCCAAGGGCAACGTGCTGGCGCAGACCATCCCCGTCACCACCCTCACCGTGAACCGCCAGCAGCTGTCGACGACGGAGCGGGCGACGCTCGAGCGGAACCTCGGCTCGCTCCTCGGCATTGACGCCGCCACGGTGGACCAGCGCATCGACAACCAGCAGTACGCCTCGTACCTCCCGGTGCCCGTGGCGGAGAACATCGACCTGCCGACCGCGGTGTACGTCACCGAGCACCGTGACCTCTTCCCGGAGGTCGCGGTGACCCGTACCGCCGAACGCTTCTACCCCGACAACTTCCAGGCCGCCGACATGCTCGGGTACGTCGGGCAGATCAACGGGAAGGAGCTCGCCGCCCACAAGGGCGACGGCTACCAGGCCAGCGACATCATCGGCAAGTACGGCCTCGAGCAGATGTTCGAGTCCGAGCTGCGGGGCACGCCCGGCGTCGACAAGGTCGAGGTCGACAACCAGGGCCGGGCGGTGAACGTGGTGGAGGTGAAGAAGCCGGTCGCCGGCCACGACGTGCGGCTCACCGTCGACCTCGGGGTCCAGCAAGTCGCCGAGACGTCCCTCGCGCAGGGCATGGTGGGTGCCCGGTCGCTGGTCGACCCCGACAGCGGCTCGCACTACGCGGCGAACGCGGGTGCGGTCGTCGTCCTGAACGCGCGTGACGGCTCGGTGGTGGCGCAGGCCTCGAACCCGAGCTTCGACCCCAA
>DATBBL010000421.1:0-27603 GCA_036271015.1 Acidimicrobiia bacterium
CCGGGCGCTCTCGACGCGACCCTCTTCCACGACCGCGTCGGAGGCGCGACCGCGCCCGCCGCAGCCCGCGGTCGAGGCCCCGTCGCCGTGGGTCGAAGCGGCCGAGACCGGGGCCTGCCCTGCCCACCACCCGGTCAAGGCGAAGCTGAGCAGCGGGATCTTCCACGTGCCCGGCGGTGCCAACTACTCGCGCACCCGTGCCGACCGCTGCTACCTGTCGGCCGGCGCGGCCGAGGCCGACGGCCTCCGCGCCAGCAAGCGGTAGCCGCCGCTCGTCCGTCTCGCTCGAACCGTCTCGCCCGCGGGAATGGAGGCGACGACGGGAATCAGTCGTCGAGCTCGATGGCGCGGGCGTCGACGACGCCGTCGGTCCGGCGCAGCTGCGTGACCACCTCGGGCGGCACCGGGGTCGACGTGGAGAGCACCATGAGCGGCTTGTCGCCGGCTGGACCCTTGCCCAGGTCGAACTCGTCGATGTTGACACCGCCGTCGCCGAGGATGGTGCCGACGGCACCGATCATCCCCGGCGTGTCCTGGTTGCGCACCACGAGCATGTGGCTCGACGGCGGCAGATCGACGATGTAGTCGTCGATGGCGACGATGCGCGGCGCGTCCTGCTTGCCGTAGAGCGTGCCCGCCACGTGCGTGCTCCCGTCTGGCGCGTTCCCACGCAGCTCGATGAGGTTCACGTAGTCACGCGCCGACGACGACGTGGTCTCCCGCACCACGAGCCCGCGCTCCTGGGCGAGCTGGGGTGCGTTCACGAACGAGACCGGCTCGTCGACCACCGGCCCGAGCACGCCCTTCAGCACCGACAGCGTGAGCACCCGGCAGTCGTAGTCCGCGATCTGGCCCTCGTAGGTGATCTCGAGCGTCTCGACCGTGCCCCCGGCCAGCGCGGTGAACAACCGACCGAGCCGTTCCGCGAGCGGCATGAAGGGCTGCACCGTCGCGTTCGCCTCGGTGGCGGCGAGGTTGACCGCGAAGGGCACGAACTCGCCGCGCAGCGCGAGCACGACCTGCTCGGCGATGGTCTGGCCCGCCTTGTCTTGGGCCTCGACCGTGGACGCACCGAGGTGCGGCGTGACCACGACCGTGGACAGCCCGAACAGGGGAGACTCGGTGGTGGGCTCGTGCGCGAACACGTCGAGCGCGGCGCCCGCGATCCGGCCGTCGCGCACCGCGTCGGCTAGTGCGGCCTCGTCGACGATGCCGCCGCGGGCGGTGTTGACGATGCGCAGCGTCGGCTTGGCGTGGGTGAGCAGCTCGGCCGAGATCAAACCTATGGTGTCGGGCGTCTTCGGCAGGTGGATGGTGAGGAAGTCGGCCCGGCGGACGATCTCCTCGACCGAGGACACGAGATCGACGCCGAGCTGGCGGGCGCGCTCGGGGCTGACGTACGGGTCGTAGGCCACGAGCTGCATCCAGAACGCGTTGGCGCGTTGCGCGACCAGCACGCCGACCCGCCCGAGCCCGACGATGCCGAGCGTCTTGTTGTGCAGCTCGACGCCCTCCCACCGGGTGCGGTTCCACTCGCCGTTGCGGAGGTCGCGATCGGCCTGCGGCACGTTGCGGGCCTGGGCGAGCAGCAGGGCGATGGTGTGCTCCGCCGCCGACAACACGTTGGACTGGGGCGCGTTGACGACCATGACACCGCGTCGCGTGGACGCTTCGACGTCGACGTTGTCGAGGCCGATGCCGGCGCGCCCGACGACGACCAGCTCGTCGGCCGCTTCGAGCACCTCCGCCGTGACCTGGGTCGCGCTGCGGATCACCAGCGCCGCCGCACCCCGCACCGCGTCGAGGAGCGCTTCGGGTGACAGGCCGAGGCGCACGTCAACGTCGAGTCCGGCGCCGCGCATGGCCTCGAGCCCGCTGTCGGCGAGCTGTTCCGTGACCAACACGCGCTTCATCGGGCCGAGGCTAGACGCAGCGCCCGGTCGAGCCCGGAACGTTTCGCCTCGTCGCGACGGGCTGCGCGAGGACACCCAGGGAGGACACCCAGCACGGGCGTCGGCGCTAACGCGTGAGGAACTTCGCGATGCGCTCGACGCCCTCGACCAGAGCGTCGTCGGCCAGGGCGAAGCTCAGGCGGGCGTAGCCGGGCGCACCGAACGCCTCGCCCGGGACGATCGCGACCCGGGCCTCGTCGAGGATCAGCTCCGACAGCTCCAGCGTCGTGGTGGGCGTCCGACCGGCCAGCCGGCGACCCAACACGCCCTCGAACGAGGGGAAGCAGTAGAACGCGCCCTCGGGCTCGAGGCAGGTGACACCGGGGATCGCACTGAGCAGCTCGTGCATGACCCGCCCGCGGCGGTCGAACGCGGCGCGCATCTCGGCCACCGCGGCGAGGTCACCCTCGACCGCCGCGAGCGCGGCGCGCTGGCTCACGTCGGCCACGTTCGACGTCTGGTGCGACTGGAGGTTGATCGCGGCGACGGTGAAGTCGGCGGGCCCGATCATCCACCCGACCCGCCACCCGGTCATGGCGTACGTCTTGGCGACGCCGTTGAGCACGACGCAGGTGTCGGCCAGCTCGGGGACCAGGACCGGCATCGACGAGAACTCGTGACCGCCGTAGGTGAGGTGCTCGTAGATCTCGTCGGTCAGCACCCAGATGCCGTGCCCGACGGCCCACCGTCCGATCGCCTCGACCTCGGCGCGCGGGTAGACGGCACCGGTCGGGTTGCTGGGCGAGACGAACAGCACGACCTTGGTGCGTGGCGTCCGCGCCGCTTCCAACTGGTCGACGGTGACACGGAATCCGGCCTGCTCCGGTGCGAACACCTCGACGGGCACACCGTCGGCCAGCTTCACCGCCTCGGGGTACGTCGTCCAGTAGGGCGCCGGGATGATGACCTCGTCGCCGGGGTCGAGCAAGACCTGGAACGCGTTGTACACCGCGTGCTTGCCGCCGTTTGTGACGACGACCTGGCCGGCCTCGACCGCGTAGCCGGAGTCGCGCGCGGTCTTGGCCGCGATGGCGGCGCGCAGCTCGGGCAGGCCGGGCGTGGGCGTGTACTTGTGGTTGCGAGGGTCGGCGCACGCGATCGCCGCCGCCTCCACGATGTGGGCCGGCGTGGGGAAGTCGGGCTCACCCGCGCCGAAGCCGATGACGTCCTCGCCCGCGGCCTGCAGGGCCTTCGCCTTGGCGTCGACGGCGAGGGTGGCGGACTCCGTGATGGCACCGACCCGGCGCGAGATGCGGCTCATGGCCCCATGGTCGCGCGCCGGTCGGGTCCCGACCCCATCGTTTCGGGCGGTCCGGTCAGGCGCTCACCGCGACCCCGTCGACGCTCCAGTTGGGGAGGTCGAGGAGGCGGGGGTCGTTGGAGAAGATCTCGACCACGGGGATCTGGAGGCCGAGGCGGCGTTGGATCACCCGGACTTCGTTCTCCTGGTTCCACAGCATGAGTGTGACCGCGACGCCGCTCTCCCCCGCCCGGGCGGTGCGACCCGACCGGTGCAGGTAGGCCTTCTCGTCCTCCGGCGGGTCGAAGTGCACCACGACGTCGACCCCGTCGACGTGGATGCCGCGCGCCGCCACGTCGGTGGCGACCAGCACCTTCACCTTGCCCGAGGTGAACTCCGACAGCGCCCGTTCCCGGGCACCCTGGCGGAGGTCACCGTGGATGGCGCCGGCGCGCACGCCTTCGCGCCGGAGCTGCGTCACCAGCCGGTCGGCGCCCCGCTTGGTGCGCACGAACACCAGGGTGCGGTTGGCGCCCTGGGCGATCGACGCCGCCACCTTCACCTTGTCCATCTGATGGACCGCGAGGAAGACGTGGTCCATCTCGTCGACGGTGGGTTCGGCGTCGTCGACCTCGTGCGAGACGGGGTCGACCATGTAGCGGTCGACCAGCCGCTTCACCGCGCCGTCGAGCGTCGCCGAGAACAGCATCGTCTGGTGCTCGGAGCGGATGCCGTAGAGGATCTTCTGGACCTGCGGCATGAAGCCCATGTCGGCCATGCGGTCGGCCTCGTCGACGACGAGCACCTCGACGTGGGCAACGGAGAGCTCGCCCCGCTCGATGAGGTCGATGAGGCGCCCCGGGGTGCCGACGACGACGTCGACGCCCTTCTGCAGCGCGGAGACCTGCGGGTCCATGGACACGCCCCCGTAGACGGCACGGACCTTGCGCTCGCGCACCTCGCCCAGGGGCCGGAGCGCGTCCGTGACCTGGGTGGCGAGCTCACGGGTGGGCACGAGGATCAGGCCGCGGGGGTGGCGGGGCTCCGCCTTGCCGATGCGGCCGAGGAGCGGGAGGCCGAAGGCGAGGGTCTTGCCCGAGCCGGTCTTGGCCTTGCCCAGCACGTCGCGCCCGGCGAGGGCGTCGGCGATGGTGAGCTCCTGGATGGGGAAGGGTTCGGTGATGCCCTGGCGCGCCAGGGTCGCGACGAGGTCGGCGTGGAGGCCGAGGTCGGCGAAGGTTGCGGTCATGCGGAAGTTGCTCGCTTTCGTCGGTCGTACAGGGGGGTGTGGGGGTGCCCGCCATCCCTCCGATGGCGGTGGGTCGAGCCTCGAGGCTTCCCGGCACCCGCCTGCCCTGTGATCCGGCCGACGGCAACTTGTGAGCGATGAGGAATGACCCGCGAGCGTGGATGGTTGCTCGCCACACCAATGCTACCCGGATCGGCACCCCTGAGAGTGACCTGAGCGCCGGTGACGCGGGGAAGCTCCCGGACCGGCACAATTCGGTGATGCGTGTGCTGGTGGTCGAAGACGAGGAGCTGCTGGCGGCGGCGGTTGCGGACGGCCTGACGGCCGAGGGCTTCGACGTCGACGTCGCCCACGACGGGCCCGACGGCCTGTGGCGGGCCCGGGAGGGCTCGTACGACGCCATCGTGCTCGACGTGCTCCTCCCGGGGATGCACGGCTACCGGGTGTGCCGCACCTTGCGGGACGAAGGTGTCTGGACACCGATCCTGATCCTGACCGCCAAGGACGGGGAGTACGACGAGGCGGAGGCCCTCGACACCGGCGCCGACGACTTCCTCTCCAAGCCGTTCTCGTTCGTGGTGCTCCTGGCCCGGCTGCGCGCGCTCATCCGGCGCGGCGCGCCGCCGCGGCCGACCGTGCTCACCGTGGGCACGCTCGAGCTCGACCCCGGCGCCCGCCGCTGCCGGCGGAACGGCGTCGACATCCGGCTCACCGCGCGCGAGTTCGCGCTGCTCGAGTACCTCGTCCGCAAGGACGGCAACGTGGCGTCGAAGGCCGAGATCCTCGACCACGTGTGGGGCATCGACTTCGCCGGCGACCCCAATGTCGTCGAGGTGTACGTCGGGTACCTGCGCAAGAAGATCGACGCGCCCTTCGGCGTCGAGTCGATCAAGACCGTGCGCGGCGCGGGTTACCAGCTCCTCTCCGATGAGTGACGAGGCGACGCCGCGGCGGCGATGGTGGCCGCAGACCGTCCGCGTCCGGCTGACGATCATCGCCACGCTGGCGTTCGCGATCACGCTCAGCCTGGCGGCGTTCGGCCTGGTGCGCGTCGTCCATACCAACCTCGTCGACCGGATCGCGGAGACCAACCAGACCCAGCTCGACGAGCTGCAGGCCGCGGTCCGGCGCGGCGACCTGCAACCGCCCCCGGTGCGGGAGTGCTACCAGGTGCCCGGGGGCTATCTGTGCTCGCAGGCGCATCCCGATCGGAGTGGCGTCGAGGCCGCCCAACGGGAGATCCAGACCACTGCCGGCAACATCACGCTCGTCGCGCAGCAGTCCACCGCCGCCGTCAACCGCACGGTCCACTCGGTGACGAACGTGCTCCTGGTGGTCGTGCCCGTCATGATCCTCCTCGTCGCGCTGGCGGCCTGGTACTTCACGGGTCGTGCGCTGCGACCGGTCGAGGCGATCCGACGGGAGGCCGAGGAGATCACCGGCGCCACCATGGACCGGCGGGTGCCCGAGCCCGAGACCGACGACGAGGTGGGGCGGCTGGCCCGGACGATGAACGCGATGCTCGATCGCCTCGAGTCGTCCTCGCAGCGCCAGCGGCAATTCGTGTCGGACGCGTCGCACGAGCTGCGGAGCCCGCTCGCGTCGATCCGCACCAACCTCGAGGTCGCCTTGCGCCACGCCGACCGCGCCGACTGGCCCGCGGTCGCCGGCCGCGCCCTCGCCGAGGACGCGCGCATGGAGGACACGGTCAGCGAGCTGCTGGAGCTCGCCCGTCTCGACGAAGTCGCCGGGCCCGCCCCGCTCGACACGCTCCCCGACGTCGACCTCGACGAGCTGGTCCTCGACGACACCGTGCAGGAACGGCGGGTGCCCGTCGACACCTCGCGGGTCTCGGCCGGCCGCGTCCACGGTCGCCGCGAGCAGCTGACGCGGGTCGTGCGCAACCTGCTCGACAACGCGGCCCGCCACGCCACCAGCTCGGTGGCGGTCGAGCTGCGCGCCGGCGACGACCACACGATCGAGCTCACCGTCGACGACGACGGGCCGGGCATCCCCGTCGACGACCGCGAGCGGGTGTTCGACCGGTTCACCCGGCTGGACGACGGCCGGGCCCGCGACGCCGGTGGGCTCGGGCTGGGCCTCTCGATGGTCAAGGAGATCACGGAGCAGCACGGCGGGACGGTCACGGTCGAGGACGCCCCCAGCGGCGGAGCCCGCCTGCGCGTACGACTCCCCGCCGCCTGACGCCATACGGTGCCTCGATGCCCGAACTGACCATCGCCAGCTTCAACTGCCACGCCGGCTTACAGGCACGGCGCAACGGCGTCTGCGAGCCCTACGACCTCGACACCGTCCTCCGGGGCATCGACGCCGACGTCATCATCCTGCAGGAGTCCTGGACCCCCGACGGTGGCGTGGCCGCGGTCCGGCGCGTCGGGGAGAGCACCGGTGCCGAGGTGTTCGAGCTCCGGTTCGGTCGGTCCCGGCTCGACCCCTGGCCCCACGTGCCCCGCGACGGCAGCGGGCTCGGTGAGGTGGGCCTCGCCGTCCTCAGCCGCATCCCGGCCGAGGCGCAGGGGCGCCTGCCGGTCGGGACCGTGCTCAGCGACCCGACGCCCGAGCGCGGCGGGCTTCATGTGGTGCTCGACGTCGGCGGGACCAAGGTCGACCTCATCGGCGTGCACCTGTCGTCGCGCCTGCCGTACGGGCCGCCGATCCAGCTGCGGCGACTCGCGGCACAGCTGCCACCGCCCGGTCGCCCCGGCATCGTCGCCGGCGACTGCAACTTCTGGGGTCCCGGCGTGCAGTCGTTCCTCCCGGGCTGGCGACGCGCCGTGCGCGGGCGCACCTGGCCCGCCAGTCGGCCGCACAGCCAGATCGACCACATCCTCGTGCGGGCCGCCGACCGGACCGAGGTGCTCCACGGCGAGGTGCTCCCGCCCTTGGGTTCCGACCACCGGGCCGTGCGCGCCACCCTGCGGTTCCCGTAACGGCCGCGCCGAGCCGCGCCGCCGGCAGTTGAGGTAGACAGACGCCATGGCACCAGTCACGGTCAGAGGTGTGGTCGCGCTCACCAAGGGCGAGCCCGTCGAGATCCGCGAGATCGTCGTGCCCGACCCGGGCCCGGGCGAGGTGCGGGTGACGGTGCAGGCGTGCGGCGTCTGCCACACCGACCTCCACTACCGAGAGGGCGCGATCAACGACGAGTTCCCGTTCCTCCTCGGGCACGAGGCGGCGGGGGTGATCGAGTCCGTGGGCCCCGACGTCACCGAGGTCGCGCCCGGCGACTTCGTCGTCCTCAACTGGCGCGCGGTCTGCGGCACGTGTCGCGCCTGCCGGCGGGGCCGTCCGTGGTACTGCTTCGCCACCTTCAACGCCACCCAGAAGATGACGCTCACCGACGGCACCGAGCTGAGCCCCGCGCTCGGCATCGGCGCGTTCGCGGAGCAGACGCTCGTCGCCGCCGGCCAGGCCACCAAGGTGAACCCGGAGGCCAGGCCCGAGACCGCGGGCCTGCTGGGGTGTGGCGTGATGGCCGGGCTCGGGGCGGTCATGTACACCGGCGGCGTCGGACGCGGCGACAGCGTGGCGGTGTTCGGTTGCGGCGGGGTGGGCAACGCCGCCATCGCGGGCGCCCGTCTCGCCGGCGCCAACCCGATCATCGCCGTCGACATCGATCCCACGAAGCTGCAGTGGGCGCAGGAGTTCGGCGCCACCCACACGTTCAACTCGCGCGACGCCGACCCGGTCGAGGCCATCCGCGCCCTCACCGACGGCAACGGCGCCGATGTGTGCATCGAGGCGGTCGGCCGGCCCGAGGTGCTGGAGCAGGCCTTCTACGCCCGGGACCTGGCGGGGACGGTCGTGCAGGTCGGCGTGCCCGACCCGACCATGAAGATCGAGCTGCCCATGATCGAGTTCTTCGGCCGGGGCGGCGCGTTGAAGCCGTCGTGGTACGGCGACTGCCTCCCGTCGCGCGACTTCCCGATGCTCATCGACCTCTACCTGTCGGGCCGGCTCGATCTCGACCGCTTCGTGAGCGAGACCATCCCGCTCGACGCGGTCGAGGACGCGTTCCACAAGATGGAGCGCGGCGAGGTGCTGCGTTCCGTCGTCGTGATCGACTGACCGGCCGTGCCTAGACGGGTGGGATCCCGTGGAGGCGGTCGCTGAACGTGCGGTCCTTGCCGCCGGCGAGGGCGAGACGGGCGACGAGATCGGCCCGGAGGTGCTCGGGTTCCACGACCTCGTCGATGACCAGCTCGGAGGCGAGGCGGAGCAGGTCGACGTCGGCGGCGAATTCGGCGCGGCGCTCGTCGACGAACCGCTCGCGCTCCTCGGGGTCGTCGATGGCGGCGATCTTGTTCGCGTAGACCGCATTGATCGCCGCTTCCGGGCCCATCACCGCGATGCGCGCCGTCGGGAGCGCCACGCAGGCATCGGGGCCGAACGCAGGTCCCGCGAACGCGTACAGGCCCGCGCCATAGGCCTTGCGGACGATCACCGACACCTTCGGCACCGTCGCCTCCGACACCGCGGTGATCATCTTGGCGCCGTGCCGGATGATCCCCTGGCGCTCCACCTCGGTCCCGACCATGAACCCCGGCACGTCGGCCAGGAACACCAACGGGATCCCGAACGCGTCACAGCCCCAGATGAACCGCGCCGCCTTGTCCGACGAGTCGACGAAGAGCGCGCCCCCCTTGTGCACGGAGTTGCTCGCCACGATCCCGATCGGTCGCCCTTCGAGCAGCCCGAACCCGACGATCACCTCGGGCGCGAACAACGGTTTCACCTCGAAGAAGCTGTCGGCGTCGACCAGCCCGTCGAGGAGCTCGTGCATGTCGAACGCGACGCGCTCGTCGGCGGGGACCACGTCGGCGGTGAGCGGCACCGCCGGCTCTTCGGCCGCGTAGGTCGGCACCGGCGTGCGCCAGCTCTGCGGGAGGTACGCGAAGTAGGCGCGCGCCTGCGCGATGGCATCGGCGTCGTCGACCGCGAGGTTGTCGCCGCTCCCGGAGACGGTGGCGTGCATCCGCGCCCCACCCATCTCCTCCAACGTGGTCCGCTCCCCGACCACCATCTCCACCATGCGGGGCGACCCGAGGTACATGGAGGCGTTGCCCTCCACCATGAACACCACGTCGCAGAACGCCGGGATGTACGCACCGCCCGCGGCCGACGGACCGAACAGGCAGCAGATCTGTGGCACCCGACCCGACAGGCGGTTCTGGTTGTAGAAGATGCGACCGGCGCCCCGCCGCCCCGGGAAGAGCTCCACCTGGTCGGTGAGGCGCGCCCCGGCCGAGTCGACCAGCCAGAACACCGGGATCTCGTGCTCCAGGGCGTACTCGGTCAAGCGGACGATCTTCTCGACCGTCCGCGCCCCCCACGACCCCGCCTTCACCGTCGGGTCGTTCGCCATCACGCACACCGGACGACCCTCGACCGTCCCGACGCCGGTGATCACCCCGTCCGCCGGCAGGTCGCCGGCCAGCGCGTTCGCCAACAGCCCCTGCTCCACGAACGAGCCCTCGTCGAGCAGCAGCGCGAGCCGGTCGCGCACGAACAGCTTCCCCTGGCGGGCCAGCTTCGCACCCTCCTTCTCGAGATTCCCCTGGCGGGCACGGTCGGCGGCGGTGCGGAACTCGTCGTTCACCGCCCTACCTTGCCTCACCGTCCGTGGGTGGTGCCGACGTCGGGCAGGAGCAGGTCGTCGTCGTGGACGGCGGTTCCCCTCCCGCCGGTTGCGGTTCCGCTTGCGGTTCCGGGAGCGCATCGGACGCGACCGACGGTGCACCACTGAAGGTCAGCATCTGGTTGTAGACCCGGAGCACGACGGTCGAATAGTCGGGTGCGGTGGCCCAGTTGCCGTTGCCCATGTTGATCCAGAGCGGCGCACGACCTTTCGCGAAGTAGTGGTCGAAGTTGTAATTCGCCGTGGCCGGGGTGCTGCCCCAGAGCTCGGGGACGGGCGGGTCCGGGATCGTGGCCGCGCTCGAGCTCGCGTCGGCGTAGTTGCGCAGCAGCTGCAACTGGGCGCGTACGCCGTTGAGCGCGCTCGTGAACCCGTAGCCGGTGCCACACGACGAGCATGCTCCGATACCGGCGAAGTTGTTGTCGGTCGGGCGCACCAACCCGTAGTCGGGATAGTTGAACCACGCCGTCTCGACGATCGACTGCGCGAACGCGATGTCGCCGCGGACGTTGTACCGGTTGCCCTCGGTCACGAACATGTCGGCGAGCTGTTGCAGGGTGGCGCCGGTGGCGCGGTACGGCAGCGTGCCGGGGTCCTTCGCCTGGTAGAACGCGACGATCTGTGCCGCGGTGAGCTGCGACTGACCCATGACGGGGACGCCCGGCGTCCCCGGAGCGGGGGGTGCCGTGGTCGGTGGTGGTGGCGGCGGCGGAGGCGGAGGTGGGGGCAGGCAGCCGGCGAGCGCGAGGAGCAGCGCGAGCAACGCCGCGGCGGCGAGGGGGACGCGGGCGCGGCAGTGGGGACGCATCAAAGAGTCATCGGAGCGGCCGAGGCCCGGATTGAGCCCGGGCTGATGGTACGAGCGGGGCCGGAGCCGTTCGCGGACCATCGCCGTCGCCCGCCAAACCGAGCCGACCGTCACGAGGCGTTCGCTACCTTTGGCCGGGCATGATCGACGTGATCGACTACCGCGCCGGCAACGCGCCGAGCGTGCTGTATGCGTTGGAGCACCTGGGGTTACCGGCCCGGCTCGCCGCCACCCCGGGCGAGGTCGACGCCGCCGAGCGCATCATCCTTCCCGGTGTCGGCGCCGCGCGCGCCACCATCGACAGCCTGGTCGAGCAGGACCTCGTCGGCGCGCTCGGCGATCGCGTGCGGGGCGACCGCATCCCGTTCCTCGGGATCTGCATCGGCCTCCAGGTGCTGTTCGACCACAGTGAGGAGGGGGACACCGACGGGCTCGGCTGGGTGCCGGGCGCGGTCCGGCGCTTCCCCGATACCGGCCGGGTCCCGCAGATCGGCTGGAACCGCGTGCGCTTCACCCACCCACACCCCCTCACCGCCGAAGCGCCCGACGGCGGCCACTTCTACTTCGTGAACTCCTACTACTGCGTGCCCCGGGATCCCGCCGACGTGCTGGGCCTCACCGACTACTCCGTCGAGTTCTGTTCGGTGGTGGCGCGCGACAACGTCGTCGCCACCCAGTTCCACGCGGAGAAGAGCGGCTCGCTCGGGCTCTCACTCCTCCGCGCCTTCGCGACCTGGGAGCCGGCGTGCTGACCAAGCGGCTCATCGCGTGCTTCGACGTGGTGAACGGGCGCGTCACCAAGGCCCAGCAGTTCCAGGACAACATCGACGTCGCCCCCGCCGAGGCGCTCGCGCAGCAGCTCTGCGCCGACCAGATCGACGAGATCGTCTTCTACGACATCAAGGCGAGCGCGGAGAAGCGCAAGATCGATCTCGACACCGTGCGCCGCGTCGCCCACCACGTGTTCGTCCCGTTCACCGTCGGCGGTGGCATCCGCGACGTCGACGACATGTTCGAGGTGCTCAAGGCGGGCGCCGAGAAGATCAGCGTCGACTCGATGGCCGTCCGCAACCCTGACATCATCCGCGACGGGGCACGCGCGTTCGGTCGCCAGTGCGTGGTGCTCAGCACCCAGGTGAAGCACGTCGGCATCCGGGACGGCATCCCGAGCGGCTACGAGGTCTTCATCGACGGCGCCCGGCTCGCGACCGGACTCGACGCGCTCGACTGGGTCCGGCGGGGTGAGGACCTCGGCGCGGGCGAGATCGTCGTCAACAGCATCGACCGCGACGGCACCGCCACGGGCTACGACCTCGACATCACCCGCGCGGTCGCCGACGCGGTGAACGTGCCGGTGATCGCATCCGGCGGCGCCGGGACCGTCGAGCACATCGGCGACGGCCTCACCGCGGGCGGCGCGTCGGCCGCCATCATCAGCTCGATCCTCTATTCACCCCGCTTCGACCGCAACGTCGGCGTGCGCGAGCTCAAGGACGGGCTGGCGGAGCTCGGTGTCGCGATGCGCCCGTACCTCGACGCGTAGTCGGCTCGACGGCGTCAGGCGCGCTCGGCGAGGGCGGCGAGCGGTTCCCAGTCGACCACCGGGGCGTCGGCCCAGAGCCGGTCGAGGTCGTAGTACGCGCGGGTCTCGCTCACGAAGACGTGGACGATCACGTCGCCGTAGTCCATGAGCACCCAGGTCGCGTCGTCGAGCCCCTCCACGCTCCGGGGCCCCTCGTCGTCGGCCACCTTCAGCGCCAGCTCGATCTCGTCGACGATGGTCCGCACGAGGCGCGTGTTCGACGCGCTCACCAGCACGAACGCCTCCGCGATCGAGATGATGTCGCCGACGTCGAGGACGACGATGTCCTCGCCCTTCTTGTCGTCGGCCGCGTGGGCGGCGATCCCGGCGCGGCGGTAGGCGTCGGAGACCGGTGCGACGGGGGTCAAGCGGCGGTTGCTCGGATCGTCATCTGCCGCCAGTGTAGAGGCCGCGGGTGTGGATGGTGCGCACGACCGCGGGGGGGACCAGCCCGTCGATCGGGCGGCCGCTGCGCAGGCGCTCGCGCAGGTCGGTCGAGGCGATGTCGAGACGCGGGATGGCCACCCGCTGCACCCGCCAGCCGGCGCCGGGCGGCTCGGAGTGCGCGTCGCCGGCCCGCTCGACGACCACCACCGTGGCGAGGTCGCGGGTCTCCTCCAGCCGCCGCCAGGTCCCCATGTTGGCGACGGCGTCGGCGCCCAGCACGAGGAACAGCTCCCGGTCGGGCGCGGTGAGCGCCTCCAGCGTGTCGGCGGTGACCGAGGGGGCGTCGCGCTCGATCTCGATCGCCGAGGCCTCGACACCCTCGACGCCGTCGACCGCGGCGGTGACCAACGCGAGCCGGTCCGCCGCCGACGCCACGACGTTGCCCCGCTTCTGCCACGGATCACCGGCCACCACCAGCAGCACCCGGTCGAGGGCGAGCTGCGCGCGTGACTCGGTCGCGACCACCACGTGGCCCACGTGGACCGGGTCGAACGTGCCCCCGAACACCCCCAGCCGCTCCATGGGCGAGCGAGTCTACGGGGGCACGGTGTCTTCACCTCGGCGAAACATTCGCGTCATCAAGCCTCGTACCATCGGTTCCGTGACCGACCTCTCCGAGCCGGCCACGCACGTCCTCGTGCGGGTGTGGCTCCCCGACCGTCCGGGCGCGCTCGGGCTCGTCGCCTCCCGCATCGGTGCGGTGGACGGCGACATCGTCGGCATCGACGTGCTCGAACGGGGCGACAACGTCGCCGTCGACGAGTTCGCGGTCCTGCTGCGCCGGTCGGTCGCGATCGACCTGCTCGTCCGGGAGATCGAGGAGGTCGACGGCGCAAGCGTCGAGGAGGTGCGCACGATCGAGCACTTCCCCGACCCGCGGCTCGACGCGCTCGAGTCGGCCAAGACGCTGTGCGCGGCCGGCACCGTCGAGGCACTGCACCGCACCCTGGTCGAGCAGACCCGCGCCGAGTTCCTCGCCGACTGGAGCGCGCTGCTCGTCGACGGGTCGGTGCTGGCGTCGGCCGGCGAGGTGAGCCACGACGCGTCGGTGTTGGGCGCGCTGGTCACCGGCACGGCCGCGTCGCCGAGGGTCGCCGACGGCACCACCGGTCCCGACGACCTCGCGGTGGCATCGTTGCCCACGCACGACGCCGCGCTGCTCCTCGGGCGCGACGGACGTGCCTTCCGCCGCCGCGAACGCGCCCAGTTGGTCGCGCTGGCGGGCATCGCCGACCGGACCTGGACCCTGCTCGCCTGAACCGCGACGGGCCTAAGGTCGGGCGATGGCCTCCGGCGCGGTCGTCGTGTTCACGCGCGACCTGCGCGTGAACGACCACCCTGCGTTGGCGCAGGCGGTGCGGGGCCACGACGTCGTCGTCCCGTTGTTCGTGTTCGACGACGCCATCCTCGGCGGCGCGTTCAACCGACCGAACCGCACCGGCTTCCTGCTCGAGTCGCTCGCCGATCTCGATGCCGCGTTGCGATCGCTGGGTGGGCGGCTCGTGACCCGACGCGGCGACTGGGTCGACACCGTCGTGCGCGTGGCGAACGACGTCGGCGCCGCCGCCGTCCACGTCAGCGACGACGCGAGCACATACGCGCGCGCCCGGCTCGCCCGACTCGAGCTCGCGGCGGCGGCCTCGGGCATCGACGTCCGACGGGCGCCCGGGATCGCCATCGTCGAGCCCGGTGTGATCACACCCGGCGACGCCGGCGACCACTACAAGGTGTTCACGCCGTACTACCGGCGCTGGTCCGACGTCCGGCGCCGCGCGGTGGTGGCCGCCCCGCCGCGGATCGACCTCCCGCCCGACGTCGACCCCGGTGCCCTCCCCCTCCTCACCGACCTCGTCGCGGGCGACCGCGCGCCCGACGTCGTCCCCGGGGGCGCCCGGGCCGCTCACCGGCTCCTCGACGCCTGGGTCGAACGGGATCTCCGCACGTACCCGGACCGTCACGACAACCTCCCCGGCGACGCGACGTCCCGGCTCTCGCCGTACCTGCACTTCGGGTGCGTGTCACCGCTCGAGGTGGCGCGGGCCGCCGGCCGGCACAAGGGCGCCGAGGCGTTCCTGCGCCAGCTCTGCTGGCGCGACTTCTACCTGCAGGTCCTCGCCGCCCGCCCCGACGCCGCGTGGTCGGACTACCAGCCCCGCGGCGACCAGTGGCGCGACGATCCCGACGGGTTGCGCGCCTGGCAGGAGGGCCGGACCGGGTACCCGGTCGTCGACGCCGCGATGCGGCAGCTGCGACAGGAAGGGTGGATGCACAACCGGGCCCGGCTCATCGTGGCGTCCTTCCTGACCAAGGACCTCTACGTCGACTGGCGCGCCGGCGCCCGTCACTTCCTCGACCTCCTGCTCGACGGCGACGTCGCCAACAACAACCTCAACTGGCAATGGGTGGCCGGCACCGGCACCGACACCAACCCGCACCGCGTGTTCAACCCGACCGTGCAGGCCGCCCGCTTCGACCCCGACGGTGAGTACGTGCGGCGCTACGTGCCCGAGCTGCGGGCGGTGAAGGGCGGCGCGGTGCACGACCCCGCGCCCAAGGTGCGGCGCGCCTACGACTACCCCGACCCGATCGTCGATCACCGCGAGGCGATCGCCGAATACCGCGAAGGACGCGGCGGCGGGGCGTGAGGCCGGGAGTCAGCCCTCGGCGATGGTGGAGACGAACTGCTGGAGCTGGCGGAGGTTGCGGCACTCGAAGACGCCGTCGCAGTACTTGCCGTATTCGGAGACGATGGAGTCGCCGGTGTCCCAGTAGCCACGCGGCTCGGGGTCGAGCCAGTAGACGTGGCGGCCGCGCTTGCGCATCTCGTCGACGACCCACGCCTCCGACGCGTGGTAGTTGTTCCGCGCGTCCCCGAGCAGGATCATCGACGTCTTGGGCGTGATCTCGTGGAAGTGGCGCTGGTGGAACACCTCGAGCGCGTGCCCGTAGTCCGAGTGGCCGTCGACCCACACGACGTCGGCCTCGGTGTTCACCCGCTGCACCGCGTCGGTGACGTCGTCGGACTCCTGGAAGAAGCGCGTCACTTCGTCGATGCCGTCGATGAACACCCACGAGCGCACCTTGGAGAACTGGCTCGCCATCGCGTACACGAACTGCAGGGTGAACCGGGCGAAGCTCGCCACCGACCCCGAGATGTCGGCCACCACCATGATCTCGGGCTTCGACGGATGCGGGTTCTTGAACTTCGGGTCGGCGGGCACGCCGCCGTACGACAGGGACTCGCGGATCGTCTTGCGGAAGTCGAGGTGCCCCCGGTGCCGACGCCGACGGCGTTGCGCGAGCCGAGCGGCCATGGCCCGGGTCAGCGGGTAGACGGCCTGTTGCAGGGCGAGCATCTCTTCGCGCGACGCGTGCATGAACTCGATGTCCTCGGGCAGCGGCTTGCGCAACGTGCGCGCCATCGCCTCCACGCCGCGGTCCGCGACCAGCCGGCGACGGATCTCCTCCTCGATGAGCTCCCGCAGCTCCTTGAGGCGGGCCTGGAACTCCTCGTGCGCGAGGCGGTCGGCCAACTCGCCCTCCTCGACCTCCCCCCGCTCGCGCGCCATGTCCATGAGGCGCTGCTGCAGGTCGTCGAGGTCGAGCTGCCGCAGGGTGCGGTACAGGTAGTAGGTGCCGCCGACCGGTCGCCCCGGTTCCATCCCCGCGAACTGCTGCACCGCCGCCGCGGCCAGCCGGCGGAGCGCGTCGCGGTCCATGGTCTGGAGCGCCTTGAGCAGCATTGCCGCCAGCTCCTCGCGCGACATCGGCGTGCCGCCGGCGCCGCCCTGCGCCTGGCCGTCCTGGAGCGCGCCCTCTTCGCCGTCGGCCGACGTCTCGCCCTCGCCCTCGGCGTCACCACCCACGCCGCTGCTGAACAACGAGAAGTAGACCTCGAAGACGGTGTCGAACGCCTTCTGGTGACGCTCGTGCTTCACGAGCGTCGCGCTGAGCACCGCCTTGAACATCTCGCGGTCGTCGATGGGGATGTACCCGATCGCGCGCATGGCGTCGAGGTTCTCCGTCATCGAGACCGGCAGCCCGGCGGTGCGCAGCTCGTGGACGAACCCCTGCAGGACGTCGAGCAGCGTGAGCGACGCGCCCGAGCCGGGCGACACGGCCGGGGCCGACGAGGTCAGACCGCACCGCCGAGCTCAGGAACCTGCAGCTCCTTGCGGGCCTTGGTGATGTCCGACTGGTACTTCAGCAGCACGTGCAGCGTCTCGCCGATGACCGTCGGATCGATGTCGGACTTGCCCAGATACAGCAGCGTGCGCGCCCAGTCGATCGTCTCCGAGATCGACGGCGCCTTCTTCAGCTCCAGCGCACGGATGGAGCGTACGACCCGCGCGATCTGGTCGGCGAGGTGCTCGTCGACGTCGGGCACCCGCACCCGCACGATCTCCTTCTCCCGCTCGATGTCGGGGTAGTCGATGTGCAGGTAGAGGCAGCGGCGCTTCAGCGCCTCCGACAGCTCACGCGTGTTGTTCGAGGTGAGCAGCACGATCGGACGTTGCTGGTTGCCCTCGATCGTGCCCAGCTCGGGGATCGAGACCTGGAAGTCGGAGAGCACCTCGAGGAGCAGCGCCTCGGTCTCGATCTCGACCCGGTCGACCTCGTCGATGAGGAGCACCACCGGCTCCTCGGCGCGGATGGCTTCCAGCAGCGGACGGGTGAGCAGGAACGGCTCGGAGAAGATGTCGGACTCGACGTCCTCCCACTCCGATTCGTGTCCCTTGTCGACCTGGATGCGGAGCAGCTGCTTCTTGTAGTTCCACTCGTACAGCGCCTTGGCCTCGTCGAGGCCCTCGTAGCACTGCAACCGGATCAGCCGGGCGTCGGTGACCTCGGCGATGCCCTTGGCCAGCTCGGTCTTGCCGACCCCCGCCGGTCCCTCCACCAGGACCGGCTTCTCGAGCCGGTCGGCGAGGAAGACCACACCCGAGATGCCCGCGTCGGCGAGATAGTCCGCGCCGCGGAGGCGTTTGGTGACGTCGTCGACCGATTCGAATCGTTCAGCCATAAGGGAGTGGTCTAGTCGCGGATCTGGCCGTCGCCCCACACGACGTACTTGTATGTGGTGAGCTCGCGCAACGCCATCGGGCCGCGCGCGTGCAGCTTCTGCGTGGAGATGCCGATCTCGGCGCCGAACCCGAACTCGGCGCCGTCGGTGAAGCGGGTGGACGCGTTGACGACCACCGTGCCGGCGTCGACCGCGTCGGTGAAGCGCCGGGCGGCGGCGAGATCGCGGGTGACGATGGCCTCGGTGTGCCCCGAGCCGTAGCGGTTCACGTGCTCGACCGCGGCGTCGAGCGAGGGCACCACCGCGACGCTGAGCTTGAGGTCGAGGAACTCGCGGCCGAAGTCGTCGTCGGTCGCCTCGCCCATGGCCGGCACCCGCTTCCGGGCCCCGGCGTCGCCGACGAGCTCGACGCCGTGCTCGACCAGGGCCGCCGCGGCACGGGGCAGGAAGGTATCGGCCACCGACTCGTGCACCACGAGGGACTCGGCCGCGTTGCAGACGCTCGGGCGCTGGGTCTTGGCGTTGAGCACGATGTCGAGAGCGGAATCGAGATCGGCGCCCGCGTCCACGTACACGTGACAGTTGCCGTCGCCGTCGATGATGACCGGTACCGTCGCGTGGTCGCGGATGCTGCGGATGAGCGCGGGACCGCCGCGCGGGATGAGGCAGTCGACGACGTCGGTGAGCTGCATGAGCTCGACCGCGGCCTCGTGGGAGACGTCGTCGACCAGCAGCACCGCGTCGGCCGGCAGGCCCGCCTTGGTGAGGCCGTCGCGGAGCACGTCGGCGATGGCCAGGTTCGACCGGAGCGCGGTGGCCGAGCCACGGAGGATGGCGGCGTTGCCCGACTTCAGACAGATGCCGGCGGCGTCGCTGGTGACGTTGGGCCGGTTCTCGTAGATGATCGCGACGACGCCGAGCGGCACCCGGCGCTGTTCGATGCGCAGCCCGTTCGGCCGCCGCCAGCCGTCGAGCACCTCGCCGACCGGGTCGGGCAGCGCCGCGACCGCGCGCAGGCCGTCCGCCATGCCGGCGATCCGGGCCTCGGTGAGACGGAGCCGGTCGAGGGGTCCGGCATCCATCCCGGCGGCGCCCGCGGCCTCGACGTCGAGCCGGTTCGCGGCCAGGAGGTCGCCGGCGCGCTGGTCCAGGAGCTCGGCCGCGGCCACCAAGGCGGCGTTCTTCTCCGCGGTGGAGGCCGAGGCCAGGAGCGCGGCGGCGGCCTTCGCCCGCCGCCCGAGCTCGGGCACGGCCAGGGGCGCGGACATGGCGGCGAGTGTACCCGGGCCCTGTGGACGACCGGCCCGAGTTCGCCCCGTCGACCCGGTGTTCGGGAGGGGTGAGGCCGTGTCGCCCGCCAGCCGCGCATCCCGCCAGTCGCCCGGGGGCGCTGCGGCCGAGGCGACCCGGCCTCACCTTCCTCCCGCTCCTCGTCGACCGTCGAAGCCCTCGTGCGAGGACTCTCCCCCCGCCGGTCGACGACGAGCTGGTGAGGTAGGAGTGTGACGGACGCGGGGCCGGTGCGCAAGAGCGGGTACCGAATTGCCCCTGTTGCGGGTGATCGGGGCCGCTCCCGGTCAGGGGAGGACGACGAGATCGTCCCGGTGGACCACCTCGTGGGGCAGCCCGTCCCCCAGCTCGGAGGTCTGGCGGCCGGCCACCCGCTCCAGCACCGTTGACGCGTACCGCACGAGGCCCTTGGCGAACGGGACTCCCGACCCGTCGACGATCTCCACCGCGTCGTCGGCCTCGAAGTTGCCCTCCACTCCGAGGACGCCGGCCGGCAACAGAGAGCGGTGGTCGCGACACAGTGCGCGGCGGGCGCCGTCGTCGACCACGATCCGGCCCGACGCGGCGCGGGCGAACGCGATCCACAGCTTGCGGCTCGGCAGCCGTTGGGTGCGCGCGCGCACGACCGTCCCCACCGGCCGCCCGGCGATGGCGGCGCTGACGACGTCGGGCGTGTCGGCGGCGGCGATGACGGCCCGCACGCCCGACCACGCCGCGATCCGGGCCGCAGCCAGCTTGGTGGCCATCCCGCCGCTCCCCCGCGCGCTCCCGGTGCCACCGGCGACCGCCTCCAGCGCGGCGTCGACCTCGGCGATCTCCTCGATGAGCGACGCGCCGGCATCGAGACGCGGATCGGCGGTGAAGATGCCGGCGGTGTCGGTGAGGAGCACGAGGAGGTCGGCGCCGACGAGGTGCGAGACCAGCGCGGCGAGGCGGTCGTTGTCGCCGTAGCGGATCTCGTCGTCGGCGACGGTGTCGTTCTCGTTGACGACCGGGACGACACCGAGGTCGAGGAGGCGCCGCAACGTCTCGCGCGCGTGGAGGTACTGCGTGCGCATGCCGAAGTCGTGGGGGGTCAACAGCACCTGGCCCGCCAGCAGCCCGTGCCCGCCCAGGATCGCGCCGAAGCGCTCGATCAGCCGCGGTTGGCCGACCGCCGCGACCGCCTGGAGCGTCCCGATGTCGGTCGGGCGCACGTCCATGCCGAGCGCGGGGAGGCCGGCGGCGATCGCACCCGAGTTGACCAGCACCACCTCGTGACCGGCGGCACGCGCGTCGGCGAGCTCCTGGCACAGCTTGACGAGGGAGGCGTCGTCGATCTCACCCTCCTCCGAGGTGATCGACGACGTCCCCACCTTCACCACGACGGTCGAGCCCACTGTCACGGTCGACTCCGCTCCGTCGCCCCGCTCCTCCGAGCGCTCCTCCGCTGCGTCTCCATCGCTACCCCATTCCTTCGAGGTAGTCGAGCTCGACGGGGCCGATGCGTACGACGTCGCCCTCGCGCGCGCCGGCGCGTGCGAGCGCGCGCTCGACGCCCATCTTCCGCAGCCGGTACTGCACGTACTCCATCGCCTCGAGATTGGTGAGGTCGGCCATGGCCACCACGCGCTCGGCGGTGCGTCCGTGCACGCGCCACGCGCCGTCGTCGTCGCGTGCGACCGTGAAGCCTTCCTCCGCCGGCCGCAGCACCACGAACGGCTCGGGTTCGGGTTCCTCCGCTCGCGCCTCACCGACCAACGCGCCGAGACGCCCGAGGAGCTCGTCGAGGCCCTGCCGGGTGACCGCCGAGATGGTCAGTCCCTCGGCTGCGTCGAGCGCGTCGCCGTGGAGGGCGTCCTCGAGCGCGAAGGTGGCGACGTCGGCCTTCGACCCGACGAAGAGCCGGGGCCGGTCGAGGAGCTCGGGTCGGTAGCGGCCGAGCTCGTCGAGCAGCACCCGGGCCTGCTCGGCGGGCGGCCGTTCGTCGACCGGGGCGAGGTCGAGGAGGAGCACGAGCACCCGCGCCCGTTCCACGTGGCGGAGGAACTCGTGCCCCAGGCCGCGCCCTTCGGCGGCGCCCTCGATGAGGCCCGGGATGTCGGCCACCACGAACTCGTGGTCGCGGAAGCGCACCACGCCGAGGTTCGGTTCGAGCGTGGTGAAGGGGTAGTCGGCGATCTTCGGCTTCGCCGCGCTCATCGCCGCGATCAGCGTGCTCTTGCCTGCGTTGGGGAACCCGACGAGCGCGGCGTCGGCGAGCAGCTTCACCTCGAGGCGCAGCCAGTGCTCTTCGCCGTACTCGCCCTGCTCGGCGAACCCCGGCGCGCGCCGGGCGTTGGACAGGAAGCGGGCGTTGCCGCGGCCACCCTGCCCACCGCGGGCGGCGAGGTAGCGGTCGCCGTGGCGCACGAGGTCGGCGAGGAGCTCACCGTCGCGGGACTTCACCTGGGTGCCCTCGGGCACCATGACCACGAGGTCGGCGCCGCGGGAGCCGTGCCGCTTGTTGCCGGACCCGTGCTTGCCCGACTCCGCCCGCCGGTGCGGATGGTCGCGGTAGGCCAGCAGCGACGCCACGTTGCGGTCCGCCTGCAGGTGGACGTCTCCGCCCGACCCGCCGTCGCCGCCGTCGGGGCCGCCCTTCGGGACGTGAGCCTCGCGCCGGAAGGACACTGCGCCCGCGCCGCCGTCACCGCCGCGGAGGTTGACCTGGACGAGGTCGACGAACGAGGACATGCCGTCAGCCTAAGGACGGCGTCGCCACGCGCCGGTGGACTTCCCCCGTCGTCGTCCCTATTCGGGTGCGGACGGGACGATGTCGACGAGCTTGCGACCGCGGCGGTGGCCGAACTTCACGACGCCGTTCGCGGTGGCGAACAGCGTGTCGTCGCTGCCCTTGCCGACGTTCTCTCCCGGGTGGAACCGCGTGCCCCGCTGGCGCACGATGATCGTGCCCGCGTGGACCTCGGTGCCGCTGAAGACCTTCACGCCGAGCCGCTGTGCGTTCGAGTCACGACCGTTGCGCGACGAGGACGCGCCCTTCTTCTTCGACATGGCTCAGCTCCTACTGCTTCGCGCTCGCCGGCGTGATGTCGAGGATCTCGATGACCGAGAGGTCCTGACGGTGGCCGTAGCGGCGGCGGTTGTTGCTCTTGGGCTTGTAGACGAACCCGTCGATCTTGGGTCCGCGGGTGGCGCCGACGATCCGGGCCGTGACCGTCGCGCCGTCGAGCTGCGCCGGCGTCGCCTGCACCGTCTCACCGTCGACCACCAGGACGGGCGCGAGCTCGACCTCGCTGCCGTCGTCGAGGCCGAGCCGCTCGACCTCGAGCTGCTCACCGGCCTCGACCTTGTATTGCTTGCCGCCGGTGCGGATGACTGCGTACATGGCGCGGGAAACCCCTCGGATTCAGTGCCGGGAACCGGTTCAGGCTAGTCCATCGACCGCAGCAGCGCGTCGTCGAGGACGAAGCCCCGACCGTGGCACGTCGGGCAGGTGTCGCTGAACGACTCCACCAGGCCCTCCGAGATCCGCTTGCGGGTCATCTCCACCAGGCCCAGCTCCGACATCTCGAACGCCTGGGTGCGGGTCTTGTCCCGTGCGAGCGCGTCGCGGAACACCCGCATGGTCTCGTCGCGGTTGGCCTTGATCTCCATGTCGACGAAGTCGATGACGATGATGCCGCCGATGTCGCGCAGGCGCAGCTGCCGGGCGATCTCCTCGGCCGCCTCCAGGTTGTTGCGGAAAACGGTCTCCTCGAGGTTCGACTTGCCCACGTTCTTGCCCGTGTTCACGTCGATCACGGTGAGGGCCTCGGTGCGCTCGATGATCAGGGAGCCGCCCGACGGCAGCCACACCTTCCGGTCGAGTGCCTTCAGGAGCTGCTCCGAGATGTGGAACCGCTCGAAGATCGGCAGTCCCTCCTCCTCGGTGTCGTAGTACTCGACCCGGTCGGCGAGCTCGGGGGCGATCGCTTCGACGTAGCCGCGGGTCTCCTCGAAGAGCGCGCGATCGTCGATGACGATGCCCCGGTACTCCTTGGTGAACTCCTCGCGGATCAGCCGGAGCACGAGGTCGGGCTCCTGGTACAGGAGCTTCGCCTGCTTCGACGAGCCCGCGAGGGCCGAGATCTGGTCCCACTGGTTCCGGAGCCGGCGGACGTCGCGCTCGAGCTCGTCCTGGGTCGCGCCTTCGGCCGCGGTCCGCACGATGAGCCCGGCGTCGGACGGCCGGATGCCGTCGAGCACCTTGCGCAAGCGCTTGCGCTCGTCGTCGGGGAGGCGCTTCGAGATGCCGTAGGTGTCGGGTTCGCCCGGCACCATCACCAGGAACCGACCGGCGAGGCTGACCTCCTGGGTGAGACGGGCGCCCTTGTGGGCGATCGGGTTCTTCGTCACCTGGACGGTGATCATCTGCCCGTTCTTGAGCATGCGCTCGATCTTCGGCTTGTTGCCGCCCTCGACATCGGACTTGTCGAACGCGACGTCACCCCGGTAGAGCACGCCGTTCTTGGGCGTGCCGATGTCGACGAACGCCGCCTCCATGCCGGGCAGGACGTTCTGCACCCGGCCGAGGTAGATGTTGCCGTCGATCGACTCGTTGCCGGTGGGCGTCGCCAGTGAGTGCTCGACCAGGCTCCGGCCTTCGAGCACCGCGATGTGCGTGTGGCCACCCTCAAGCACATGGACGCACATCAGGTAGCGCCCGGCCGGCCGCCCCTTCCGGGTGCGGCCGCGGCGCCGTTCGAGGACGTCGTCGTCGAGGGCGGCCAGCGGCGTCTCACCCACGCCCAGGTCGGCCCGCACGACTTCGTCCCGACGGGGCTGCGGGGTCCGAGCGCGCCCACCACCGCCGCCACCGGGCGCGGTGCCGACCGGGGTGGTGCCGCCGTTCCCGCCGTTGCCGCCGCGCCCCCGTCCGCGGCCACCGCGGCGACGGCGACGCTTGGGGCCCGGCTCGCCGGTGGCGGCGTCGGTCGCGGCCGCGCCGTTGCCACCGGCCCCGTTGCCGGGCGAGGCCGGGCGCGAGTCGCCGATCTGGGGCTTCGGCGCGGGACGCGAATCGCCGATGCGCGGGCGGGGGGTGTGGCTGATGCCGGCCTCCTCCAGCGCGACCTCGGCGACGTCGTCGGTGGTCAGGCCACGGTCGGCGGCGGCGTCGGTGTAGTCCTGGGCGACGACCGACTCCTCGTCCACCTCGATCTCGACCTCGGCGGTGACGACGACGGCGTTGTCCTCGTCGTCGACGGCATCGTCGTCGTCGGCATCGGCGTCCGCCCGGCCGTTGGCGCCGGCGGCGGCTCCGGTGCCGGGCTTGCGGCGGTTGCGGCCGCCGCGCGAGCCGCGCCGGCGGCGGCGCTTGGGCGTGCCGTCGGCGTTGGTGGCGCCCGGCGCGCCGTCACCCGAGGTTTCACGTGGGACCGATTCGGCGGCCGATTCGGCGGATTCGTCGCCGCGGCGCGCCGATTCGGTGGACGAATCGGTGGTCGGACGCGCCGATTCGGCGGACGAATCGGTAGTCAGGCGCGCCGATTCGGCGGGCGATTCGGTCCGAGGGAGCGCGGGACCAGTTGGTGTGGATTCAGGGCGTGAGGTCGGAGCGGCGGTGGCGCCGCTGGTCGGGCCCGAGGGTGTGGTGGCCTCCGGGAGCGTCTCGTCGGACATCGGTTCCTTCTCTCATGATGCGCTCGCCTCCAGGGCGGGCGCGAACGCGTCGGCGGCCAGCGGTTCCAGCCGCGCGCCGCCGCGTTCGATCCATTGTGCAGTTCGGAGTACGTGGTGCTCGGTGAGGCCGACGCCTCCACCGGCTCCGGTGAACCGGTCGAGGGCGTCGAGCACCTCACGCGGACGTGCACCACGGGGTTGGGTCGACAACGTGAGGTCGAGCACCGGCTCGTCGCCGTCGTGACCGACCTCGATGGCACGGAGCGCGGGACGGAGATCGTCCACGCTCTCCTTGCCCTTGCGGGTCCGGGTGACCGCCAGCTCGTCGCTGGCCAACGCGCCTGCCGCCGCCGCGGCGAGAACGTCGGCCGGCACGGCCTGCCCACGACCGTCGACGGTCGCAACGCGGAACTGGACCTCGGTGATCGATTCCTGCAGGGCGGGCGCGCGCTCGATCAGGCGCACGGCGCCGGTGGCGGGCATGCCCTCGGGCAACGCCGGAGTGAGCCGCTCGGGGAGCGATTCGGTGTCGACGGGCTCCGTGAGCTCGACGTCGAGGTACTCGGCGTCGCTCTCGTGCCCGACCGAGAGTGCCAGCCCGAAGCTGACCTTCGGGCGGGGTGAGAAGCCTTCGGTGAACGCCAGGGGCAGTTCCTCGATGCGGAACGCGCGCTCGAACGCCCGGGCCACGTCGCGGTGCGAGATGAACCGCACCTTGCCCCGCTTGGCGAAGCGGATGCGCACGGGAAACCCCGAATCCCCCCTCATCGGACGCCGTTGCCCTTCATCGCGCGGTCAGCTCCACTGGCACCGACGTGGCGGACCCGCCGAAGCTGAGCCCCTGCCCGGTGCCCTGGCTGCCGCCGGCCGGCGGTACCGCCGACGCCACGACGTGCTCGAGTGCGTAGTCGGTGCACACGCCGCAGTCGTAGCACGGGGTCCAGCGACAGTCGGGGAGGCCGTGGGCCCGCAGCGCCTCCTGCCAGTCGTCCCAGAGGAAGTCGCGGTGGAGACCGGCGGCGATGTGGTCCCAGGGCAGGATCTCGTCCTCGGTGCGGTGCCGGGTGACGTACCAGTCGGGGTCGAGGCCCTCGGCGGCCATGGCGTCGAGCCAGCGGTCGAGCACGAAGCGCTCGCTCCACTCCTGGAAGGTGCCTCCGGCGCGCCAGACCCGCTCGATGACCCGGCCGATGCGCCGGTCGCCGCGGCTCGCGATCCCCTCCGCGTACGTGGCGGCGGGGTCGTGCCACCGCAGCTGCGCGCCCGAGCGGCGCAGCTCGTCGCGCAGGAGCCCGACCTTGCGCTGCAGCTCGGCCACGGGGTTCTGCCCGAACCACTGGAACGGCGTGTGCGCCTTGGGTACGAAGCCGCCCACCGAGGCGGTCGCGCTCGCCTTCTTGGTGTACTTCCGCCCGATCTTCACGACCTCGCGGGCCAGCTCGGCGATCCCGAGCGTGTCGACGTCCATCTCGGTGGGAACGCCGATGAGGAAGTACAGCTTCACCCGCTGCCATCCCTGCGAGTACGCCCCCTCGACCGCGGCGTAGAGGTCGTCGTCGGTGATGAGCTTGTTGATCACCTGGCGGATCCGCCAGGTGCCTCCTTCGGGCGCGAAGGTGAGCCCGGTGCGGCGGATCTTCTGGATCTCGCTGGCGATGCCGACGGTGAACGCGTCGACCCGCAACGACGGCAGGGAGAGCCCGACGTTGCCGCACCCCTGCTGCTCGTTCACCAACCCGGCGACGAGACCGTCGATCCCCGAGAAGTCCGCGGTCGACAGCGAGGTGAGCGCGACCTCGTCGTAGCCGGTGCGGCGCAGCCCGTCGCGCACCATGGTCCGCACCTGCTCGGCGGGGCGCTCGCGTACGGGCCGGGTGATCATCCCGGCCTGACAGAAGCGGCAGCCCCGCGTGCAACCCCGGAACACCTCGACGTTGAGCCGGTCGTGCACGACCTCGATGAGCGGCACGAGCTGGTTCTTCGGGTAGGGCCAGTCGCCCAGGTCGGCGACGGTGCGCTTGTCGACGCGATCGGGCGCCTCCGGGAAGCGTGTCCGCACCTCGGCGATGAAGGGCCCGTCGTAGTCGACCTCGTACACCGCGGGCACGTAGACCCCGGGGATCGTCGCCAGCTCGCGCAGGACGCCCTCACGCGCCGTGCGCCCCGACCGCGTCCATGCGCCGACCACCTCGGTGATCTCGCCCACCGCCTCCTCGCCGTCGCCGATCACGAAGGCGTCGACGAAGTCGGCCATGGGCTCGGGGTTGAAGGCGCAGTGCCCCCCGACGATCACCAGCGGATCCTCGGGTCGGCGGTCCTCGGCCCGGACCGGCACCCCGGCCAGGTCGAGGCACTCGAGCACGTTGGTGTACACCAGCTCGGCGGCGAGCCCGAACGCGATCACGTCGAAGGCACCGGCCGGGTGGTGGGTGTCGACGGAGAACAGCGGCACGCCCGCGGCCCGCATCTCCTCGTTCATGTCGAGCCAGGGCGCGTAGGCGCGCTCGGCCACCGCATCGTCACGTTCGTTCAGGATCTCGTAGAGGATCTGGAGCCCCTGGTTGGGTAGCCCGATCTCGTACGTATCGGGGTAGACGAGGAGCCAGGAGGTGCTGGACGGCCGGTGTTCCGGCCGGAGGCTGCCCCGCTCCATCCCGATGTAGCGAGCAGGCTTCTCGACCCTGGCCAGTAGGGGCTCGACCCTCGGCCA
>DATBBL010000422.1:0-8109 GCA_036271015.1 Acidimicrobiia bacterium
TCGCGTCGAGGGTGTCGAGCGCGCGACTCGGCGCGCCGCCGTGCAGCGGTCCGGAGAGCGCGCCCAAGGCCGCGACAACCGCGGCACCCACGTCGGCACCGGTGGACGTGACCACGCGGGCGGTGAACGTGGACGCATTGAACCCGTGGTCGATGGCGAGGATGAGGTACTGCTCGATGGCCCGGGCCCGGGCCGGCTCGGGCACCTCGCCGTCGATCATGTACAGGTAGTTCGCGGCCGAGCCCAGGTCGTCGCGCGGCGCGATGGCGGCGGCGCCGATCGACGCCCGGTAGAGGGCGGCGACGAGCACCGGCGTCACCGCACACAGCCGCAGCGCGTTGGCCCGGATGGTCTGTGGATCGGCGTCGTACGTCGGCGGCATCGCTTCGACCGCCGCGAGGTGCGAGAGCGCGGTGCGCAGCGCCGCGAGTGGCGGCGTGCCCGCGCCCACCATCGCCGGGAGCAGGTCGAGCACGACGGCGGGGAGGTGCCGCGCCGCCGCGATGCGGGCGGTGTACTCGTCGCGGCGGGCGAGTGAGGGCAGCTCGCCCTCGAAGAGCAGGTACCACACGTCCTCGAAGGTGCGCTTCGCCGCCAGCTCCGGGGCCGAGTACTGGCGGTAGTGGTAGAAGCCCTCGAGGCCGCGGACGTCGCCCAGCGCGGTGTCCGCCACGATCACACCCTTGAGGCCGCGGGGCGTAGCGGCGTCGGTCATGGTCATCGTTGCCATCTCCTTGTCATTTGGTCGTCCCGAGCATCCGGCGCGATCGCGGTCTTGTCAACGTTGATCAACTGTCAATATGATGCCGTATGGCCGACGATCGCTGGCTGAGCGCGACGGAGGCGACCGCCCGCCTCGGCGTGAAGCCCCAGACCCTCTACGCCTACGTCAGCCGGGGACTGATCCGCCGGGAACGCCCGGCGGGGAGTCGCACCAGCCGGTACGCCCGCCGCGACGTCGAGCGCCTGGCCGGGCACGGCCGGGCCCGACCGGGCCGGGCCGGTCCCGAGATCGTCGTCGACCAGGCGATCACCGCCCTCGACCCGGCCGGCCACCTCGCCTACCGGGGGTGGGACGCCACCCGGGCCGCGGTCGACGCCCACTACGAGCAGGTCGCGGCGTGGCTGTGGGGCACGACGTTCGGCCCGACCGACCACTGGACCGCCGACCCCGCCGGCGTCGCGACCGCGCGGGAGGTGCAGGCCGCGCTGCCGGCGGCCACGCCGCTGCCGGACCGGCTCCGCGTCGCCGTCGCCGCGCTCCGCCCCGGCGATCCGCTGCGCGACGATCGGCGAGTCGCCGCGGTGGGTGCACGGGCCGGCACGCTCCTCGCCACCCTCGTCGAAGCACTGCCGCCGGTCGACCCTCGCGACGCGCCGTCGTCGACCGGCTCACTGGCGCGACGACTCTGGACACGCGTGTCGCCACTCGAACCGATGACGCGTCGTGTGCGCGCGCTCGACCGCGCGCTCTCGTTGCTCGCCGATCACGAGCTCGCGACGTCGACGCTGGCGGTGCGCGTGGCCGCCTCGGCATGGGCCGATCCCTACCTGCTGCTCCTCACCGGGCTCGCGACCGCAGGCGGTCCGCTGCACGGCGGGGCGTCGGAGTTCGTGCGCGCCCTGCTCCGCGAGGCGATCGCCACCGACGCGGAGACGGCCGTCGGCCGCGCCCTGCGTGACGACCAGCGCGTGCCCGGGTTCGGTCACACGGTCTACGAGGGTCCCGATCCCCGGGCGCCGGTGCTCCTCGAAGCGGTGGAGGCCAGCCGGCCACCCCGCGACGTCTGGCGCGCCGCGTCCGGGGTGCTCGACGTGATGACGGGCGTCGGCGGGCCGTACGCCAACGTCGACTTCGCGCTCGGTGTGCTCGCCGAGGCCATGCGCATGGCCGACGGCGCCGGCGAGGCGATCTTCGCCATCGCCCGCAGCGCAGGTTGGATCGCGCACGGCCTCGAGGAGTACCAGCACCGGTTGCGCTACCGGATCCGCGCCACCTACACCGGTCCCACCCCCGAGGTTGCGTCACTCGAGCGCGTATGACGGCGAGAAGTGACGCAACGTGTGGGGAGGGAGCGCTGGGTCAGCCGGCGCGGCGGTGTTGGCGTCGGTGGTCGAGGAAGTCGACCAGCACGTAGTCGCCGAGGGTGTCGGCGTTGGTGAAGAACGCCCGGCCCCCGTTGACCCGCATCATCTGCTCCACGAACGAGCGCAGGTAGTAGCTCTCGTCGAGCATGAAGGTGTTGATACGGATCCCGTCGCGCGTGCAGCGCATGACCTCTTTCAGGGTCTCCTCGATGGTGACCGGCGACGGCGGGTACTGGAAGTAGGCCTCACCGCCCTCGATGTGGGCGGTGGGCTCGCCGTCGGTGACCATGATGATCTGCTTCGTGCCGCTCTGGCGGGCCAGTTGCTTGCGGGCCAGCAGCAGCGCGTGCTGCATGTTGGTGCCCCATTCGAAGTCCCAGCTCATCTCGGGCAGCAGCTCGGGCTTCACTTCGCGAGCGACGCGGCCGAACGACACGAGCCCGAAGTAGTCGCGCGGGAACTGGCTCGTGATCAGCGCGTGCAGCGCCATCGCCACCTTCTTGGCGGGCAGGAAGTTGTCGCGCATCGGCATCGAGAGCGACACGTCGAGGAGCAGCACGGTCGACGACCGGGTGAGCATCTCGGTGCGCTCCACCTCGAAGTCGTCGGGCGAGAGCCGCACCGGCGTGCCAGCACCCGCCCGCCAGATGGCGTTCTTCACCGTCTCCTGCACGTTCAGGTGGAACGGGTCGCCAAACTCGTAGGGCTTGTGGTCGTGCGCGTGCTCGTTGCCCACGCCGACCCGCTCCAGCTCGTGCCGGCCGGTCCGGTCCTTCATCAGCTTGCGATACAGGTCGGAGAGGGCCTTGTTGCCGATGGCACGGATCGCGCGCGGCGTGAGCTCGAGCCGACCCTCGCGCTGCTCGATGAGGCCGGCGTCCTCCAGCATCTTGGTGAGCTCGCGCAGCCGGTCGAGCGAGCGCGCCGCGTCGTCGCCCAGCAGCTCGCGGGCGCGGTCCAGGTCGACCTCGGCGAGCTCACCGGGCTGGGTGGCGGAGCGCATGAGGTTCTCGAGCGCGTCGAGGTCGCCGAGGGTGTCGAGCAACCCCGGCATCTCACCGAACTGCAACGGTTCGTTGCCGCTGAAGTTCTGCGACCGCTGCCACGGCAGGTTCGGGAAGGCGTTCTGGAGGTTGCGGGAGAGCTGGTCGACCTGCCAGCGCAGGTCCATGTCCTCGAGCAGCGACTCCGAGAGCGCCTGCAGCTGGGCGCGCTGCTCCGGCGTCATCGAGTTGAGGAGCTGCTGCATCTGCGCCATCGACTGCGCCATCTGCTCGAGCAGCTCGTCGAGGTTCTGCGGGTTGCCGGGGAAGAAGTCGCCGTAGCGCTCCATGAAGCCCTCGAAGTCGGGCTCCTCGCCGCGCTCGCGCTGCTCGAGCATCTGGTTGAGCTCGTTGAGCATGTCCTTCATGCGCTGCATGCGCTCGGGGGTCATGTTCTGCATGCCCTCGGACAGCTGGTTGAAGTAGCTCTGCATCAGCTGCTCGCGCAGCTGGTCCATCAGCTCCTCGAACCGCTCGCGTGCTGCGTCGTCCATGAACTCGTAGTTCTGGAGCGACTGCACGCGGCCGGCGAGGTCGGGGGGCAGCTCCTCCAGCTCCCGGCGGCGTTGCTCGGCGACGTCCTCCACCAGCTCCTGCCGACGCTGGTCCCCCGAGCGGGTGGCCTCCTCGACGCGCCGCTCGATGCCCTCGCGCTCCATGTCGACGACCTCGTTGAGCTGCTCGGCGATGTCGTCGTAGACGCCCCCGAGGTCGCGGCTCTCCAGCTCCTGGCGGCGGCGCTCCCGCAGGCGCTCCAGCATCTCGCGCAGACCCATCAGCCGCTCGTCGTTGCGGTCGCGGAATCCCTGCTGCATCATCCGCCGCAGCGCCGCGTTGAGGTCACCGTGGTAGAGGAGGTCGTCGCTCATCTCATCGAGCAGCGACTCCGCATCGAGGTCGAACCCGGTCTGGGTGCCATCCCAGCGTGAGTATCGGAAACCCGCTCGACGTGCCATCACACTTGGTCGATTCCGCTCCGGCGTCCCGGCCTCCGGCCACGCCTCCGCTGCATCTCCATCACAGTTGGTCGATTCCGCTCCGGCGTCCCGGCCTCCGGCCACGCCTCCGCTGCATCTCCATGAGCCCACGGTACCGGTTTCGGGTTCGCGCCGGGCCGGGGTCCAGAATGCAGGGATGCGCTGGTCCCGGGCCGTCGCCGTCGCCCTGCTGCTCGTTGCCGGGGTGGCCGCGTGCTCCGAGGACTCGTCGTCGTCGCTGCCGACCCCGAGCAAGGCGTTCTGCCAGGCCGCCTACGACTACGACACCAACCTGCCGAAGCTCGTCGGCAAGATCAACCAGCAGACCGACCTCGTGGCGAAGCTCGCCGAGACCGCGCCCAAGGACGTCGCCGAGGACGCGCGGCTGTACCTCGACGCCATGAAACGGCGGGCCGCGGGCGACACCTCGGTGGTCGACAACCCGAAGATCGAGCGCGCGGTGGACAACGTGAACCGCCGTGCCTCGGGCGGGTGCAAGCTCTTCCAGCAGAACCAGGACGGCACCGGCGGGATGTAGCCCTCGGGCCGACGGACGGGTCAGCCGCGCCCGCGGTACGCGGCACGTCCGCCCATGGCGTCCTTGTTGAGGCGCTTCGACAGGTGGAGGCCCTCGAGCACGAACTCGGTCGCCGACGCGACACCCGCGGGGGTCTCGCCGACCTCGAGGTCGGCGAGGGTGGACCGGAGCGCGGGCACGTCAGTGAGCAGCTTCGCGTACTCCGACGACGCGATGTCCTCCCCGGTGTGCACCACGAGGCCGTTCTCGAATGCGCCGACGACGTCGGTGAGCTTCTCGGGCCTGGTCCGGGCCCGGAAGGTCTCGAGGATCGACGCCTTCACGATGCGGTCGAGCACCTGCTCCTCGCGCCCGTCGTCGACGGTCTCGAACTCGACCTTGCCCGCGGTGCTGGCGACGAGGGCGTCGAGGTCGCTCACGCGCGGCACCACCTCGGTCTCGCCGTGGCGCAACGAGCGCCGGGTCGCGTTGGCGACGAGCGTCTCGTAGTTGGCGATCGAGAGTCGCACCGACACGCCGGAGCGCTGGTTGATGTGTGGCGAGCGGCGGGCCTGCTGACTCATCTCGGCCACGATCTCGGCCATGAACGCGGGCACCTGCACGTTGAGCCCGTCGGCGCTGAGCGGTCGCGCCTCCTGCTCGACCACCGCGGCCTCGAGCTCGGCGTCGAGCGGGTAGTGGGTGCGGATCTGGGCCCCGAAGCGGTCCTTGAGCGGCGTGATGATGCGCCCGCGGTTGGTGTAGTCCTCGGGGTTGGCCGACGCCACCAGCATCAGGTCGATCGGCAGGCGCACCTTGTAGCCGCGGATCTGCACGTCGCGCTCCTCGAGCACGTTGAGCAGGCCCACCTGGATGCGTTCGGCGAGGTCGGGAAGCTCGTTGATCGAGAAGATCGACCGGTTGGTGCGCGGCACGAGCCCGTAGTGGATGGTGAGCTCGTCGGACAGGTACCGGCCTTCGGCCACCTTGATGGGATCGACCTCGCCGATGAGGTCGGCGATCGACGTGTCGGGAGTGGCCAGCTTCTCGCCGAAGCGGCGCTCGCGGTGCACCCACTCGATCGGCGTCTCGTCGCCGCGTTCGGCGACGAGCACGCGCGCGTGCTGGGAGATCGGCGCGTACGGGTCGTCGTTGATCTCGCTGCCGCCGACGATCGGCATCCACTCGTCGAGCAACGCGGTGAGCGAGCGGATCATGCGGGTCTTCGCCTGACCGCGCTCACCGAGGAAGATCACGTCGTGGCCGGCGATGAGGGCGTTCTCGAGCTGGGGCAGGACGGTGTCGTCGTAGCCGATCACGCCCTCGACCAGCGGCCGGCCCTCGCCGATCCGCGCCAGCGCGTTCACGCGCACCTCTTCCTTCACGGGGCGCGAGACCCAGCCGCTGGCCTTGAGCTCGCCAAGGGTTCCGGGACGCGTCATCAGGGCAACTCCCGCTCGGTGATGGTCGTCGCGCGCCACCGTACCGCGGGCGCTCGAGACGTCACCGGGCGGCCCGCGGCACCGGAGGCGACGCTGATGGGAGGATGACGCGATGGACGGACCGCACGTCATCTGCTCCGGGCCCGAGTTCGGCGAGGGACCGGTCTGGTGCCCACCCGACGGCGCAGCGGCGGAGGGAACCCTGGTCTGCACGAGCGTCACCGAGGGCACGCTCTCGCGCATCTGGCCCGAATCCGGCCGCCGGGAGGTGATCGCCGACACCGGCGGCGGCGCGAACGGGGCCGCGCTCGCCGCCGACGGCGGGTTCCTCGTGACCCAGAACGGCGGCATCGACTTCTCGATCTTCGAGATCTTCGGCGAGCTCCCCCCGCCCCGTTACGTGCCGTCGGGCCTGCAGCGCGTGGCGCCCGACGGGCAGGTGAGCTACCTCACCCCGCCGTTGCAGATGCCGAACGACCTGTGCGTGGCGCCCGACGGCACCGTGTTCTTCACCGACCCCCTGTGGCCCCCGCGGGAACCCCCCACCGGGCGCGTCCTCGCCCTCGATCCCGACGGTTCGATGCGGGTCGCGGCGGACGGGTTCTGGGCGCCGAACGGGATCATCCTCGACACCGACGACGAGACGCTGATCGTCGTCGAGAACGGCCGGAACGGTGAGCACCACGGGTTCGTCCGGCTCCGCCCGGACGGCACCCGGGAGCTGTTCGCCCCCGAGCGGGTGGGCGACGGTGGCGCGCTCGACGTCGAGGGGCGGATCTACATGGCCGGGGGTGGCCATGTGGTGACGATCTACGAGCCCGACGGCACGGTCGTCGAGCAGCTCGAGTGTCCGGGCGACCACCCCGTCAGCACGAACCTCTGCTTCGGCGGGCCCGACCTCCGGACCCTCTTCGCCGTCGACGGCGGTGCACCCGGGCACGTCTACTGCTGGACCGGTCTCCCCACTCCCGGGCGGCCGCTGCCCCCCTGGCCCGGCATTTGAGAAAACGCTCACAATCCCTTGTTCACAAGGTGTGACAGGTACGTTTTCCGACATGGCGAAGGTGGAGGAAGAGGTCTCGACCGCGTCGCAGGACGCCGGCGCCGACGACGCCGACGTCCTGGCGCGCTACACCGGCCCGCCGATCCCGGACCCGCGGCCGCGGGGCCACTTCCTGGTCCGGTTCTGGCGCTCGGCGGTCGGCAAGAAGTGGGTGATGGCGGTAACCGGGATCATCCTGCTCGGCTACGTCCTCGCCCACATGGTCGGGAACCTGAAGGTGTTCCTCGGCCGGGAGCAGATCAACACCTACGGCGAGTGGCTCCGCACGCTGGGTGAGCCCGCCCTCCCCCGCACGGTCCTCCTCTGGGGCCTGCGGGTCGTGCTCATCGCCGCCTTCGCCGGCCACATCATCGCCGCCTACCAGCTCACCCGGATGAACCAGAAGGCCCGGCCAACGCGCTACCAGTCGCCGCGCGACTACGCGGCCGCGAACTTCGCCTCACGCACCATGCGGTGGACGGGGATCATCGTCGCCCTGTTCGTGGTCTTCCACCTGCTCGACCTCACATGGGGCAGCGCCAACCCGCACTTCGTGCGCGGCGACCCGTACGACAACCTCTTCTACAGCTTCCAGCGGGTGCCGGTCGCGATCGTCTACATCGTGGCGATGATCGCGTTGGGCATCCACATCTTCCACGGCGCGTGGAGCATGTTCCAGAGCCTCGGGCTCAACAACCCGCGCTGGAACATCTGGCGGCGGTACTTCGCTATCGGGTTCGCGGTGGTGATCACGGTGGGCAACGTCAGCATGCCGCTGCTCATCACGACAGGAGCGGTGAACAGATGATCGGTGAGCTCGAGGCGAAGATCCCCCCGGGGCCGATCGCCGAGAAGTGGTCGCAGCACAAGTTCGACGTGAAGTTGGTGAACCCCGCGAACAAGCGGCGGTTCGAGGTGATCGTCGTCGGCAGCGGCCTGGCCGGCGCCGCCGCCGCCGCGACGCTCGGCGAGCTCGGGTACCGGGTCAAGCTGTTCACTT
>DATBBL010000423.1:0-19331 GCA_036271015.1 Acidimicrobiia bacterium
GTCGAAGATCGGCACGCCGAGGATCACCAGCGGGATGGCGAGCGGGGCGAAGTAGAAGTACGTCTGGCCGCTGAACGGGTCGGCGGTGCGCCCACCCACCGTGATGGTGGTGGTGGCGAGCAGCAGGCCGAGGAACATCGCACCCGCGTCGCCCATGAAGATGCGCGCGGGGTTGAAGTTGTGGGGCAGGAAGCCCACGCAGATGCCGACGGTGATGGCGGCGACCAGCGGGCCCATGTTCGAGCCCTCGAGCAGTCCGGCCTTGAACAGCCGGTCGGCGTAGAGGAACATCGCCGCCCCCGCGATCATCACGATCCCGCAGGCGAGGCCGTCGAGGCCGTCGATGAGGTTGATCGCGTTCGCCATCACCACCACGGTCAGCACGGTGACGAGCGGGGCGAGGTCGGGCGAGAGCACGACGTACTCGTAGCTGGCGAACGGGACCCGGAAGTAGAGCATGGTGACGCCGAGCAGCGACAGGACGCTGCCGCTCAGCACCTGGCCCGCGAGCTTGGCGGGGGGCGACACCTCGCGCAGGTCGTCGATGGCGCCGACCACGAACATGACCCCGCCCGCGAGCAGCAGGCCGAGGGGTTCGGAGTTGTCGGCGAAGATCTCGTGGAACTGGCCGAGCTGCGACGCCACCGCCATCGCCACCACGAACCCGATGAACATCGCCGCCCCGCCGAGCGACGGCGTCGGGCGGGTGTGGATGCTGCGCGGGCCCGGCATCGCGACCGCACCGATGCGGGGCGCGACCTTCCGCATCACGAACGTCAACACGAACGTGACGACCGCGGCGATCCCCGCGACGGTCAGATACCCCGGCATCTAGCGGGCGCTCTCGGAGTGGTGGAGCCGGGTGGCGACGACCGTGACCGGCGAGAAGTTCCGCCCAGCGGCGGAGACCCGGCTCGGAGAGCCGAGCCTCGCCGGAGGCGAGGCGAGCAGGGGCTCCGCCGCGTGAAGGGCGGATCTCGCCGGGTGCGGTCGTCGACGCACGGCGTCAGAGGCTCGGCTCAGAGACCCGGATAGGGCGTGAAGCGGCGGCAGAGGTCGGCGGCCTGGGCGCGGACGTCGGCGGCGATGTCCTCGTCGTCGACCTTGCGCAGCACCTGGGCGATGAGCGAGGAGATCTCCCCCATCTCCGCCTCACGCATGCCCGCGGTCGTGACCGCGGCGGTGCCGAGCCGGAGCCCGCTGGTGACGAATGGCTTCTCCGGGTCGTTCGGGATCGCGTTCTTGTTGCACGTGATCCCGGCGCGGTCGAGCGCCTCCTGGGCCAGCTTGCCGGTGACGCCGAACGGCTGGAGGTCGACCAGCATGAGGTGGTTGTCGGTGCCGCCGGACACGATGCGGAACCCCTCGGCGGCGAGGGCGTCGGCAAGGGCGGCGGCGTTGCGCACGATGGCCGCCGCGTAGTCAGCGAACTCGGGCTGCATCGCCTCCTTGAACGCGACCGCCTTCGCCGCGACCACGTGCATGAGCGGCCCGCCCTGCAGGCCCGGGAACACCGCCTTGTCGATGGCGGCGGCGTACTGCTCGCGGCACATGATCACGCCGGCGCGTGGTCCGCGGAGGGTCTTGTGGGTGGTGGTGGTCACGACGTCGGCGTACGGGACCGGCGACGGGTGGACGCCACCCGCGACCAGCCCGGCGATGTGGGCGGCGTCGACCATGAGCAACGCGCCGCACGCGTCGGCGATCTCGCGGAAGGCGGCGAAGTCGATGATGCGCGGGTAGGCGGTGGCACCGGCGATGATGAGCTTCGGCCGCTCGGCGAGGGCGAGGGCCCGCAGCTCGTCGTGGTCGATGCGCTCGGAGTCGCGGTCGACGCCGTACGACACGAAGTCGTACAGGCGGCCGCTGAAGTTGACCGGTGACCCGTGCGTGAGGTGTCCACCCTGGTCGAGGCGCATGCCCATGACCTTGTCGCCCGGGTCGAGCAGCGCCAGGTAGGCGGCCATGTTGGCGTTGGCGCCGGAGTGGGGCTGCACGTTCGCGTGCTCGGCGCCGAACAGCTCGCAGAGCCGATCGCGGGCGAGCTCCTCCGCCTCGTCGACCACGAAGTTGCCGCCGTAGTAGCGCTTCGCCGGGTAGCCCTCGGAGTACTTGTTCGTGAGCACCGAGCCCTGGGCGGCCAGCACCGCGCGCGAGGCGAAGTTCTCCGACGCGATCAGCTGGATGGTGGTGTTCTGGCGCACGGTCTCGCGCCGGATGATGTCGGCGATCTCGGGATCGGTGGCGGCGAGCGCCTCGGCTGGTGTCGTCACGTCGGAATTTCCCCGTTCTCGATGGCGGTGATCTCGTCGATGCGGCGCTGGTGGCGGCCGCCCTCGAAGGCGGTGGTGAGCCAGACCTGCAGGATCTCGTCGGCGAGGCCCTCGCCGACGACCCGGGCGCCGAGCGACAGCACGTTGGCGTCGTTGTGCCGGCGCGAGTACTCGGAGGTGTAGAGGTCGTTGCAGAGCGCGGCGCGCACCCCTTTCACCTTGTTGGCCGACAGCTGCTCGCCCTGGCCGCTCCCGCCGAGCACGATGCCACGCTCGGCCCGGCCGGCGGCCACCTCCCGCCCCACCGCGGAGCAGTAGATCGGGTAGTCGACCGGCTCCTCGGAGTCGGTGCCGAGGTCGTGCACCTCGTGGCCGCCCTCCTTGAGGACGGCGATGAAGTGCTCCTTCAGGCGGTAGCCCGCGTGGTCGGAGCCGATGGCGATCCGCATGGGCGCTCCCGCGTCGGCGACCGGGCCAGTGTAGGGAAGGTGACCTGCACCGGGCGTGACGGATCCCGGTCCGGGGTGACCAGCGTCGAGGGCCCGGTCGTGCAAGAGTGGTGGCGAGGCATCGACCCGTGGGGGGAATCGTGGTCAAGCTCCGGAACGCGATCGTGATCGGCGCGCTACTCGCCAGCCTGCTGGCACTCGGAGTAGGGCCGGCGACCGCACAGTCGAGCAACGAGAAGCCGCAAGCCACCGAGGTCGGGGTCACGGCCAGCGAGATCCACATCGCGGTGGTGGCCGACGTCGACAACCCCTTCGCACCGGGCCTGTTCAAGGGCGCGGTCGACGGCGTGAAGGCCGGGGCCGCGTACCTGAACAGCAAGGCCGGCGGGGGCGGCCTGGCCGGCCGCAAGGTCGTCGTCGACTTCTACGACTCGCATCTCAACGGGAACGAGACGCGCAACGCCACCATCCAGGGTTGCCAGAACGACTACGCGCTGGTTGGGGGGTTTGCGCTGTTCCTGACCCAGGTTGAGGACATCGTCAATTGCAAGGACCAGGCGGGGCAGGCGACTGGCATCCCCGACCTCTCCTCGGTCGCGACCGGTGTGCCGGAGTCGTGCTCTCCGATGGCGTTCCCGGCGTTCGGCACGCAGATCGACTGTGCCACCGTCACCGCGACCCCCCAGACCTTCAATGTCAACCAGGGACCGCCGAAGTGGGAGCTCTCCCAGCACAAGGGGGGCCTGCACGGTGTGACCATCATCGGGAACGACACCAAGGATGCCGCCCGCGGCGGCATCCTTGCTGCCCTAGCCGCGCAAGCGGCGGGCATCAAGATGGACCAGGGCGACCCCGCGGTCGCCGTGTCGGGACGTGACCCGCAGAGCGTGTTCACGCCCATCGTGCAGAAGATGAAGCAGGACAACTCGAACTGGGCGCTGAACATCGCCTCGGCCAACCAGGGGCTGTTGCTCCGCAACGAGGCCACGCTCCAGGGCATCGACTCGTCGAAGGTCCTCTGGGAGTGCTCGTCGTGCTACGGCAACGCGCTCATCAAGGCTAACGCGCAGGCCTTCGAGGGCGAGGTCCAGCAACTCGGGTTCCTGCCGTTCGAGGAGGCCTCGGTCAACAAGACCGTGGCCAACTTCGTCAAGTACATGAAGCAGGTGGGCGGCACGCCCGACCAGTTCGCGGCCTACTCGTACGGGGCCGTGCTGGCCTTCGCCGACGCGGTGAACGCGGTGGTCAAGTCGGACGGCGTGAACGGGCTCACCCGCGCGAAGCTCATCACCGCGATCAAGGGGCTCACCGACTTCGACGCCGGCGGCATGCTCGGCAAGCGGTCGTTCAAGGACGGCAAGATCACGCAGTGCTTCGTGATCACGCAGTTCAAGAGCGGCAAGTGGGTGCGCCAGTACCCGACGAAGAAGGGCACGTTCGACTGCAAGGCGTCGAACGCCATCTCCGTCAAGGGGAACCTGATCGGCTGAGTCGATCCTGCGCAAGAGCGCGGCCGCGAGGAGAGCGGCCCGTAGCCTGAGCACCATGCCGGAGACCCAGGTCGCGCCGCGGGTGACGCCGTTCCTCCTGCAGCGGGCGGAGACGATGTGCGGCCGCCGCCTGGCCCGCGCCTTCGAGGGGGGCGAACGGTCACACGACCCGGTGCACCGCAGCCGGCTCCGGGACGCGTTCCTCGCCGCCGCCCGGGACGCGCACGCCGAGCTGCGCGCGCCCACCGCCGCCGACTTCGACGGCATGGGCGCCGCGCTCGAACCCGCACTGCTCCCCGAGGAGCAGGCCGTCCTCACGCAGGCCGCGCACTGGTACGCGCAGATCTTCGCGGCGCGCCCGGCGCGCTGGGACGACCCGGGCACCGACCAACCGACGGAACGGCGCGGCGTGCGGGTCGGCGGTTGGATCGACCTCCCGGTGCGCACCGCCGACGGGGGCCACGAGCTGCGGCAGGTCGAGCTCTGGGGCCGCCGGGTCCCGCCGCACGAGCCGCTCGACCTGCCCGCGCTGCAGCTGGCGTTCCTCCGGCTCACGCGCTGGCTCGACGGCAACCCGCTGCGCGTGGTGTGGGTCGACCTCCTCCGCGGCCTCGTGCGGGAGCAGGTCGTCGAACCGGACGCCCGCCCCGCGGTGACCGAGTGGTTCGACCGCCGGCTCGCGATCGTGCACGACCGCGCCGCCGAGCCGACGACCACCCCCGGCGACGACTGCGGCACCTGCGCGGTCGTCGCGGCGTGCCCCGAGCACCGCAAGGGCGCGCACTACGGCCGCCGGCGCGACCTCCTCCCGGGCATCCTCCACGTCACCCCCACCAACCTCGACACGTGGCGCCGGTGCCCGCGCGAATGGCGCAACGCGTGCCTGTTCGGCATCCCGTCGAGCGACACCGATCCCGGGACCGTGCACGGGCAGCAGATGCACGACGTCCTGCGCCTGGTGCACGAGCGCGGCACCTGCCGCGACCGCGCGCACGTCGACGACGTGCTCGAGAGCCACGGCTTCGGCGACAACGAGCGGATGCGCGCCGAGCTGGCGCGGCACACGACGCGCTGCCCGACCCCTGCCGACGCGCTCGGCCACGAGGTGACCCGCGCCCGCTTCGGTCCGCACCCGACCGCGCCCTTCATGGCCACCGCGCGGCTCGACGCGCTGTGGGTGCACGACGGGATCCTGGACGTGCGCGACTACAAGACCGGCCGCGTGTGGACCGACCGCGTCGCCGACGACTCGCAGGCCCGCCTGCAGGCCTGGGTGGTCGCACCGCTCGCCGAGCGGCTCGGGCTCCGCGTGCGCATCACCTTCGAGCACCTGGCCACCGAAGTGCTCGACGACCCCGAGCCGTTCGAGCCCGACGCCGACGACCTGCGCGCGATCGAGGACGAGCTGCGGTGCGAGGTCGTCGCCATCCGCAGTGAGGTCGACTTCGCGGGCGTGGCCGATGCCGAGGTGTGCCTTCGCTGCCGGTACCGCTCGATCTGCCCCGACTCCGCGGTCGCGGGCGTGCCGGTGTGGCCGGTGGTCGAGCAGGAGGAGGAGGTGGGATGACGCGGACGTCGCGGGGCCGCATGCTCTGGTGGGGTGCGACGAAGCGGTGCGCGCGCTGCGGCCGCGGGCACCTCTTCCGGCGGTACTTCACGATGGTCGACGACTGCCCGCGGTGCGGGCTGCACTTCGAACGGGAGCAGGGCTACTGGGCGGGTGCATTGGCGATCAACATCGGGCTGGCGGGCGCGGTGTTCATCGTGGCGTTCGCGGTGGCGCTCGTGCTGACGGTGCCCGACGTACCGGTGGTGCCGTTGCTCGCGATCCTGGTGCCGTTGATGATCGTCGTGCCCACCTTGGGCTACCCGTTCTCGAAGACGATCTGGGTCGCGGTCGACCGCGCCTTCCTCCAGCACCTCGACCCCAACGAGCAGCTCGACGAGCAGATGCACCGAAGGACGGACTGATCCGCTCCCTCAGCTGCTCAGCTGGATGCGCAGGGTGAGGACGCCGTCGGTGAACTCCCAGGTGGCATCGCCGATGATGGCGAAGTCCTGGAAGTCGCGCTGGGCCTGCTCCACGAACCGTTGCCGTTCCGCGCCCGCGACCGGAGGGAGCGGCCGCTCGCGCACCGCGTCGGCGCGCTCGCGGAAGCGGGCGATCATCGCGTCGACGTCGAGCTCGTCGGCCATCGCGATCAGCCGGCCGCCCGCACCAGGAAGTCGTCGATCCGTTCGTTCGCCCGCTTCGCCAGCTCCATGGGGAAGCCGGTGAAGCCGTGCACACAGTCGGGATACACCGCGAGCTCCGACTCGTTGCCGTACGCGGCCCACCGGGCGGCCATGAACAGGCTGTCGTCGAGGAGGTGGTCGGCGGTGCCGACGGTGAACAGCGCCGGCGGCAGGTCGCGGAGATCGGCGTAGAGCGGCGAGATCGCGGGGACGCGCGCCTCGGCGGGCGTGTGGTCGGGCAGGTAGCACTCGTGCACGAAGGAGAAGGTGTCGAGGTCGAGGATGTCGGGCGTGTCGGACGGGCGGAACCCGTGGGTCGCCGGCGTCCCCCCGAGGTCGTAGACGCCGAACACGAGGTTGGCGCCCCGGACGCGGTCGATGGCGCCGAGCTCGTCGCGCACGCGCAGCAGCGTGAGCGCGGCGAAGTACCCGCCGGCCGACTCGCCGCCGACCAGCAGGTCGCCGGTGCCGAACCACGCTTCGGCGTGCTCGACCAGCCACGCGGCCACCGCGAGGCAGTCGTCGGAGCCCGCCGGGAACGGGTGCTCGGGCGCCAGGCGGTAGTCGACCGACACCACCGCGAGGCCGAGCCGTTCGGCGAGGTCGGCGTTGCTCACGTCGTTCATCAGCGGTGAGCCCAGGATCATGGCGCCGCCGTGGAAGTGCAGGTACACCGCCTTGGGCGGCCCGATCGGGCGGAACACCCGGCAGGGGACGCCGGCGATGTCCTCGTCGACACCCGCGGGCGAGGGCACCTCCAACGCGGCGAGCAGCTCGCGTTGCGCCCGGACGCGCTCGTCGCGGTCGGTGGGCTGCGCGGTGCCGGCCATCACGGCCTCGGCGATCGTGCGGGCCATCGCGCGGGCCTCGTCGCGGAGGCCTTCGTAGTCGTGGGGCCAGAGCGCCATGCGGGTGACGATAGCGGGCTGCGCTACGTGGGGACGCCGCCCCGGGCGACGAGCACGCGCTCACGATCGGCGAGGTCGCGCACGATGCCCACGTCGTCGAACCCGGCGGTGGTGGCGGCTCCGACCGCAACGTCGGCCTGATGGGGCGCGAGCTCCACCACGAGCGTGCCCCCCGCCGGATCGAGCCAGTCGCGCGCGCCGGCGAGGATCGCCTCGATGGCCTCCAGGCCGGAGGGCCCGCTCACCAGCGCCTGGCGCGGTTCCCAGTCGGCGACGTCGGCGGGCAGGTCGGGGAACTCGTGCTCGGCGACATAAGGCGGGTTCGACACCACGAGCCGCAGGCGTGCGCGCAGCGCGTCCGGGAGCGCGTCGAACCACGAGCCGGACTCCAGCCGCACCCGGGTGGCGGCGGAGCCCACCCCGGCCAGGTTGGCGCGGGCGACGGCCAAGGCGTCCTCGCTCACGTCGGTGGCCCACACCTCGGCGTCGGGGAGCTCACGCGCCAGCGCCAACGCGATCGCGCCCGAGCCGGTGCCCAGGTCGGCGACGGGGAACGACGTCGTGGCGCCGCCCCACGGATCGTGCTCGCCCCGGCGCGCCCCGAGCCGCACGCTCTCTTCGATCGCGGTGCGGGCCACCACCTCGGTCTCCGGACGCGGGACGAGGACTCGCCGGTCGACCATGAGGTCGAGCCCGAGGAAGTCCCACCGGCCGAGCACGTACTGCAGCGGCTCACCCGCGGCCCGCCGCGCGAGCATGTCGTCCAGGTGCTGGATCGCGGGCGCGGTCGCCGGCTCGTGCTCGCCGACCACCAGCTCGACGCCGTCGTAGCCGGAGACGCGCTCCACCATCCACCGCGCTTCGATCTCCGGCGCCGGCGCGGTCGTGTCGCGCAACCGGGCGGCGGCGCGCACCCGCAGGTCGGCCCAGGTGGTCACTCGTCCTCGTCGGCGAGCTGCCGGCTCCGCTCGTCGGCGGCCAGCGCGTCGGTGAGCTCGTCGAGCTGACCGGCCAGCACCTGGTCGAGCGAGTGGAGGGTCAGCCCGATGCGATGGTCGGTGACCCGGTTCTCCTTGTAGTTGTACGTGCGGATCTTGTCGGACCGGCCGCCGCTCTTCACCTGGCTGCGGCGGGCCGACGACAGCTCCTGCTCCTGGCGCTCGCGCTCGATCTCGTAGAGGCGGCTGCGCAGGATGCGCATCGCCTTGTCCTTGTTCTGCAGCTGGCTCTTCTCGTCCTGGCAGGTGACGACGAGACCGGACGGGTTGTGGGTGATGCGCACCGCAGAGTCGGTGGTGTTGACGGACTGCCCGCCCGGGCCGCTGGAGCGGTAGACGTCGATGGTGAGGTCGTTGGGGTCGACGTCGACGTCGATCTCCTCCGCCTCCGGCAGCACGGTGACGGTCGCCGCGCTCGTGTGCACCCGGCCCTGGCTCTCGGTGGCGGGGACGCGCTGCACGCGGTGCGGACCGGCCTCGTGCTTGAGCCGGGTCCACGCGTCGTCGCCCTTCACCACGAACGTGATCTCCCGCAGGCCGTTCATGTCCGACACCTGGCGGGTCAGCACCTCGAGCTTCCACTTGTGCAGATCGGCATAGCGCTCGTACATGTGGAAGAGGTCGGCGGCCCAGAGGTTGCCCTCCTCGCCGCCCTCGCCGCCGCGGATCTCCATGATGACGTTCTTGCCCGCGTCCGGATCGCGCGGGACGAGCAGCTCGCGGATCTTCGCCTCGTCCTCGGCCAGGCGCGTTTCCTTGGCGGACACCTCCGCCGAGAGGAACGCGCGCATCTCGGCGTCCTGCTCGCCGTCGAGCATCTCGCGCGCCTCGGTGAGGTCCTGCTCGGTGCCGCGGTAGTCCCGGTACACCTCGACGATCGGCCGCAGCTCGGCGATCCGGCGCCCCGCGGCCGCCGCCGCCTGCTGGTCTCCGGACGCGTAGAGCTCGGAGAGCTGCGATTCCAGCTTCTCCAGCTCGGTCTCGAGATCGGCCAGTCGTTCGAACACGCGGACCAGGGTACGGGCTGACCGGTCAGGCGATGATCGGCAGGGGCGCGAAGTCGCGGCCGACCACCGGCTCGGCCTCGACCCGAGCCACTCCTGCAGTGCGGTGGCGTCGAGCTGGGTGAGCGACGGGGCGGCGCCGTACCGGCCGCCTGTGACCCGGGATCCGACGAGGAAGTGGGGTACGCGGACAGCGTCCGGCTAGGCCGGGCCCCCTGCCAGATAGATGTCGAGCACCGAGTCGGCGATGACGTCCGGCGTGCCCGCGAGCGCAATGCGTCCGTTGGCCATCACCGCGGCGCGATCCGCCACGTCGAGTGCGGTCCGAGCCGACTGCTCCACGACGAGGATCGTCAGGCCGCCCGCGGCAAGGTTGGCGACTACGGCATAGAGCTCGGCGACGATGAGGGGCGCCAGCCCCATCGAGATCTCGTCGAGCAGCAACAGTTTCGGCTCCGTCGAGAGCGCGCGCGACATGGCGAGCATCTGCTGCTCCCCGCCGGACAGCGTGCCGGCCACCTGCTTCCGGCGCTGGCTGAGGATGGGAAACTTCGCGTACGCCCGTTCCTCGATTTCCCGGCGTCGGAGACCGCCGCGGTACGTCCACATCTGGAGGTTCTCGACGACGGTGAGGTTCGGAAAGACCCCACGTCCCTCGGGAATCGTGCAGAGCCCCGCGCGCGTCAGGCGCTCCGGATGCCATCGCGTGACGTCCTGACCGGCGAGCCGGACCGTGCCCGCTGACGAACGGAGTCGGCCCGACGCCACCTTCAACGTCGTCGACTTCCCGGCCCCGTTGGCCCCGAGCAGAGCGAACACTGTGCCCCGCGGGACGACGATGTCCACGCCGTGCAGGATCTCGATCTCGCCGTAACCGGCCTTGATTCCGGTCAGCTCGAGGATCGGCGCGCCCTCGCCATCGGTTCCGGCAGGCGACGCGGTGGGGTCCGGCGCGTCGCCGTCGTCCGCTCGTGCCGTTGCGTTCACGACGATGCGAGGCACGTCGGTGTGCTCGTCGCTCCCACCGACGATGACCTGCGCGACGTCGTCCGGGAGCATGTCGTCGGGCACCGCCGCGTCGAGCGCGGTGGCGCGACGGCCCTCCACGTGCGCCTCGGCTCCGAGGTAGGCGAGCCGGACGGCGGGGTCGGCTTGGATGTCGGCCGGACGCCCCGTCGCGATGACCCGGCCGAACTCGAGCACGTACAACTCTTTGGACACGCGCATGGCGAGCTCCATGTCGTGCTCGACGAGAAGCACCCCGATGCCGGACGCGGTGAGCGAGAGCAGCACGTCCCCGAGGTCGTGGGTCTCCGCCGTGTCCAGTCCTGAGCCCGGCTCGTCGAGGAGAAGCACACTCGGCTCGGTGGCGATCGCTCGTCCGAGCTCGACGAGCCGCGCGATTCCAGTGGGCAGCGTGTCCGCCTGGACGTCCGCGACGGCCGAGATGCCGAGCCGCTCGAGGATCTCAGCTGTCGCCGCACGGGGCTCGGGGGCGCCGCGCGCCCAGCGGCGGTGCAGCTCGGCTGCGACCTGGATGTTCTCTCTCGCCGTCATCGAGCCGAACACCTCGAGGCGCTGGAAGGTTCGCGCCAGGCCGCGCCGCGCGCGCCGCGCCGGCGACAGCCCGGTGATGTCCCGGTCTGCGAGCAGGACACGGCCGTGGTTGGGCCGCTGCAGTCCGTTGATGACGTTGAAGAGCGTGGTCTTCCCGGCGCCGTTGGGCCCGATCAGGCCGGTGATGGTCCCGGCGCCGACGCCGAGCGTCAGCTGGTCGAGCGCGTGGACGCCCCCGAAGCGCACCGAGATCTCTTCAACGCGCAGCACGGGCGGCCTCGCTCTGGTCGTCGGAGCTCGCGACGACGATCGACGCCGCGGCGGCCTGGGCCGCGCGCTTGTCGCGCCGTCGTTGCAGCGGCGTGTTTCCCCCGAAGATGCCGTTCGGATTCCGGCCGATGCCGATCGCCGCGAGCCCGGTCCCCAGGTACAACAGGTCCCGCAACGCGGGGAAATGCGACTGGATCACCGGGAAGAACGCGAACAGCAAACCCGCGACGAGCATGCCTGTCATCGTGCGGATGCCCCACACAACTGCGAGCAGCACCAGCGTCAGGCTCAACAGGAGTTGGAAGTCGGGCTCGCCGACCAGACCCTGTTGTTGCCCGTAGAGCGCGCCTCCAAGACCGGCCAAGCCGGCCGAAATGGCGAACACCGTCAACTTCGTGGCCGTGAGGTTCATCCCGACCGTGGCCGATGCGGCCGGACTGTCGGCCAGGGCCCGAAGGCGGCGTCCGTAGCTGCCGCGCCGGAGCGCGAGCAGGCCGATCGCCACGAGGGCGAAGATCACGGTCAGGAACACGAAGAACGTCTGGTCGCTGTCAAGCGAGATGCCGGGTAGCTGCACCCGTCCGACATTGAGCGACCCGCTGATGCCGAACGTGTGCTCGTTCAAGAAGAACCCGGTATCCATGGCCTGCGCGAACGCGAGGGTCGCCAGCGCCAGGTACAGCCCGCGCAGGCGGAGCGCGGGGAGCGCGATGATCGCCCCGACCACGGCGGCCAGCCCCACCGCGGCGAGGACGCCCCACCACGATGCGCCGTTCGCCACCTGTCCCATCGCGAACGCTCCCAGGCCGGCGAAGGTCATCTGGCAGAGCGAGACCTGACCTCCGTATCCAACCAGCAACACGAGTGACAGCATGATGACGCCGAGCACGACGCCGTGCGACGCGGTCTGGAGGTTCGACTTGGAGAGGGTCGGGCCGATCACGAGCGCGAGCCCCACGAGCACGCCCCCCGCAATCAGCGATTCCCAGAGGCCCGCGACGCGCGGTGCCCGCGGGGACACCGTGCGGCCGGCGATCCGGCGCTCGGGCAGGATGATGAGCACGATGAAGAGAAACACCATCGGAACGGTCGGCTTGACCTGGCTCAGGAAGGCGCCCACGGGCAGGTACCCGACGAGGTACGCCTCCGTGAGCCCGAGTGCGATACCGCCGATGAAGGTGAGCGGCAGGTTCCGCAATCGGCCGACCATCGCCGCCGCGAAGCCGTTGATCACGAGCAGCGTCAGCGTCGTGGCGTCCAGGGGCGACACGATCGCTGCGAGCAGCACGCCGGCCAGGGCGGCGAGCATCGAGCCGATCGCCCATCCGAGCTGACCGAACCGCTCGGGCGAAGCCCCGGCGAGGGCGGTCAGCTCGGGATTGTCCACCACTGCTCGCAGGGCGGTGCCGGTGCGGGTCCGGTAGAGGAAGAGCCGCAAGAAGATCGCCACGGCGGCCGCGGCGGCGACGACCACGAGCTGGTGCTCGGTGACGACCACACCGAAGATCGTCACCGAGGCTCCGCGGAAGAACGGGTAGATGATGCGGGGCTTCGTCGGGTCCCAGAGCACGACCGCGAGCCCGAGCAACAGCAGGAGGAGACCGAGCGTCACGGTGAGCGTGACGTCGAGCGAGGCGCCGCGGAGCGGACGCATGAGCACCCACTCGACTGCTGCCCCGAACAGGGGCGCCATGACGAAGATCACCACCAGTGCAGCCACGGGTTGCGACAGGTGGAACGAGAGGGGCCCGATTGCGTCGGCCGACGACAGCTGCCAATACGCGAACGCCGAGACCATGCCGACCGCCCCGTGCGCGAAGTTGAAGATGCCGGTTGTCGTATAGGTCACGACAAGGCCGGCGGCCGTGATCGCGTAGATGCAACCCGCGACGACCCCGACCACGGTGTACGCCAGGAACTGATTCATCCGCGGCCGTCACACTCCTTGTCGAAGGTTGGGCGGGACGCGACGCGTCGTCGCGCCCCACCCGGGCGTCACGGTTCTTCTACGACTTTGCGTAGTAGTAGCCCGTCGGCTTGCACGTGTAGCCCTTGCTCTTCGGGAGGACCCGCACGAACTTCCCGTTGTCCACCTTGAGCAGCATCCAGCACGCGGGCGGCTTCTTGTTGCCGACGTCTGCGGGCGCAACCATCCCGTTGTCGTCGAAGCTGTGGATGTTCTTCAGCGCGGCGATCAGCCCTGCCCGCGTCGGGTTCTGCCCGGCCGCCTTGAGCGCATCGACGAACAGCGCCGCCGATGCCCAGCTGTACATCGCGAACAGGTCGGGCGTCACGTCCGAGTGCGTCTTCTTCATCCACGTCTGGAAGAGCTTCACCTCGGGAACGTTCTTCGCGTCCTCGCCGAGGAACATCGCGAACGGCTGGTCGGTCAGGACCCCGTTCGCCGCCGTCGGATCGGGGATGAGCTTGAAGAAGGATGCGTCGTACTCGCTGTTGGTGATCACGACCTGCGGGTGGAAGTTCTGCTGCGCGGCTTCGGACAGCATCTTGGCGACGAACGAGGCGTTCTGGTTCCGCAGGTCCCAGAACTGCACGCCGAGGTTCTTCATCCGGATGATGTCGGTGGTCCAGTCCGTCTCGGTGGGCGCGACCGCGCGCTCGTAGAGGATCTTGTAGCCGAGCGATTCCTCAGCAGCCTTCTGGTTCGCCCACGTCGTCGGCGACGTGCTCGCGAACAGGCTGCCGACCTTCTTCACCGCATCGGGGTACTTCTGCTTGTAGTACTGGTACGGTCCCGTTCGGAAGCCGGGAGGCGCCGGCTGCGGGCTGAACCCGTTCACCTCCTTGTTCGCGTCGTCCGACAGTAGGTAGTGGACGTCTGCCACGTTCGGGTTCTGCGCGAAGACCTTCGCCCCGCAGTTGTCGAAGACGGCGAAGGATCCGACAAAGGCGAAGACGGATCCGACCAGATCCTCGGTCTGGGTCTGGTTCTGATTGCAGTTCAGGGCGTCATCCGCGCTCTTCATCACAAGCTTGCGCTTGTTCACGCCGCCGAGCGAATTGATGTACTTGAAGTACGCGTCGGTGCCGGCCTGCGATCCCTTGAACAAGCCGGGGATCGGCCCGGTCAACGTCACGACGTTCCCGAGCGTGATCTGCGTCGGCGTGATGCCGACGTCAGACGCGGTGTTCGTCTGACGCCGGACGGCGGCATCCGCACCCATCTGCGCGCTCAGCCCTACGACCAGCGCAACCACGACGCACGTCGCCGCTAGACGCCGAAACCTGATCCTTCTCATCTTCTTCCCCCCGTTTCGCTTCTTCCCAGCGTCCCGTTCTGACTCCGTTCATCGCCTGAGACTCCGTCCGAGAGCCCGCAACGACGGTAATACGCGAACGACATGCGAGAAAGCGCGCCACCGCGGACCGGTCCGGAGCGTCAGCCCTTCAGGACCTCGCCGGACCCAAAGAGAGCGATGTGATGCCGCGTGACTGATGCGGCAGGCTGCTCGGTCGAACTCGAGGATGACAGCGGTAGGCATCGTTCCGATTTCACGGAGCGGGTACGGTGGCAACTCCGCCGTATGTCGGACCCACTCGTGATCGTCTCCGCGGACTGCCACATCGGGCCCCGCCTGGTCGAGGACCTGCGGGCCTTTTGCCCGCCCAGGCTGCTCACCGACTTCGACGCGTACGCCGCGAGCGGCAGTCGTTCGCGCGGCCGCTATGTGGAGGAGGACGCGGTCCCCACGCCTCGGGAGGAGAGCATGTCGCCGTGGCGCAACCGTGCGACCGCAGGGCATCACGACCCCGTCGCCCGCAGGCGCGACCTCGACTTCGAGGGTGTCGCCGCCGAGGTGATCTTCCACGGAAGCCAGAATGACGAACCGGTCCCGTTCCAGACGTCGATGCTCGGACCGCCCGACGACGCGGACCTCGCGTGCGAAGGTGTCCGGATCTACAACCGCTGGCTCGCGGCCGTCTGCTCCGACGCGCCCGACCGCCACGTCGGGCTCGCGCAGCTCCCGATCTGGGACGTCGACGCGTCGGTCGAGGAGCTGCGCTGGGCGCATGCCGCCGGGCTCAAGGGCGTGAACTTCCCCGCACCGAGGCCGTGGGTCCGCGCCTACAACGACCGTGTCTGGGAGCCGTTCTGGGCCGCGGCCGCCGAGACGAGGATGCCGCTCTCCACACACTCGGGCGGCGGTGACGTCGGTGTGCAGGCTGGGCCCGAGCTCGTGGCGCTCGTGTCGATCGAGAGCGGCGGCTGGTTCAGCCGGCGGGCAGCGCACCTCCTCGTGTTTGCCGGCGTGTTCGAGCGCCACCCCGACCTCAAGCTCGTGCTGACGGAACAGCCCGGTATCTGGTGGCCGGGGCTGTGCAATGAGCTCGACTCGGTGCACATCTCAATGACGCCGAGCAACGACGCGCTCCGCGCCCAGGTGCCCCGCCGCCCGAGCGAGTACCTGCACCGCAACGTGTACATCGGCGGGAGCTTCCTGTCCCGCGCCGAGGCCGCGGCTGCGGTCGAGGGCGGCTACGCAGACCGGATCATGTGGGGCTCCGATTACCCGCACATGGAGAGCACGTTCCAGTACCCGGGCACCGACGACTTCACCGGTGCGACGTCGTACGGGAGGCTCGCGCTCCGCTTCACGTTCGCGGGGCTCGAGGAGGGGCCGGTCCGCACGATGCTGGGGGAGACCGCGGCGGCCGTGTACGGCCTCGACCTCGGCGCGCTCGCGCGTGTCGCCGCCGTCATCGGAGCTCCGACGTACGAGGACGTGAGCGAACCACTCGAAGCCGTCCCCGCCGGCGCGAGCGCATTCGCCTTCAGGACGTTCGGGCCCTGGGCGTGACGCCCGGAGTCATGCGGGGGACAAGCGGCACTGGATCACCGTCACGCTGAACGCCGGCGTGCCAAACGACATGGTGCGGGAGCTGATCGAGGACAGCTACGACCTGGTGGCGACCTCCGCGCCGCGCACGTGAGGCGCCGCTCAGCGGTGCATCAGCGGTCGCTCACCCCAGCAGGTCGTTGAACTCCCGGCCGTCGCCGAGGGCGGTCTTCCCGGCGAAGTCGTCGAGCCACTGGTGGAACGCGTCCCCGCCGGCGCGATCGGCGAGCCCGCGCGGGATGGCGGGGAACTCGTAGTCGTCGGCCGGGAGGGGCGGGTGGTCGTCGGCCGGCTTGCGCGCCAGCGCGGCTGCCACGACCGGCTCCAGCCGCTTCGCCTTTTCGCGGTGCCGGCGCTCGTCGCGCTCCATGAATTCCGGCAGCACCTTGGTGCCGAAGAGCTCGAGGCTCTCCATGATGTGCTCGTGGCGGTTCTTCCCCGCCTGGCTGCAGAAGATCACCTGGTCGACGCCGCACTCCTCGTACCGACGCAGGTAGTCACGGACCTGGTCGGGAGTGCCGATGGCGCCCCGCAGCCCGAAGAAGCCGCCGTCCTGCACGATCTGCGCGCCGAGGCGATCGCCGTCGCGCGCCGCGGCCTCGACTGCTTCCGGCGCGTAGCCCCGCTCACCACGTCGCGCGCGGTACTCCGACCAGACGTCGGTGCGCCCGGGCCGGTGACGACCGAAGACGTAGTAGTGGGCGAGCGAGTACCCGAAGAAGTTCGCGCCTTCGAGCCCGCGCCGCAGGGCCTCCTGCTCGTCGTCGTGGCACATGAACGTGGTGACGCACGCGACGTTGGGATTGACCGCGTCACCGATGGGCACGCACTCGGTGGCGAGCGTCTCGTGGTAGTCGGCCATCCAGTGGCGGGCGTCCTCGGGGTCGATGAACGCGAAGGCCAGCGCACCGATCCCCTTCTGCGCCGCGAGGTGGATGGTGTCGCGCCGGCTGCACGCCACCCACACCGGCGGGTGCGGCTTCTGTACCGGCTTGGGGACGACGTTGCGCGGCGGCATGGTGACGTACCGCCCGGCGTGACCGGTGAACGGCGTCTCGGTGAGGCAGCGGAGCGCGACCCGCAGTCCCTCCTCCCACATCGCCCGCTTGTCGAGCGGGTCGATGAGGAACCCGCCGAGCTCGGCCTCCGACGAGGACTCCCCCGAGCCGAAGTCGGCGCGGCCGTTCGACACCAGGTCGAGCATCGCCACCCGCTCCGCCACCCGCGCCGGGTGGTTGAACGGCGGTGGTGTCTGCACGATGCCGTGGCCGAGGCGGATGCGCTGGGTGCGCTGCGAGACGGCGGCGAGGAACACCTCGGGCGCGCTGGAGTGGCTGTACTCCTCCAGGAAGTGGTGCTCCACCTCCCACACGTAGTCGATGCCGAGCTGGTCGGCGAGCTCGCACTGCTCGAGGGCGTGCTGGATCAGCGTGTGCTCGGAGTCTTCCTCCCACGGCCGTGGGAGCTGGTGCTCGTAGAAGATCCCGAACTTCACGCCGGGCCGAGCGCCGGGCGCACGCCTGCGTTGCGCAGGCGCTGCGGCCGGGACTCGACCTCGGCCAGCTGCTCGGCGGTGAGCACGGCCCGCAGCGACGCCACCGCCACCTCGACCTGGTCGAGCGACGGCTGGCGGGTGGTGAGCCGCTGCAGCAGCAGCCCCGGCTTCATCAGCACGCGCACCCAGGCCCACTCCATGTGCTTGGCCGCGAAGCGGATCACCTCGTAGCTCACGCCGGCGATGATCGGCAGCAGCACGATCCGGGACAGGATGAGCAGCGCCCAGCCCGGGCGGCCCACGAACGAGTACACGACGATCGTGATCACCAGCACCGTGAGCAGGAAGTTGGTGCCGCAGCGCACGTGCGACGTGTCGAACGTCTGCGCCGACTCGGGCGTGAGCTCGACGTCGTTCTCGTAGGCGGCGATCGCCTTGTGCTCGGCGCCGTGGTACTGGAAGACGCGCTTGATGTCCTTCATCTGGCCGATGAGCAGGAGATAGCCGAGGAAGATGCCGAGGCGCAGCGCACCTTCGGCGACGTGGAACCAGAAGCCGTCGAGACCGAGGAGGTCACCGAAGCCGTTGGCGGCCACGGCGGGCAGGACGATGAAGATGGCGGTGAAGAACGCGAGCGCGACCCCGATCGTCCACCCCATCGCCTTGGAGGAGATCTGCTCCTCCTCGGGGATCTGGCGGTTGGCCGACCAGGTGAGCGCCTTCATGCCCAGCGTCATCGACTCGGCGAGCGCCATGACGCCGCGCACCAGCGGGATCTTCGACCACTTGTCCGCCCAGGTGGGCGTCTCGTGGGTCTCGATCTCGATCTCGCCCTCGGGCGTGCGCACCGCGATGGCCCAGGTGGACGCCCCGCGCATCATCACGCCTTCGACGACCGCTTGGCCGCCCATGTAGCGCGGGCTCGACGAGGGTGCCTCCGAGCTCATCGCCGGTGGGTCCTACTTCGCCTTGGCGCCGGCGGCCTGTGACTTCTGCATCCGGCGGTTGAAACGCTCGACCCGGCCACCGGTGTCGACCAGCTTCTGCTTGCCGGTGTAGAAGGGGTGGCACTCCGAGCAGAGCTCGACGCGCAGCGAGGGGACGGTCGAGCGGGTGGTGAACTCGTTCCCGCAGGAGCAGTGCACCTGGCACTCGACGTAGTCGGGGTGGATTCCGGTCTTCATGATCCGTCCAGTCTAGAGGAAGGTTCCGGCGCGGGTTTCACGCGCAGTGGTGGTCTCAACGCCTGCGCACCGGCATTCATGCCCGGACGAACGCACCTTGCGGTACCGGGTCAGCCGCCCGGCGTCTTGCCAATCTCGCTGAGGAACTCGTCGTTGTCGCGGGTGGTGCGGATCTTGTCGATGAGGAGCTCGAGGCCCTTGCCCTCCTCGAGCGCATTCAGCACCCGCCGCAGCTTCCAGACCTGCTGGAGCTGCTGACGGTCGAAGAGCAGCTCCTCGTGCCGGGTGCTCGAAGCCGCCACGTCGATCGCCGGGTAGATCCGCCGCTCGGACAGGTGTCGGTCGAGGCGCAACTCCATGTTGCCGGTGCCCTTGAACTCCTCGAAGATCACCTCGTCCATGCGACTGCCGGTCTCGATGAGCGCGGTGGCGATGATCGTGAGCGAACCGCCTTCCTCCACGTTGCGCGCCGCGCCGAAGAACTTCTTCGGCGGGTACAGCGCGGTGGAGTCCACACCACCTGACATGATCCGGCCCGATGTGGGCGCCGAGAGGTTGTAGGCCCGGGCCAGGCGGGTGATGCCGTCGAGCACGATCACGACGTCCTTG
>DATBBL010000424.1:0-6941 GCA_036271015.1 Acidimicrobiia bacterium
GCCCGGCGCGGTCTCGAAGAGGGCGGCGATCGACGGCCCGATGCGCCAGATGTCGAACTCGGCGATCACGCGCTCGCGTCCGGCGCGGGCAAGCCCCGCGCCCACCGACGGGTCGACGAGCAGCCGCTCGAGCGCATCGGCCAGGAGATCGGGGCGCCCGGGGGGCACGAGCAGTCCCGTGACGCCGTCCTGCACGAGCTCGGGGATGCCGTTCACGGGGGTGGTGACGACCGGCAGCCCCGAGGCCATGGCCTCCATCAGGACCACCGGCAGCCCCTCGATGAACGTCGGCAGGCAGAACGCACTCGCGTGGTGGTAGTAGTCCCTGATCTCGTCCTGCCCGATCGCACCCGTGAGGTGCACCGCGTCGCCGAGGCCGAGGGCACCGATCCGCTCCTCGATCACGGGTCGCAGCGGGCCGGCGCCGACGAAGACGGCCGTCGCGTCGACGCCACGGCTCCGGAGCGCCGCGAGCGCGTCGACCAACACCAGATGACCCTTCTCGGCGTCGAGCCGGCCGACGCACAGGACGTTCCCCGTCGTCGCCGCCCCCACGTTCGCGGGCGAGAACATGTCGGGATCGATGCCGCAGTGTCTGACGTGCAGCCGGGGCCACACCGTCGGATCGACCTGACGCATCAGCTGCGAGCGCGTGTACTCGCTGATGCAGATCACGAAGTCGGCGGCCGCCGCCTTCGCGCCGAGCGAGTGCTTCTGTTCGGCGACGAACTCGTGCCAACCGTGGACGGTCATGCTCCACGACCACGGCGGCTCGCCGTCGCCGCGCACGCGGTTCCCGAAGGCGGCGGCCAGCCACGCGAGATCGCTCGGAGCGCTGGCGAAGTGCGCGTGGATGTGCCGCACCCGGTTGCGCTCGCAGTGATGCCAGAGGATGAGCGCCTCGACGAAGTAGAAGACGCTCCACAGGCCGTCGCGCACATCCGTGCGAGCAGCGCGCAGGCTCTGGAAGAGGGTGGCGAAGAACGCGCCCGGGTGTCGGAGCAGCGGCACGACGACGGCCCGCCACAGGCGCGGCACCGACACCGGACGAATCGTCGCGGTCTCCTCCCACGCCCGGCGGTCGGCCTCGGAGAGGACGTCGGTGGCCGCGGCACGCACCAACGCCACGGGAACCACTTCGACCCCGGCGGCGCGCACCGCGTCGATCTCCCGCTGGATGAACGTGTGCGACACGCTCGGGTAGCGGTTCATCATGTAGCACACGCGAGCCGGGTCGGTCACAGGGTTGCTCCGGGGGGACGGACGGCTCGGCCGGGGCGAGCGGAGAACGCGGGATCGGGCCGCCGCCTCCGACCCGTCAGTCGACGACGGTGACCGCGGGGATCGGGAAGACGAACCGGCCACCCCAGTCGCGGATCCCCCGCATGTCTTCGATGATCTCGTCCCTGAGGTTCCAGGGCAGGACCAGGAGGTAGTCGGGCTTCGCCTCGAAGACGCGCTCGGGGGCGAAGATCGGGATGCGGGTGCCCGGGAGGGCGAAGCCCTGCTTGTGCGGGCTGCGGTCGACGGTGAAGTCGATGACGTCGGTGCCCACACCCGCGTAGTTCAGCAGCGTGTTGCCCTTCGCCGGTGCGCCGTAGGCGGCGATGGTGGCGCCGCTCTCCTTGGCGTCGAGCAGGAAGCGCACGAGCGTTCGCTTCGTCCGGCGCACCTGTTCCGGGAACGCGGCGTAGCCGCGGAGCCGGTCGAGCCCCGCGTCCCGCTCGACCGCGAGCAGCTGTTGCGCCCGCTCGGTGGTCACGTGCGCCGCGTTCTCCGCGTGGCAGCCGTAGATGCGGAGCGACCCGCCGTGGGTGGGGATCTCCTCGACGTCGAACAGGCGCACGCCGTGGTGCGCGAAGACGGCCGACACCGTGAGGAACGAGAAGTAGGAGAAGTGCTCGTGGTAGATGGTGTCGAACTGGTTGTGACGCATCAGCTGGAGGAGGTGCGGGAACTCCATGGTGATGACGCCGTCGTCGGAGAGCAGCGTGGCCATGCCGCCGACGAAGTCGTTGAGGTCGGGGACGTGCGCGAGCACGTTGTTGCCCAGCAGCAGATCGGCGGTGGTGCCCTCGTCACGGAGCCGCGTCGCGAGCTCGGTGCCGAAGAACTCGACCAGCGTCGGGATCCCGCGTTCCTGTGCCGCCGCGGCGACGTTGGCCGCCGGCTCGATGCCGAGGACGGGCAGCTCGCGCTCGACGAAGTACTGGAGGAGGTAGCCGTCGTTGCTGGCGATCTCGACGATCTGGTTCGACGGTCCGAGGTCGAAGCGCGCCGACGTCTGCTCGACGTAGGCGCGGGCGTGCTCCAACCAGCTCCGCGAGAACGACGAGAAGTACGCGTAGTCGCCGAAGATCTGCTCGGGCGTCTCGAACTCGGCGAGCTGCACCAGGTAGCACTCCGAGCACACGTACGCGTGCAACGGGTAGAAGCGCTCACCCTGATCGAGCTGGTCCGCGCGCACGTAGGAGTTGGCGAGCGGCGACAGGCCGAGGTCGCAGAACGACTCGGTGAGGGCGGCGCCGCAGAATCGGCAGGTGGCGGAGGTGCTCATTCGGACCAGATCTTCCATGGTGCGGCGTTGTCGTCCCAGAGTCGCTCGAGGAAGATCTTGTCCCAGAGCGTGTCCATTCCGTACCAGAAGCCGTGGTGCTGGTACGCCATCAGCTCGCCGTCCTGCGACAGGCGCTCGAGCGGCGCGCGCTCGAAGACGGTGTCATCGTCGTCGAGGTAGTCGAACACCTTGGACGACGCCACGAAGAACCCGCCGTTCACCCAGCCGCTGCTGCCGTGCGGCTTCTCCTCGAACCGAACGTCGTCACCGTCGAACGTCAGCGCGCCGTACCGGCCCGGCGGCTGGACCGCGGTGACCGTCACGGCCCGGTCGTGGCTGTCGTGCCAGTCGACCACCTTGGCGATGTCGAGGTCGATGAGGCCGTCGCCGTAGGTGAAGCAGAAGTTCTCTCCCGCGAGGTGCCGTTGCGCCCGGAGCAGACGACCTCCGGTCATCGTCTCGGCGCCGGTGTCGAGCAGCGTCACCCGCCACGGCTCGGCACTGTTCTGCAGCACCTCCACCGCGTTGTTCGACAGGTCGATGGTCACGTCCGACTGGTGCAGGAAGTAGTTCGCGAAGTACTCCTTGACCATGTACCCCTTGTAACCGAGCAACACGACGAAGTCGTGAATGCCGGCGGCCGAGTAGATCTTCATGATGTGCCAGAGGATCGGCTTGCCGCCGATCTCGACCATCGGCTTGGGGCGGCTCTGCGATTCCTCGCTGATCCGCGTCCCGCGCCCACCGGCGAGGATCACCGCTTTCATGAGCTCACGGTCTTCGTCGTCATGCCAACCGCCTCCCTGCCGCCCAGGATCGACACGAGGGTCTCGCAGACCCGATCGACGTCGGCCTCGGTGAGCATCAGCGCGGACGGCAGGTTCACCGAACGCGTGCTGAGGTCGTACGCGACCACGTTCCGTTCCCGAGCCTCGTGCGCGGTGGCGTAGCCGTCGAACGCGGGGAGCGAGCTCAGGGGCGGGAAGAACGGCCGGGAGTCGATGTCGGCGTCGTCGAGGCGCGCCATCAGCTCGCGGGTCTCGAGCCCGTACCCGGGATCGACCACCACCGTCGCCATCCAGTAGGTGTTGTGCATGCCGGGCACGCTCGGGTTGAGCGAGAGCCCGGGCACGTCGCGCAGCCGCGCCTCGTACCAGTCGAAGATCTGCCGCTTGCGCGCGAGGAGCTGGTCGATCCGCTGCAGCTGGGCCCGGCCGAACGCGGCCTGCAGGCTGCTCATCCGGTACTTGTAACCGAGCTCCTCGGTGACGAAGAACCGGTGGTCGTTCGGCGTGCGACCGTGGTCGCGCAGCCGGGACGCGCGCGTAAAGAGGTCGTCGCGGTCGGTGACGAGCATCCCGCCCTCACCGGTGGTGAGCGTCTTGGTGCCGTGGAAGCTGAAGACGGCGACGTCGCCGAGCGTGCCCGCGGGCCGACCCCGCCAACTCGAGCCGATGGCCTGCGCGGCGTCCTCGAGGACGGGGATGGGCCGGTTGCCGAGCACCGCCTGCAGCGCGTCCATGTCGGGGGTGCCGCCGTAGAGATCGACGGTGACGACAGCCCGGGTGCGGGGCGAGAGGCAGCGCTCGAGCGATTCGGCGGCGATGCCCCAGGTGCGCGGGTCGACGTCGGCGAAGACGGGGACCGCACCGAGGTAGGCGAGCGGTGCTGCGGTGGCAACCCACGTGGACTCGGGCACGATCACCTCGTCACCCGGGCGCAGATCGAGCGCCAGCATCGCCAGGTGCAGGGCGGAGGTGCCGTGCGGCACCGCGGCCGCGTGGGCCAGGCCGAGGTAGTCGGCGAACTCACGCTCGAACCGGCCGACGGATTTGCCCGCGTCGCGGTACCAGTCGTTGGCCGCCGCGTCCGCGACGTACTGCACCTCGAGCTCGGTCACCCAGGGGCCCGCCACGGGAACACGGTCGCGACTCACGCAGTGAGGTTATCGACTGCCTGCAGAGCGCCTTGACGGCCGATTCGCGCCCGGCGCGCCGCCGCGCTCACGTCCAGCGCAGCCCGTCGTCGAGCTCGTGAAGCTGGAGCCGGCGCTGGATGGTCCGCAAGCGGTGGTAGTGCCAGCCGTCGAACGCCTCCCAGGTGAGGCCGGCCCCGGAGTAGGCGTCGTACAGCTGCTCGATGCCCCGTCGCAGGGTCCACTCGGGTGCATAGCCGGGCAGCTGCGCCTCGATCTTCGAGAAGTCGACCTGGTAGTCGCGTGCGTCGGCGGAGGCGCCCTCGGCGAACGCCACCTCGCATCCCGGCACGACCTCGGCCACCTGGTTGGCGATGTCCCGGATCCGGTAGTTCTCGCCGGTCCGGCCCACGTTGAAGGCCTCGTCGTGCACGGCGTCGCGGGGCGCGACGAGCGCCTGCTCGAAGGCGTGCGAGATGTCGAACACGTGCACGAGCGGGCGCCACGGTGTGCCGTCGCTCTGCAACAGCACCTTGCCCGTCGTCATCGCGTGCCCCACCAGGTTGTTGACGACGATGTCGGCGCGGAGCCGGCGCGACGCGCCGAACGCGGTCGCGTTCCGCAGGTAGACCGGGGTGAACGCGTCGTCGGCCAGCTTCGACAGCGCCTGCTCGACCCGCACCTTCGACTCCCCGTAGGGCGTGACCGGGTTGAACGCCGCGTTCTCGTCGAGCAGCTCGCCTCCCCCGGCGCCGTAGAGGCTGCACGACGAGGAGAACAGGAACCGCGGCACCCCTGCCTGCTTCGCCGCGGTGGCGAGCCGCACCGACGCGTGCAGGTTGATGTCATAGGTCAGGTCGGGGTTCAGGTCGGAAAGCGGGTCGTTGGAGAGCGCCGCGAGGTGGATCACGGCGTCGAAGCCCTCGAGCTCGTCAGGCTTGACATCGCGCAGATCGGTCCGCAGGTTGGGCACGTCGTCGGGCGGCGCGACGAAGTCGCAGTCGGCGAAGTAGTCGACATCGAGCCCGACGACCTCATGGCCGGCGGCGAGCAGCCTCGAGGTCATCTCCACCCCGAGGTAGCCGAGGTGGCCGGTGACGAGCAGCTTCATCGCGGGTTGAGTCCGGGTGCGTCGAGTCCGGGGGAGCGGCGATCCACGTCGGGGAGTGTACGGCGTCGCGCGCAGGGTGACGGACCTGGGCGGAGGGCCGGGTACCGTGATCCCGTGGCCGCGGCCCCCGATCCTCGTTCTGCGCCTGCCCCGACGCCGGTCTCGGTCGTGATCCCCGCCCACGACGAGGAGGCGGTGATCGGTCGCTGCCTCGAGGCGCTCACCCGCGATGCCGAGCCCGGGGAGCTCGAGGTCGTCGTCGTCTGCAACGGTTGCCGCGACGGCACGGCCGCGGTCGCTCGGGCGGCGGAGCCGTCGGCGACCGTCGTCGAGCTCACCGCCGCATCGAAGTCGGCCGCGCTGAACGCGGGTGACGAGCACGCCACCCGCTTCCCGCGCGTGTACCTGGACGCCGACATCGAGCTGCCGATCGGAGTGCTCCGGGCCACCGTGCAGGCGCTGGCGTCGCCCGGCGTGCTGTGCGCCGCACCGGCGCCCGCGTTCGAGCTCCGAGGTCGGCCCCGACTGGTGCGCGCGTACTTCGAGGTCTGGCAGCAGCTGCCCTACCTCACCGAGGAGATGGTGGGCACGGGCGTGTACGCGCTCTCCGAGCCCGGCCGCCGCCGGTTCGACCGGTTCCCGGACCTCACCGCCGACGACCAATTCGTCCTCCAGCAGTTCGACCGGGGCGAGCGGCGCTCCCTGCAGGACGAGCACTTCGTCGTGCACACGCCCACGACCCTCAAGGGCCTGGTCGCCATCCGCCGCCGGGCCTACCGGGGTGCGGCGGAGCTCGAGGCCTCCGGCCGGGCCCCCCACGGGAAGGCGGACCGGGCCGGGCGGCGGCTGCTCCAGCTGGCCTCCTCGCCACGGAACTGGTTCCCGGTGACCGTCTTCGTGACCATCTCGGCCGTCGCCAAGCTCCGGGCCCGCTTCGGCGGTGGCCGCGCCTGGGAGCGGGACGACTCCGCCCGCCAAGCCGCGGAGGGGCCGCGGGCCACATGAGGCAGGAGTTCTACTAACGTGGTCCGCCTACGTGCCGATAGTGAGCTTGGCCGCATTCAGTGGCCGGGTTGTCTCGGACCCTGTCCGACGGCTCGTCACCATCGGAAGCGCTAGGAGCAGGCGTGGCGAAAGACCTGACCGACCCGGCGGTCGAGTCCGACGACGTGAACGGCGTCGCAGTGCGGAACGGCTCGTCCGACGCGGTCGAGCACCGCGACGACGCCGTCGAGCTCGACGTTCCCTCCGAGCCCGTCCAGACCTTCGTCGTCCGGCACGCGCGCCCGTACGAATCGCCCGGACGATCGGCGCGGAACCACTGGCAGCTCATCACCGTCTTCTGCCTCCTCGGCGTC
>DATBBL010000425.1:0-31886 GCA_036271015.1 Acidimicrobiia bacterium
GCCTGCAGCCGCATACTGCTCGAGCGCGGCCGGCGGCACGGTGTTGAAGAAGCACAACCGTTCGACGAAGTCGTCGAAGCGATGGACGAGGTCGACCCCGACGACGCCGCCGATGTCGCCGCCGGCGACCGCGCACCGCCGATGACCGAGCACGTCGTGGACGAGCGCGTGCACGTCGCGCGAGTACACCGCGAGGTCGTAGACGTCATCCGGCGAGAGGTCGCTGTCGCCGTATCCGCGCAGGTCGGGTGCGATCACCTCGAAACCCGCCGCCGCCAGCGGCGCGATGTTGCGCCACCAGATCCGCTTGGTCTCCGGGTACCCGTGGAGCAGGAGCAGCGGGTGTCCACCCACACCTTCCCGCACGTACGCCAGCGAGAGGCCGTCGCGCACTGCCGACCGGTGGACGGTGAACTCGCCCGGCGCGGGCGTCGCCGGCTGCGGCGGACGGAACCGCGCCTCGTACGTCACATCTCGACGTCGCGCCGCAGGCGGGTGAGCACGAGGGTCTTGATCCGCCACTCCCCGTCGACCAGCTCGTAGGTCTCGGTGTAGTGCCCCCAGCCGGTCATGCTCTTCATGCCGAGCGGCGAGCCCTCGGGCATCCGCAGGAAATCCTGCATCGCCCAGATGCCGCGCGCGGTCGTGGGCGACGTGATCTCGATCTCCGGCATGTGCCCGTGGTGCACGGTGAGGACGGGGCCGACCGCGCCCTCCACGAACCGGCGGATGTTCTCGTTCCCCTGCACGACGTCGATGTCGGGCGCCTCCTGGGTCGTGTCCATCGTCGCGTCGGGCGCGAACACGGCCTGGAAGCCGTCCCAGTCCTTCGTGTCCATGCAGCGGAAGTAGCTCGCCTTGAGCCGCTTGATCTGCTCGATCGCACTGAGCTCCTGCTGGGCATCCATCACGGCCTCCACGGTTTCGGCCAGTCGTCACTCCGCAACTGCGCGTCCATCCCACCGTCGCAGAAGAGCACCGACCCACAGAAGAACCGCGCGTCGGGACCCAAGAGGTAGGCGATGAGGGCGGCGATCTCCTCCGGCCGGCCGTTGCGGCCGATCGGCGCCTTGAACGCGTCGATCATCGGACCGACCGTCGGGTGGTCGAGCCCTTCCTGGAGCAGCGGCGTCTGGATCGCCCCGGGCGCCACCGCGTTCAGGGTGATGCCCGCACCCGCCCAGTCGGCGGTCGGCGCGTTGCGCCGCACCCAATACGAGAGGGCGGTCTTGGTGACCGGGTAGGTGCCGAGCGAGTCGCCGTCTCCGGCGAGCGCGCGCGTCGCGTCCTCGTCGCCCTCGAGGCAGCTGACGATCAGCGCCTCGTCGAGCCCCGGCTGACACGTGGTGGAGTTCGAGCTGATCGCCACCGCGGCGGGGTCGGTGCCCCGCGCCAACAACGGCCGCAGACCGGCCAGCATCTGCACCGTGCCGAAGTAGTTGACCGAGATCAGGAGCGACGCCGGCCGCTCCGGGAGCCCGGCGAGGCCGGCGAACGTGACGAGGCCGTCGAGCGCGCCGCCCGAGAGCTCATCGACGCGGTCGATGGCCGCGGCGCGACCCTCCGGCGTGCCCAGGTCGGCTTCGACCTCGGCGTTCTTGAGGTCGATGCCGATGACGCGCGTGCCGTCGGCCTCGAGCCGCGATTGGAGCGCCGCGCCCATGCCCGAGCCCGATCCGGTCACCGCGACCGTGCTCACGGCTTCACCAGCTCGAGCCCGGCACCCACCTCGGCGCCGAACGCCGCTTCCGGGAAGTCGCCGACGTCCATGTGCGTCCTCCTGACGAATCGCTCAGGCGATGGTCTGTGGCAGCGAGCTGGCCCGGATCGCGTCGGCGAAGCCGTACTCGAAGGGCACGATGAGCCGGAACGGAGCGTCGAGCACGATGCGCGCGTCCGGCCCGTAGGGCGCCGCCACGCGCGCGGCGCGGGTGACTGCCGCCGGATCGCCTTCGAGCAAATACACGTCGCAGTCGAGCGTCGCGTCCGTGATCGAATGGTGCCCGAGCACCGCGTGGACGCCCTCGACGTCGACCGCGGCGGGAGCGGTGATGTCGCGGGCGGCGTCGTCACCGCCGTGGCGGAGCACGACCCGGATCGCGGTGTGCTGGAAGTGCGGGATGTCCTCGCGATCGGCCTTCAGCACCGGATCGGCGACGCCCCACGTCCACGCCATCGCGTCGCCGGCCCGCACGATCTTCTTCTCCGGGGCGAACATGCGCCCGGCCGCTTCCAGCTTGTCGCGGTAGGTGGTCATGTCGGCGAGCACCTGCGCCGGATCGCCGCCCAGGGTGTAGACGGTCACGTGCACGCCGCGCCCGTCGGCGAACCCCTCGAGCCGGTCGGCGGGCTCCCGCACGTCATGCAGGTCGGGCGGTGCGACGTAGCGCTTGCCGGACATGATCCCGGGCAGCGCGATGTTGGGCGGCAGGTGCTCGAGGTCGTACCAGCGGTTCCACGCCTCGACCGCGTCGGCGTCGCAGTCGACCGACGCGAAGATGATCCCGGTGACGTCCACGGCCGATCAGGCGGGCCGGAGCTCGATCAGCCGCACCAGCGGGATCTGCCGGTCGGTCCTGCTCTGGTAGTCGTCGTACCAGGGGCGGTCGACGTTCAGCGCGGCCCAGGTGGCCGCGTAGTCGGAGCCTTCGAGCACCTGCGGGTCGGCCCAGAACTCGCCGCCCTGGACGCGGACGCGCACCTCGGGGTTGGCGTCGCCGTCGGAGAGGTTGAGGTACCAGGCGGGGTGGTCGGGCGCGCCGGAGAACGACGCGACGATGACCCGGTTGCCCTCTTCGTCGACCCAGAACGGCAGCGCGACCTTGTGCTCGTTGCCACTCTTGCGCCCGATGGTGTGGAGCACGACGTGGTGCATGCCGGCGATGCACCAGACCTCGTCGGCATCCGACGACTCCATCGCGGCCACGTGGCCCCGGCTGATCCCCGGGATCTCCTCCCGGGGCGGTTCCTCGAACGGCTCGCTCGTCTGGGACTCCGGTCGGGCTTCGGGCATGGCCGAAACCTACCCCAGCCTCTGCAACGGTCAATTCCGCTCCGGCGTCTCGCGCTCCGCGCACGCCTCCGCGCCATTTCCTAGTAACTACTATGCTCCCTGCGATGGACCTCCGTCCGGCCTCGCCCGCGCTCGGCACGACGGTGCGCGGCATCGACCTGCGGGACCCGCTCGCCGCCGACACCCGGGCCCGGTTGCACGCCGAGCTCGAGCGTACGTTCCTGCTGCACTTCCCGGCCCAGCACCTGTCCGACGACGAGCACGTGGCGTTCGTCCGGAAGTTCGGGCCGATCGCGGTGGAGGGCACGGGGACGGTCGGGTTCGTGTCGAACCACTTGCGTGACGGCATCCTCGGATCCGGGGCGGCGACGTTCCACATCGACTACGGGTTCACCGACGCCCCGTACGAGTTCCTGTCGCTGTATGGCCTCGAGATCCCCCGCGGGGGCGCCCAGACCTGGTTCGCGAACGCCGTCGCCGCCGCACGCGACCTGCCCGACGCCCTCCGTGTGCGCCTCGCCGGCGTCCAGGCCCGCGCCGCGGTCGACGTGACCTCCGAGGTGCGCGAGGAAGGAGTGCGAATCGACCTCGGCCGCCTCGACGAGACCTACCCGCACGCGGTGCGGCCGGTGCTGTGGCCGCACCGGACGACCGGCGACCCCGTCCTCGCGGTGTGGGAGCAGCAGACCGATGCGCTCCTGCCCCTGCCCGACGCCGACAGCCGCGCGCTGATCCGCGAGCTCTTCGCGCACCTCTACCGGCCCGACCACGTGATGGTGCACCGCTGGAAGCCGGGCGACCTGCTCCTGTGGGACAACCACGCGGTGCAACACGCCCGGCCCGCCGTCGGCATCGCGGAACGCCGTACGCTCCGCCGCGTGTGCGTGGGGACGACGCCCGATCTCTCGATCTTCGCCGATCGGATGCGGGCGAGGACGCACGCATCGTGAGCAACCTCGACACCGTGAGGACGATGTTGGCGTGCTTCTCCGCCGGTGACCCCGCCGGACAGCTCGAGCACTGCACCGACGACGTCGTCTACGAAGCGCCCTACTACGGCCTCGAGCGCCGCGGCAAGGACCAGCTCGCGGCGATGCTCGCGGCGGTCCAGGAACGGTTCGACGACGTGTCGTACGTGATCGTCGGCGACTTCCCGACCGTCGATCCCGACCTCGTGATCGTCGAGGTCCAGGGTGACAACCGCGTGCGCGGCGGCGACCGGCGCTACCAGAACCACTACGTGATGTTCCTGTACTTCCGCGACGGCCTGGTGCACCGGTGGCGGGAGTTCTCGAACCCTGACGTCTACCGAACGGCGGTGCAGGCATGAGCGGAGTCCTGGAAGGCATCGACGTCCTCGACCTCTCGACGGGGATCGGCGGTCCGATGACCGGCATGCTGCTCGCCGACCACGGCGCGCGCGTCACCAAGATCGAGCCGCCGGGCGGCGACCCGACGCGTTCGTTCTCGGGCGCGCAGGTGTGGCACCGGGGGAAGCGGAGCGCGGTGCTCGACCTCCGCGACGCGGCCGACCACGAACGGTTCCTCGCGCTCGCGTCGCGTGCCGACGTCGTGCTGGAGAGCTACGCCCCCGGCACCACCACCGAGCTCGGGATCGACGACGCCGCGCTGCGTCCGCTCAACCCTCGGCTCGTGTACTGCTCGATCACCGCGTACGGCGACGACGGCCGGCACGCCGGACGACCGGGGCTCGATGCGCTCGTCGCCGCGCGCACCGGGCACCAGTGGGAGAGCCGCGGCGTGCCCGGCGGCACCCTGGCCCGCCTCGCCGGTGTCCCGCCCGCCTTCCCCGACCTCGTCGTGCCCGACGACTGCTGGGTCGCCGCGCCACGGCCCGGTCCGCTCTTCTCCGGCGTGCCGTGGATCAGCGTGGCGTCCTGCTACCTCGCGACGCTCGCGATCAGCGGGGCGCTGCGGGTCCGCGAGCAGACCGGTCGCGGCCAGCGCGTGTCGACGTCGTTGCTCCAGGGCGTGCTCGCCACCACGCTCTCGGCCTGGCAGCGCGTGGAGCGCGTCGAGACCGACAACTTCCAGAGCTGGATCAGTGATCCTCGGGCACCGAAGGGCGTGTTCCGCTGCGCCGACGGCCGGTGGATCCACCAGTGGGTCCCCCTCCCCGACTTCGTGCTCAGCGCCGCCGAGGGCGACCACGTCCAGCGCACCGAGAAGACCACGAGGCCGCGCGACGCGACCACGCGCATCGGCATGGACGTCAACGAGATGCTGGTGCTGCAGCACTACCAACCACTCATGGCCGCCGCGATCGCCAAGTTCCCGGCCGAACCGTGGATCGCGCTCGGGGCCGAGGTGGGGGTGCCGTTGCAGCCCATCCGGTCGCCCGAGGAGGCGCTCCACGACGAGGCGCTCGTGGCCGACGGCTGCGTCACCGAGGTCGACGACCCCGCACTCGGTCCGGTGCGGCAGGTCGGCCGGGTCTACGAGCTGCACGCCTGCCCGACCGGGTCGCCCACCGCGCCGCCGGCGATCGGTGCCGACACGGAGACGGTGCGCGCCGAAGCCGACGCGGTCGCGCCGCCCGAACCCGTGTCACCGACCTCGACCCCGGCGCCGTCGTCGCCGTTGGCCGGGGTGCGCGTGCTCGACCTCGGGCTGGCGGTCGCGGGCCCGTGGGGGACGATGATGCTCGCCGACCTCGGTGCCGACGTGATCAAGGTCAACCCACTGCACGACTTCTACTGGATGAGCACGCACATCGCGATGTGCTGCAACCGGGGCAAGCGCAGCATCGCCATGAACCTCAAGGATCCCGACGCCATGGCGATCCTGCGCGAGCTGGTCGAGTCGGCCGACGTCGTGCAGCACAACATGCGCTACGACGCCGCCGTGCGGCTCGGTGTCGACTACGAGAGCCTGCGCGCGATCAAGCCCGACCTCGTGTACTGCCACACCCGCGGCTTCGAGCACGGTGCGCGCGAGAAGCTCCCCGGGAACGACCAGACCGGCGCCGCGCTCGCCGGCCCCGACTGGCTCGACGGGGGCCTCGACCACGACGGCATCCCGCTGTGGCCCGTCGTTTCCCTGGGCGACACCGGCAACGGCTTCCTCTCGGCCATCGCCATCGTGCAGGCGCTCTACCACCGCGACCGCACGGGTGAGGGCCAGTTCGTCGATACGTCGATCATGTACGCACAGCTGCTGAACGCGTCGATCGCCTGGAGCCTGGCCGACGGCAGCCGGCACGGCGACCGTCCGCAACTCGACGCGATGCAGACGGGCTGGCATGCGTGCTACCGGCTCTACGACACCGCCGACGGGTGGCTGTGCGTCGCCGCGGTGACCGACGACCAGCGCGACGCGCTGGCCACGACCCTCGGCGTCGGCGCGGTGACGAGGGACACCGCGTTCGACGCCCTCGAGCCCGCGTTCCGGACCCGCACGGCCGCGCAGTGGTTCGCCGCACTGGACGCCGCCGGCGTGCCGTGCGAGGTCTCCACGCCCGACTTCGTCCTCGACCTCTTCGACGATCCGGAGATGATCGAGAAGGGCTGGGTGACCCGGTACCGGCACCCGATCGTCGGCGAGATGGACGTCATGGGCCTGCTCTTCGACCTGTCGGAGACACCGGGCGTCGTGCAGGGGCCGCCGCTCGTGCCGGGCCAGGACACCCGCGCCATCCTCACCGAGCTCGGCTACGACGACACCCGCATCGACAAGCTGGCCGCCTCCGGCGCCGTGCTCGACTGGAGCCCGTGACGTGCCCGGAGTGATCCCCCCGTCGCCCACCCTGGACGACCAGTTCTTCTGGGACGCCATCGCCGAGGGCCGCCTGGTCTTCCAACGGTGCGCCGCGTGCGGAACCCTCCGCCATCCCCCGGCGCCGATGTGCGGTGAGTGCCACTCCGTGGAGTGGGACACGCAGGAGTCGTCCGGGCACGGGTACGTCTACACGTGGATCGTCTCGCACCACCCGACGAAGCCCGACGCGGAACCGCGCACCGTCGTCCTCGTCGATCTGGACGACGGCATCCGCTTCGTCGCCAACCTCCTCGGCATCGATGCCGGCGACGTTCGCAACGGGATGGAGGTCGTGCTCAGCATCGAGCCGGTCGACGGCGTCGTCCTCCCCCAGTTCCGGCCGGCGGTCGCCCCGTGAGCGCACTCGCCCGCGACACCGCCATCGCCGGCATCGGCCAGACCGAGTTCTCCAAGCACTCCGGCCGGAGCGAGCTGCAGCTGGCGGGTGAAGCGGTCGCGGCCGCGGTCGCCGACGCCGGCCTCACCGCCGCCGACATCGACGGCGCGGTGACGTTCGCCATCGACGTGAACGACGAGCTCGCGGTCATCCGGTGTGCCGGCATCCCCGAGCTGCGGTTCACGGCGCGGACGCGAGGTGGCGGCGGCGGTTCGTGCGCGACCGTGCAGCTGGCGTCGGCCGCGGTCGCGTCCGGCGCCGCCGACGCCGTGGTCGTGTACCGCGCGTTCAACGAGCGCTCGGGCCGCCGCTTCGGCCAGCCGCTGGCCGAGAACAACCAGTCGCGGGTCACGCCGCCGGGATGGAACTGGTACCTGCCGTTCGGGCTCGACACCCCGGCCAAGGTGTACTCGCTCTGGTTCCAGCGGTACATGCACGCGTACGACGTCACCAACGTCGACTTCGGGCTGTACCCGGTCGTCGCCCGCAAGCACGCGGCCACGAACCCGGCCGCGTTCTACTACCAGCAGCCGCTGACGCTCGAGCAGCACCAGGAGTCGCGCTGGATCGTCGAACCGATCCTGCGCAAGCTCGACTGCTGCCAGGAGAGCGACGGCGGCGTGGCGATGGTGGTCACCAGCATGGACCGCGCCCGCGACCTTCCGCAGCCGCCGGTGCGCGTCGCGGCCGCCAGCCAGTCCCATCAGCGCGACGGCGACGAGATGTTCGACTACTACGTCGGCGATCGAGCCACGTTCCCCGAGGCGGCCTCGCTCGGGCGCCAGCTCTACGAGGCAACCGGTCTCACCCCCGACGACATCGACGTGGCGATGATCTACGAGAATTTCACGCCGATCGTCTTCCTCCAGCTCGAGGCGCTCGGGTTCTGCGGTCCCGGCGAGGCGACCGACTTCATCGCCGGGGGCAACATCGAGATCGGCGGGAAGATCCCGGTCAACACCAACGGTGGGCTCCTCGGCGAGGCGTACATCCACGGGATGAACAACATCCTCGAGGGCGTGCGCCAGGTGCGCGGCACCGCCGCCAACCAGGTCGACGGCGCCGAGCACGTGCTCGTCTCGGCCGGACGGAGTGGCCTGGTCCTGTCGCGCTGATCCCCGTACGCTGGCCGGATGACGTACCGCGACGCGATCTACATCTCGACCGACTCGCACGTGACCGAGCCCATCGAGCTCTACGAGGAGCGGGTCGACGCGGCGTTTCGCGGTCGCGTCCCCCGCATCGAGACCGTCGGCGAGTGGCGCACCCTGCTCATCGAGGGCCTCGGCCCGCGCAAGCTGATGCCGGTGTCGGAGCGCGAGGTCGCGGTGGTGGGCGACTTCGAGGCCGACGACCGCCTCCGCGACCAGCAGCGCGACGGCGTCAGCGCGGAGGTGATCTTCCCCACCTTCGCCCTGCAAGCATGCTTTGCCAGCGACGACGCCGAGTTCCAGCGTCAGCTCTGCCGCGCCTACAACGGCTGGGCGGCCGACGTGTTCGACGACCACCGGCTGCTGGCGGTCGGCATGGTGTCGATGCTCGACATCGACGCCGCGATCGAGGACGCCGAGGCCGTCGCCGATCAGGGCTTCCGGGCGCTGTTCCTGCCCGCACAGGTGCCCTCGCGCCTCTACAACGACGGCGCCTACGACCGGTTCTGGGCCGTGGCCGAGGAGATCGGGCTCCCGCTCACCTTCCACTCCGGCACCGGCCACGAGCCGCGCGTCGTGCGCGGCCCCGGCGGCGCGGTCGTCAACTACCTCATGGGCGCGCAGCTCGACGGCCCGATGGTGATCCTCACCATGGCCGCCGGCGGCGCGCTCGACCGGTTCCCGGAGCTGAAGGTCGTCACGGTCGAGACCGGCGCGTCCTGGCTGGCGTGGATCATGACCCAGGCCGACGCCATCTATGCCGACCACAGCATGTACGCGTCGCCCAAGCTGTCGATGAAGCCGAGCGAGCTGATCCGCCGGCAGTGTGCGGCGACCTTCATGTACGACCCGGTCGCCATCAACAACCGCGCCACCACCGGTGTCGAGACGCTGATGTGGGGGAACGACTACCCCCACCCGGAGGGCACCTGGCCGGAGTCGCAGGCGGTCAACGCCGACCAGTTCGACGGCGTGAGCCAGGACGACCTCGACGCGATCGTCAGCGGCAACGCGGCGAAGGTGTTCGGCTTCGACCTCGACCAGCTCGCCGCGCTCCCCCAGCCCGTTCCCACCTGATTCATTGTCCTCTGGACGACGTCCAACGTGTTCAATCCGACAATGAACGAGCCAGCGCGCGCACGAGCTCGGCGCGTTGGGCGTCGAACTGCTCGGCGCTCGAGTGCTCGACCGGCATCGCGTCGAGGAGCTCCTGGTCGAGGGCCAGGCCACGGACGACGTTGTAGAGGAAGCGGGCGGTCTCCTCGACCTCCGCGTCGGACGGGCCGTCGCCGAGCACGCCCCGTCCGAGCGCCGGCAGCCGCGCCCCCACCCGGTCCTGCGACGTCTTCAGCGCCAAGCGGGTGGACTCCGCGGTGGTCGGGTCGTGGCTCAGGTTGAGCACGACCTGCATGTAGGCGAGGAACTCGGGCCGTCGGTAGTAGGACCACAGCGCATCGACGAAGGACCCGAGCCGCGCCTCGACGGTGTCGCCCACGATGACCGCGTCGGTGAGGCAGCGGTCGAGCTCCTCGAGGCCGCGCTCGTGCACCGCGACGAGCAGCGCCTCGCGCGTCCCGAAGTGGTACTGGATCACGCCCCAGGTCACGCCGGCCCGCTTGGCGATCTTGTTCGAGCTGGCCCGGTAGAAGCCCTCGTCGAGGATGCAGGCGACGGCGGCGTCCACGACGCGCGCCCGAGTCGATTCGTCGTTCATGACTTCTGGCGCGCCGCCGCCGCGGCACCGGCGGCGCCGAACGCCGCCGGATCGACCCGTCGGCCGGCGACGTGCTCCGCCTCCAGCGCCAGCGCGTCGGCGAGCGCCAGGCCGTCGCCCCGCCGGTAGAGATCGAGCACCTCGGCCACCGCCCCCGTGGGTGCGATGTCGTCGACGAGCGCCCGGGTGAACCGGAGCAGCTCGTCGTGCGGGACGACGTGGTTCACCAGGCCGAGCCGGAGCGCCTCCGCCGCGTCGACGAAGTTCCCGGTGATCGAGAGCTCGGCCGCCTTCCGGACCCCGACCGCTCGCGGCAACAACGCGGTGAGGCCCCAGGCGGCGACGACGTCGAGTCGGGCGTGGGTGTCGGCAAACCGCGCCCGCTCCGAGGCGACGACGAAGGTGCAGCTCAGCGCGATCTCCAGCGCCCCGGTGACACAGGCGCCGTTGACGGCACAGACCACGGGCGTCGTCGCCGCCCGCAGCGTCGCGCCGGGGTTGGCGGCCGCCCGCACCGCGGTGCCCGCCGCCACCTCCTTGAAGTCCACGCCGGCGCTGAACACGGGATCGACCGCGGTGACGATGATCGCTCGCGTGCCGTCGTCCGCGTCGGCCTCCGCGACGAGCTCCGAGAATTGCGCCCGCATGGCGGCGGTCAGCGCGTTCTTGACCTCGGGCCGGTTGATCGTGATCGTCCGGACGCCGTCTTCGTCGTCGACGTCGAGCACCTAACTGGTGATGCCGAACCGCTCCAGCCCGAACGCGGTGATCGCGTTGCCGCGGAGGAGCTTGTACCGCTCGCCCTCGTCGAGGCCGGCCTGGGTGCAGATGTCCTCGACCACCTTCTTGGAGTGCGGGAAGGTGGAGTCGGCGTGCGGGTAGTCGGTCTCGAAGCAGATCTGGTCCATGCCGATGACGTCGCGGTTGGCGAGGCCGATCTCGTCGTCGAAGATGCAGCCGTAGATGCGGCTCACGTAGCTCGACGGCGGCTGCGGGAGCGACGTGCCGAAGCTGTTCGCCGCCCGCTCGGCCGCGAGTTTGTCAGCCCGCTCCATCACGTACGGCATCCACCCGACCTGGCCCTCGGAGTACGCGATCTTCAGCGTCGGGAACCGCTCGAGCGTGCCGGAGAAGATGTAGTCGCACATGGAGCCCATGGCGTTCGAGAACGTGAGCGTCGAGCTCACGATGAACGGAGCGTCCGGCGACGTGCTGGGCATCTTCGAGCTCGAGCCGATGTGCATGCAGATGGTGGTCTCGGTGTCCTGGCAGGCCTGGAAGAACGGCTCCCAGTAGTGGTCCTTGTCGTGGATCGACGGCAGGCCGAGGGGGAACGGGTTCTCCGGGAACGTGACCGCGAAGCTGCCGAGGTCGGCGCACCGGCGGACCTCGGCGGCGGCGAGCTCGACGTCCCAGAGCGGGACCATCGTGAGCGGGATGAGGCGACCCTTCCCCTCACCCGCGCACCAGTCCTCGACCATCCAGTCGTTGTACGCCTTCACGCACAGGAGCGCGAGCTCCTTGTCGTCGCGCTCGAGGAACGTCTGCCCGCAGAAGCGCGGCAGCGTGTTCGGGAAGCAGATCGACGCCTCGGTGTGGTTCGCCTCCATGTCGGCGATGCGCTCGGACTTGATCCAGCAACCGGGGCGGATCTCGTCGAACGTGGTGGGCGTGACGTCGAGCTCGGGGAACCCGACCGCGGCGGACAACTTCGGGAACGGGTACACCAGGTCGTCGTAGAGCCACCAGTCGCACGGCTCGCCGCCGTCGACGCCCTTCTCGTAGGAGAAGACCCCGCCCTCGAAGTGGAAGATCGCGGAGTCGCGCTCGACGCGAGGGGCACGGTCCTGGTACTTGGCCGGGATCCGGTCCGTCCAGAGGTCGGGGGGCTCCACGACGTGATCGTCGACCGAGATGATGCGGGGGATGTCCATGGGGCGGCTCCTTCGTGTGACCCCAGTATGTCGGGTCGGCGTGTGATCGACCTCAGCGGTTGGTGAAGTCGGGGAGGGCGGGAAGCTGGGGCGTGAGGTCGCCACAGGTCCAGCCGCCGTCGACGACGAACTCGGCGCCGGTGCAGTACGAGCTCTCGTCGGAGGCCAGGAACAGCGCCATGTTCGCCAGCTCCTCCGGACGGCCCACCCGCCCCAACGCGATGTTGTGGAACCAGGTGTCGACGACCTCGACCGGTTCCTCGGTCGGGTTGGTCATGAACGTGTTCACCCCACCCGGGTGGAGCGAGTTGACCCGGATGCCGTGCACGCCGAGCTCGAGCGCGGCCGTCTTCGTCATACCGCGAATGGCGAACTTCGAGGCCGAGTAGGCGATGAGGCTGTTCTTCGACCCGAGGCCGTCGATCGAGGACACGTTGATGATCGACCCTCCGCCGGCCTCGATCATCGGTGCGATGGCGGCCTTGATGCCGAGGAAGGCACCCACCTGGTTGACGTCGATCACGTGCCGGTACTCCTCCAGCGTCGTGTCCACGATCGGCTTGAAGAACGGGATCGACGCGTTGTTCACGAGCACCGTGAGCGCACCGAACGCGGCGGCCGCCTCCATCGCGTCGACCCAGCCCTGCTCCCGGCTCACGTCGTGCCGGACGAACACCGCGTCGGGGCCGAGATCGGCCGCGACCTTCTCGCCCTCGGCCTCGAGGACGTCGGTGAGCACCACCCGGGCGCCTTCCGCCACGAACCGGCGCGCCTCGGCCTCGCCCTGGCCGCGCGCCGCACCGGTGATCACCGCGACCTTGCCGCTCAGACGTCCCATTCCATTCCCCCCTGCGTCAACCGCCGCCCGACGTTACTTGACGGTACGAGTAGCGCTCTCGGACGCCATCTGTGGAAAGGTGGATCGGCGGCACCCACGCTTCGCAGGAGGAAGACCATGAAGACCGCGGACACTCGCGGGGCGCTGCTCGACGCCGCCGAGGAGCTCTTCGCCGAGCGGGGCGTGTACGGCGTGTCCCTCGGTGAGGTGGGTCGGCGAGCGAACCAGCACAACCGGTCGACGATCCAGTACCACTTCGGGACCCGGGAGGCACTGATCGACGCGGTCGCCGAGCGGCACATCGCCGCGCTGAACGAACGGCGCGCCGACCTGCTCCGCACGCTCGACCTCACCAGTCGGGGCGACGACGTCCGGTCGCTCGTCGAGACGCTCGTCCTCCCGCCGTTCCGCCTGCTCGGGTCGTCCGGGTTCTACTTCCGGTTCCTCGTCCAGCGGTCGCTCCGGGCCTCCCCGGCCCGCGGGTTCGACGAGCTCGTGCAGCATCCCGATTCGCTGGCGTTCGGCCAGGTGATGCAGCGACTCGACGCGGCGCTGGCCGGAGTCGATCCTCTCGTCCGCATCTTCCGCTACCGGAGCGCGTTCCTCACCCTGGTGCAGGCGCTGGCCGAGTGCGAGGCGGCGATCGGCCGCGGCGAGGAGCTCGACGAGCCGTTCACCATCACCGTCCTGGTGGACCTGGTGGTCGGCATGCTGCTCGCGCCCGATCACAGCGATGGTGACCGACACCTGTCCGCTGACTAGCTGCGTGTTAAGTCGACTGTCGTAACTGCCGAGTCATTCGCCGACGTTCGGATTCGAGCCGAGCGCGCGATCCCGAAGGGGCAGGTATGGACAGGTCAGCGAGCCCGAACGAGCAACCGACGACCCGCGGCGCCGCTCGCAAGCGGAAGCGCCGCCGCACCCGCGCCGTCGTCTTCGTGGCGGTGGCGGTGGCCGCGTTCGGCGCCGCGGCTGCGTTCGCCGCCTGGCAGGTCGGCGGTGGCGGCTCGGGCACCGCGACCGCCGTCAACGCGCAGAACCTGACCACCAGCGCGGCGACGACGACCGCCGCCCTCTACCCCGGCATCACCGGCGCCAACCTGTACCTGACGGTCAACAACACCAACCCGTTCCCGGTGACGATCACGTCGGTCAACGCCAACGGTGCTGCGGTCCCGGACGCCGCCCACGCGAGCGGTTGCGTGACCACCGGCGTGTCGTACGCGACGACCGCCACGACCAAGACGGTGCCCGCGAACGGCTCGTTGTCGTTCACGGTGCCGAGCGTCTCGATGTCGAACGCCTCGGACACCGGGTGCCAGGGCGCGACGTTCACCATCCCCGTGACGTTCACGGCGACGAGCTGACCTCCTCGACGGTCCCGCGAGAAGGCTCGACATGCGCCCGACGGACCCGGCGTGGCACCCGCACGCCGCGGTCCGCTCGGGCGCGAGCCGCGCCCTGTGCCGCGCGCTGATCGCGATCACCGCCGCGATCGTCGTCCTGACCTCGCACCTCGGGCCGGCGGGTGCCGCGTGGTCCCCGATCAGCGCGGGCAGCGGCCAGTCCGCGGCCCGATCCGTCGACCTCCCGACGGCGACCGTCGCGACCGCGACCAGCTCGTCGACGGTGAACGTGACCTGGGCCGGACCGGGTGCGGCGAGCCCGACGCCGACGCAGTACGTCGTCCGGCGGACGGCACCGACGGCAGCCACGGTCTGCACCGTCGCCGGCACGACGTTCGCGTGCACGGACAGCGGCCTGAGCCCGGTCACCACGTACACGTACACCGTCGAGGCGCGGATCGGCGCCTGGAGCTCGGGCCCGACCGCGGGCTTCCAGGCCACCACCCCCGCGCCGCCGGCGTTCACCGTCGTGCCGACGTCGGGCACGCGCACCGCGGGCACCGCCTTCAACGTCGTGGTGACCGCGACCACCGATGGGGTGACGACCGACACCTCGTACGTCGGCGCACACGCGGTCACCTTCACCGGTCCGGGCACGAGCCCGTCGGGCGCGACGCCGAGCTACCCGGCGACGGTCACGTTCTCGAGCGGCGTCGGCGTGGCGTCGGTCACCCTGGCGGCGGCGGAGACCAGCGCGTTGACCGTCGGCGACGGCACCCGCACCGGCTCGGCGACGGTCACCGTGGGGCCGGCGGCGTCGGCGACGCTGGCCTTCAGCAGCTCGACGCCGTCCTGTTCGAGCGGGTCGGTGACCGTCGGCGCCGCGGGCTCGTTCACCTCGAAGGTCACGGTGGGCGACGGCTACGGCAATCCAGTGCCCCAGACCGCCCCGATCTCGATCACGCTGTCCCGGAGTCCCAACCAGGGGACGCTGAACCCGACGTCGGTGTCGGTGCCGACGAACGCGTCCGAATCCAGCAACGCGTTCACGTACACGCGGCCCCCGCAGGCCGCGGCGTCGGTCACCGTGACCGCAGCTGGGAGCGGCCTCACGTCGGCGACGTGCTCGGTGCAGAAGTGAGCAGTCAGCCGAGCGCGCCCGCCTCGCGGAGCGCGGTGAGCTTGGCGTCGTCGTAGCCCAGCACGTTGCGCAGCACGGCGTCGGTGTGCTCCCCCACCTCGGGAGCCTTGGTCGGGACCGGCAGCTCCTCGCCCTCGACGTGCAACGGGAACAGGAGCATGTCGGCACCGGCGTCGTCGTACGACACCCACCGGAAGCGGTCCTGGAACTGCGGGTCGTGACGCACCGTCTGCGCGGTGTTCGCGGGGGCGATGGTCGTGTTGTGCTCGTCGGCGAAATCGATCCACTCCTGCGACGTCTTGGTGCGGAAGATGTCGCGCAGCTCCGCCTGGAGCTCCTTGTTGCCGCGCGCGTGGTCGGCGATCGTCTTGCCCGGCCACTTCTCGAAGAGGTCCATGCGCCCGACGCCCTCACAGAAGTTCTTCCAGAAGGACTGCTCCGATGCCATGAACAGGACGTGCCCGTCGGACGACTCGTAGTACTGGTAGCGAACCCCTTCCCACATGCCGCCGAGGCCGGGTGTGCGCCGCTCGTAGTCGTCGCTCGGGTTCCCGGTGACGACGTCGTCCGGGTAGTCGTCGTAGCCCTTCCACGTCTCGATGCGGTACCAGTCGAAGTACGCCGAGCTGTCGGACTGCGCGATCTCCATGCACGCGCCCTCGCCGGTCTTCTCCGCGCGCAGCAGCGCCGCGAGGATCCCGATGGCGCCGAACGCGGGCCCGGCGGTGATGCCGATGTTGGCCTGGTCCGGGATGCGGCAGAAGCCCTCGTCGTCGACCACGGGTTGGATCGTGCCCGACCACGCGTCGTACGCGATGCCGTGGCTGGGCAGGTTCTGGTACGGGCCGGTGGCGCCGTAGCCCGAGATCGTGCACATGACGATCTTCGGGTTGAGCTCCCGGAGGTGGTCGTAGCCGAGGCCCATCTTGGCGAGGAACCCGGGCCGCATGGCCTCGATCACGACGTCCGACTCGCGCACGAGGTCCTCGAACACCGCGATCGCCTCGGCCTGTTTGAGGTTCAGCACCAACGACTGCTTGCCGCGGTTCACGTGCAGGTGCAGCAGCGACGTGCCATCCATGAAGGGCCACGTCATCTTCCGGGCGTAGTCGCCGGCGGGCGACTCGACCTTGATGACCTCGGCCCCGAGGTCGATCAGGTGCGACGTGATGGCAGCCGGGCCGAGCAGCGAGCACTCGACGACCCGCACGCCTTCGAGCATGGCCGGCCTCGCAGTCGCCGCGCTCATGTTTTCCCGCTTTCGTCGCTTCGCTCCGGGCCGCTCGGGCCTCGCTCCGTTGCGAGCCGGGATACCCGGCTCGCGGGCACTCCGCTCATGCCGGCCACACCACCGACTGCATCTCGGTGTAGGCGTGGAGACCGAAGTCGCCACCGTCGCGCCCGATCCCGCTCATCTTGAAGCCGCCGAACGGCGTCTCCATGTTGCGTTGCGCGGTGTTGATGCCGACGTTGCCGGAGCGCAACCGGCCCGCGAGCCGGAAGCCGCGCTCGGTGTCGCTCGTCATCACGTAGTCGTAGAGGCCGAAGTCGGTGCTGTTGGCGATGGCGACGGCCTCCTCGTCGTCGTCGAACGGCAGGGTGACGACCACCGGCCCGAAGATCTCCTCCTTGACCGGCTTCATCTCGGGCTTGCACCCCGCGAGCAGCGTGGGGGCGACGTAGTAGCCGCGCTCCATGTGTCCCGGGCGACGGCCGTCGACCACGATGTCGGCGCCCTCGTCGCTCCCCGCGGCGACGTAGCTCTCGATGCGTTCGCGTTGCGTCGCCGAGATGACGGGGCCGACGATGGTGTCCTCGTCGAGCGGGTCGCCCACCTTCATGGCCCCGGCGGCGGCGGCGAGCCGGTCGACCAGCTCGTCGTACTTGCTGCGGTGCACGATCGCGCGCGTCGGTGCGGTGCAGATCTGGCCGCTGTGGAAGCCCCACACGCTGGCGATGGCGGTGACCGCGGCGTTGATGTCGGCGTCGTCGAGCACGAGCGCGGCGCCCTTGCCGCCGAGTTCGAGGAGCACGCGCTTCATCGTGGGACCGCCGGCCTCGTAGATCCTGGCCCCGATGGCCGTCGACCCGGTGAACGACACCATGTCGATGTCGCGGCTCGAGCTCAGCGCCGCCGCCGGCTCGGGCGACACCGACGTGACGAGGTTGACCACACCGGGCGGGAATCCGACCTCGCGCAGCACCTCGGCGAGCACCACGATGGCGAGCGGGTCCTGCGGCGCCGGCTTCATCACCACGGTGCAGCCCACCGCCAGCGCCGGCGCGATCTTGCCCACCATGTTGGTGAGCGGGAAGTTGTACGGGGAGATGCACGCCACCGCGCCGACGGGCTGGCGGTTCACGTACGCGCCCATGAGCCCCCCGGGCGCGAGCGGCGTGGCCTGCACCGGCTGGGGCGGCATGGGGATGCCGATGCTCTTCGTCGCGTCGCGCGCGTAGCGGTGGAACCGCTCCAGCGCGACGGGGACCTGCATGCGCGAGCCGACGGTGGCGGTGGCGCCGGTCTCGGAGATGATCAGCGGCACGAGCTCGGGGCCGAGCTCGCTGAGGCGGTTCGCGGCCGCCAGCAGGAGCGCGGCCCGCTCCTCCGCGGGCGTCGCCGACCACGCGGGGAAGGCGTCCTGCGCGGCACGGGCGGCCTCCTGCGCCTGCGCCACCGACGCCTCGGGCGCCTCACCCACGACCTCTTCGGTCGCCGGGTTCACGATCGGGGCGGTGCCGGCCTCGCCGGCGACGAGCTCGCCCCCGATCAGGAGCTTCCACTCGTGGTGCTGCCAGTCGGCCATCGCCTTCTCCCTGCTTCGTCTCGTCTTCGGTCCGTCGACTCCGCGGCGCCGACCCGCCTCCGGCAACGGCGCCGTTTCGTCTCGTGTTCGATCGGTCGACTCCGCGGCGCCGTCCCGCCTCCGGCAACGGCGCCGCTTCGTCTCGTTCGCGTCCCTGAGCTGCTCTCGGCGACCAAGGCTACAATCTGACGCTCCGTCAGACTTTTCCGGCGCCAGATCGGGGGACCCAGTGCTCGACGAGATCATCAAGGGCGCGACGGTGGTGGACGGCACGGGGGCACCCGGGGTCGTGGCCGACGTGGGGATCGCCGACGGGCGCATCGTCGCCATCGGGACCATCGACGAACCAGCCGCGAACGTGTTCAACGCCGGCGGCCTCGTGGTCGCCCCGGGCTTCGTCGACCCGCACACGCACTACGACGCCCAACTGCTGTGGGACCCGACCGCGAGCCCGTCGAGCAACCACGGCGTGACCACGGTCGTCGGCGGCAACTGCGGCTTCAGCCTCGCGCCGCTGCACGACCGCGACGCCGACTACCTCCGGCGCATGATGGCCCGGGTCGAGGGCATGCCTCTCCCCGCGCTCGAGCAGGGCGTCGACTGGAAGTGGGAGTCGTTCGGTGAGTTCCTCGACCGGTTCGAGGGCGCGATCGCGGTCAACGCCGGCTTCCTCGTCGGCCACTGCGCCATCCGCCGGTACGTCATGGGGAAGGACGCGATCGGCGGCGAGGCGACGCCCGAGCAGATCGCCGAGATGCGCGCCGAGCTGGGGCGGTCGCTCGAGGCCGGCGCGCTCGGCTTCTCGTTCACCCAGTCGTCGTCGCACAGCGATGGCGACGGCCAGCCCGTCGCCAGCCGGTGGGCGACGCCCGACGAGCTCATCGCCATGAGCACGGAGACCGGCGACCACCCCGGCACCACGCTCGAGGGAATCGTGCAGGGCTGCCTCGACCAGTTCTCCGACGAGGAGATCGAGCTGCTCGGCTCGGTCAGCGCGGCGGCCAACCGCCCGCTCAACTGGAACGTGCTCACCGTCGACGCCCGCGAGCCCGAGCGCGTGCCGCGCCAGCTCTCGGCCGGTGACCGCGCGCAGGAGCTCGGCGGCCGTCTCGTCGCACTGACCATGCCGGTGCAGGTGCCGATGAACATGAGCTTCCTCAACTTCTGCGGCATCTGGCTCATCCCCGGGTGGAGCGACGTGCTGAGCGTCCCTGTGCCCGAGCGGATGGCGCGGCTGCAGGACCCGAACGTGCGCCTGAAGATGCTCGAGTGGTCGCAGGCGCCCGCGGCCGGCGTGTTCCGTCGGCTCGCCGACTTCGGCGACTACCGGCTCGGCGACGTCTACGCGCCCGAGAACCAGGAGCTCCGGGGTCGGATCGTGCGCGACATCGCCCGGGAGCGCGACCAGTCGAACTTCGGCACGCTGCTCGACATCGTCATCGCCGACGAGCTCCGCACCGTCCTGTGGCCCATCCCGCAGGACGACGACAGCTCGTCCTGGGATCTCCGCCGCGACGTGTGGAACGACCCGCGGGCGTTGATCGGCGGCTCCGACGCGGGCGCCCACCTCGACCGCATGTGCGGCGCGCCCTACACCACGCGCTTCCTCGCCGACTGCCTCCGCGGTCGACAGCTGGTGTCGCTGGAACGGGCGGTGCAGATGATCACGAGTGCGCCGGCGGACTTGTTCGGTCTGCGCGACCGTGGCGTGCTGCGTGAGGGTGCGATCGCCGACATCGTGGTGTTCGACCCCGACACGATCGGCGCCGGCGACGCGACGCTGGTGCGTGACCTCCCCGGTGACTCGGCCCGGCTGACCGCCGGCTCGCAGGGCATCGTGCGGGTGCTCGTCGGCGGTGTCCCCGTCGTCGAGGACGGCGCACCCACCGGCGCGACACCGGGTGTGGTGCTGCGGTCGGGGCGCGACACCGAGACCGTCACCGCCCGCTGACGGCGGTGGCGCGCGCACCGCGCGCTGGCGTACGTTCCGACGCGCGTCGCGGTGCCGGCCGGGGCGACATCTGGAGGTCCCGTGAGCTACTCGCTGATCCTGCTCGACGATCCCGCACCGATGGTGCGCCGGATCACGCTGAACCGTCCGGAGAAGCGCAACGCGCTCAACGCGACCCTCCGGCGGGAGATCCTCACCGCGACCCGCGAGCTCGACCGCGATCCCGAGGTGCGGGTCACCGTGATCCGCGGTGCCGGGAAATGCTTCAGCGCGGGCTACGACCTCTCGGGTGATCCCAACGCGCAGGGCGAGCCGCTCGACTACAACGCCGAGGGCGAAGGCTCCTACATGCGCGGGGTGACGAACGGCTGGATGAGCATCTGGGACCTCGCCAAGCCGGTCATCGCCCAGGTCCACGGGTACTGCCTCGCCGGCGGGAGCGAGCTCGCGACCGGGTGCGACCTGGTCTACGTGGCCGACGACGCGAAGATCGGCTACCCGGCGGTGCGCTTCGGCACGCCCGACATGCAGTACCACGCGTGGCTGTTCGGCATGCGGGCGGGCATGGAGTCGATGCTGACCGGCGACTCGTTCTCCGGCACCGAGGCCGCGCAACTCGGTTGGGCGAACCGGGCGTACCCGGTCGAGGAGCTCGAGGAGAACGTGCTCGCGATCGCGACGCGGATCGCGCAGATCCCCACCGACCTCGTGCAGATCAACAAGCGCACGGTGCACCGGGCGATGGAGGTCATGGGGCTGCGGTCGTCGATCCGGGCCGGCACCGAGCTGAGCGCGCTGGCCACGCACACCGAGAGCATGAAGAAGTTCGTGGCCGACATCCAGGCCCGCGGTCTCACCGACACGCTCACCAAGCGCGACACCCCGTTCGGGGACTACCGCACCGCGGAGGCGCGCGACGACGCCTGAGCGGCGTCGCCGGGGTCTCGCGGCGTCGAGGACGCCGGTCAGTACGACTTGGGGAGGCCCAGCGACTGCTGGGCGACGAAGTTCAGGATCATCTCCCGGCTCACCGGCGCGATGCGCAGCAGCCGGAGCAGGCCCCAGAGGTCGGCGAGCCCGTATTCGGTCGCCATGCCGTTTCCCCCGTGCGTCTGGATGGCGGCATCGAGGCAGTGCAACCCGGCCTCGGCCGCCGCGTACTTCGCCATGTTGGCCGCCTCGCCGGCGGCGACCGGGTCGTCGGCATGGTCGTGCAACCAGGCCGCCTTCTGCGTCATCAGGCGGGCGAGCTCGAGCTCGATCTTGGCGATCGCGAGCGGGTGCGCCACGCCCTGGTGCGTACCGATCGGCACCCCCCACACCCGACGTTCGCCCGCATACTCCGCGGCCCGGGCGAGCGCGTACCGACCGATGCCGACGCAGAGGGTCGCGCTGAGGATGCGCTCGGGATTCAGGCCGGCGAACACCTGGTGCAGGCCGTCACCCTCGGTCCCGACCAGTCGGTCGGCCGGCACCTCGACGTCGTCGAAGAACAGCTGGAACTGCTTCTCGGGGGCGAGGATCTCGACCGGGATGAGCGCCCGGTCGAGCCCGGGCGCGTCGGTGTCGACGACCAGCAACGACAACTGACCGTGTCCGGTCTCGGGATCGGTTCCGGTGCGCGCCACCACGAGCACCGCGGCCGCTTCGTCGACTCCCGAGATGTAGGTCTTGGCCCCACGGAGGTGGTACACGTCTCCGTCGCGCGTCGCGGTGGTCGCCAGGTTGTGCGTGTTCGACCCCGCGTCGGGCTCGGTGATCGCGAACACCATCTTGTCGGTCCCCGCGAGACCGGGGAGCCACCGCCGCTTCTGCTCGTCGGTCCCGAACCGGGCGATGACCTCGGCGCTGATGCCGGCCGACACCAGCACGAGCAGGAGGGGGCAGCCGTGGGCCGCCAGCTCCTCGCTCACGATCGCCAGCTCGCTGAGGCCGCCTCCCCCACCGCCGTACTCCTCGGGGAGGTGCACCCCGAGGAAGCCCGCGTCGCCGACCGCGTCCCAGAGCTCGGTCGCCTTGCCGCCGGTGCGGGCCCGCTCGGCGAAGTACTCGTGCCCGAACTTCGCGGCGATGCCGCCGACGGCCTCGCGCAGCATCACGTGCTCGGGCGGCTCCGAGAAGTCCACGGCGCTCCTCCGGGCTCGGTTGCCGGGACCGGGTGTGAATCGCCGATCACAGTACGCCCCCGGCGCCGATCAGCGAACGGCGGCGATGACCTCGTCGGCATACCGATCGAGGTTGTCGATCTTCTCCTGGAGGGTCTCGGGGTCGGTCTCGAGCCCGTACGGGTTGAAGCGACCGAACCCGCCGGCGGTGTGCGTGACCCCGAGGTCCTCGAGCCGCTTGATGCCGTCGGCGGAGAACGACTCCGCCGCGGTGGCGTAGATCGCGAACGGCTCGCGCTCGCGGCCGTACTCGCGCCGCAGGTCGTTCATGCGGTCGATCATCGGGATCAGGTCGTCGATCATGCCGCCCGCGCCCATCCAGCCGTCGCCGAGGCGGGCGGCGCGGCGGAGGTTGGCGTCGGCATGACCGCCGATGAGCACCGGGATCGGTGCGGACGGCACCGGCTCCATCTTGATGGCCGGGAAGTCGTAGAACTCGCCGTGGAACTCGAAGTAGCCGCCGGCCGCGAGCCCACGCACGATCTCGATGCACTCGTCGAAGCGTCGCCCGCGGCCCTCCCACGGCAGCTGCACGATCTCGTAGTCGTCGGGCCAGGGGCTCGACCCGACGCCGAGCACGAAGCGGTTGCCCGTGAGCACCGCCAACGACGTCGCCTCCTTGGCGTAGATGACGGGGTGGCGGATCGGCAGCTTCAACACGAACGTGTGGAACTCGATCGTGCTCGTGACCGCGCTCATCGCCGCCATGGCCAGGTGCGGCTCGATGAACGGCTTGTTCTCGAGGAACTCGCGGGTGCCGTCGAAGTTGTACGGGTAGGTCGAGGACGACGTCTCGGGGTAGGCGATGCTGTCGGGCACGGCGATGGTGTCGAACCCGGCCGCCTCCGCCGCCTGCGCGAGGGGCACGTAGAACGACGGATCGCACATCGAGATGTTGGCGATGAACTTCATCGGAGAGGCAGCGGAGTCGTGCCCGGCGGGCGGGGCGGCGGAGCGGAATCGACCATCGGGGCGGCCACTACTTCACCGCCACGGGCACCACCGGGGCGCCGGTGCCGCCGGTGACCGGTTCCGGGGTGGCCGAGAGCAGGAACGTGGCGCGGCCGTCGGCGGCGCAGTCGGCCGCCAGCTCCTCGAGGTTCCAGTTCTGGCCCTGGGTCATGCCCATCTCGACCAGGTGCAGCGCGTGCACCGGCAGCGGGACGGCACGCTCGAACTCGACGCACTCGAACGTGGGGTTGTCGGTCGCCACCGCGGCGACGTCGTGGTCGTGGAACCACTCGACGCTCTGGGTGGACGGACCCGCGTTCGTCGACGCGTAGCCCTCGCGGTCACCGGCCAGGAACAGCGACATCGCGCCGGTGCGCAGGAGGACGACATCGCCGGGCTCGACCGACACGCCGGCCTGCTCACAGGCGGCGTCGAGGTCGGCACCGGTGAGCGCGGTGCCCGCCTCCACCACGTCGACGCCCTTGAGGCGGGCGATGTCGAGCAGCACGCCGCGCGTCACCAACGACTTCACCAGCCCGATGCCGCATCGGGCCGCGCCGGTCTCGGTGATCGAATCCGCCGGATGGCCGTTCCAGAGGTTGCCGCCGTAGCTCGAGTGCGCGAGCGCGTCCCAGTGGGTGCACGCCTGGAGCGCGAGGTCCATCTGGTCGTCGGAGAAGCGGGTGCCGTCGGGGTCACCGATGGTGACCTCGTTGATCTGGAACACCTTGTGGATCGGGTTGTAGCGGCCGGGGATGAACCCGATCTGGGGGCCGTGGTCGTCGAGCGGGATGGCGAGCGAGAACGCCTTCCCGGTCTGCACGCACGCCGCGCCCCGCTTCACCGCCGCGGCGTCGATCAGGTTGAGGGTGCCGAGCTCGTCGTCGTCGCCCCAGCGGCCCCAGTTGCGGACGCGCGCGGCTAGTGCCACGAATTCGTCGTCGAGCGGCATCGTCGTTCCCCCCGGGAGGTGTCGGTCAGCGGTCGAGCGGCAGCCGGAGCATGCGGATGGCGTTGCCGCGGGCGATCTTGTAGACGGTCTCGTCGTCGAGATCGGCGACCTGCTCCTCGAACAGCTTCCGCGTGTGCGGCCACGTGGAGTCGGTGTGCGGGTAGTCGGTCTCGAACGTCACGTTGTCGACACCGATCCGGTGCAGCGACTCGAGCCCATGACGGTCGCGGAAGAAGCAGCCGAAGATCTGCCGGTGGTAGTAGGTCGACGGCGGCTCGGTCATCACGCCCTGCACGCCGCCCCACGCCCGGTGCTCGACCCACACGTCGTCGGCCCGTTCGAGGATGTACGGGATCCACCCGATCTGCCCCTCGCTGTAGGCGAGCTTGAGCTGCGGGTTGCGCACCAGCACCCCGGAGAACAGGTAGTCGGTCATCGACGACATCGCGTTGCCGAAGCTGAGCGTGGCCGCCACCGCGGCCGGCGCGTCCGCCGACGTGGCCGGCATCTGCGACGACGAACCGATGTGCATGCACACCAGCGTCTCGGTCTCGGCGCAGGCCTGGAAGAACGGCTCCCAGTAGCCGGAGTGCAGCGTGGGCAGACCGAGCTTCGACGGGATCTCGGAGAACGCGACCGCGGTCACGCCCCGAGCCGCGTTGTGGCGCACCTCGGCGGCCGCCAGCTCGACGTCCCACAACGGGACCAGGCACAACGGGATCAGGCGCCCGCCAGAGTCGCCGCACCACTCCTCGACCATCCAGTCGTTGTACGCGCGCACGCACGCGAACGCGAGGTCCTTGTCCTTCGCTTCCGCGAACGTCTGACCGCAGAAGCGCGGGAACGTCGGGAAGCAGAGCGACGCCTCCACGTGATCGACGTCCATGTCCTCCAAGCGCGCCTTCGGCTCGTAGCAGCCCGGGCGCATCTCGTCGTAGGTGATGGGCGACAGCGTCATCTCGTCGCGCGGGAACCCCACCGACGCGACGTGGCGCTTGTGCGGCGCGACCAGATCCTCGTAGAACCAGGTGTCGGACTTCGGCTGGCTGTCGTCCCACTCGATCTCGTACGTGGTGCCGCCCTTGTACTCCATCTTCCCGATCCCCCGGCGCTCGACGCGGGGCGAGCGCGGGTCGTCGGCCCACTTCTTCGGGAGCCACTTCTGGAACAGGTGCGGCGGCTCGACCACGTGGTCGTCGACGCTGATGAACCGGGGGATGTCACGCGGCATGGGTTCCTCGTTCCTGGTCGTCGGCCTCAGCTCGGATGGCCGGTGACCGTCTCGTACAAGATGGCAGCCAGGGTCGCCGCCATCGCCTCCTTGGTGACACCGCGGCGGCGGAACACCGAGCGGTAGGTGAGCAGCCGTTCGAGCATCGCCATCGCGGCCGCGGCAGCCGCGTAGGAGTTGAGCTCCCTGGAGACGCGCCCCGATGTCTGCGCCGCCTCGATCTTCACCGTGAGCTCGGGGATGATGGCGGCGTAGCCCTTGCGCCGCGCCGCCCAGAAGCGGTCGTCGCCCTCCTCCGCACGGAGGTCACGGACGCGGAGGATCACCCGGTGGCGGTCCCAGTACTCCATGAACGCGCCCACGAACTCCTGCACGTGCACGACGCCGTCGGCGTCGTTCCACGGCGTGAGGATGAACGGCCGGAGCGTCTCGATGTCGTCGGTGGCCTCGTCGGCGAGGACGAGGATCGCCTCCTCGACGTCGGGGAAGTACTGGTAGAAGGTGGCCGGCGACGTGCCCACCTCTCGGGTGATGTCGACCACCCGCAGGCCAAGGGCGCCGCGCTCCTCCAGCAGCTTGGCGGTGGCATCGAGCAGCCGCCGGCGCGTGCGGTGCGCACGCGCCCCGATCACCCGTCCGTCGGAGGCGAGTGCGGGCTCGGTCACGTCGTCGACGCTACCTGAGTTCCGAGAGATCTGACGACCCGTCAGGTTCCGTGGACCGGTTCAGGCTCGGGCGCGCGGGCGACGAGATCGTGGAGCAACGGGCCGACCTCGGCGGGATCGACCCGGCGTCCCTCGTCGACCGCCGGACCCCGGCTCCAGCCGTTCATCACACACACCTCGCCGCCCGACATCTCGAACGCCCGCCCGGTGACGTCGCACTCCCCGCTGCCGAGCCAGACCACGAACGGCGACACGTTGGCCGGGTCCATCGCGTCGAAGCCCTCCTCGGGCCGGGCCATCATCTCGGGGAACGCGTCCTCGGTCATGCGGCTGCGGGCCGAGGGCGCGATGGTGTTGGCGAGGATCCCGTACCGGCCGAGCTCGGCGGCGGCGTTGAGCGTGAACGCGGCGATGCCGGCCTTGGCGGCGACGTAGTTCGCCTGCGCGATGGAGCCGCGCAGGCCGGCACCCGAGGTGGTGGTCACGAGGCGCGCGTCACGCGGGCTGCCGGCCTTGTGCTGGTCGCGCCAGTACCCGATTGCGTGGCGCACCGGACAGAACAGCCCGCGCAGGTGGACGCGGATCACCGCGTCCCACTCGTCGACCGACATGTTCACCATCATCCGGTCGCGCACGATGCCGGCGTTGCACACGACGGTGTCGAGGCCACCGAAGACGTCGACCGCCTGCTCGACCAGCCGGCCTGCGCCCTCCCAGTCGCTGACGTCGTCACCGTTCACGACCGCTTCGCCGCCGGCAGCCTCGATCTCGGCGACGACCTCCGCCCCCGGTGACTCGTCGGTGGTGTCACCCTGCAGGGACGCACCGAGGTCGTTCACCACGACCTTCGCCCCTTCGGCGGCGAACGCCAGGCAGTGTGCGCGTCCCAGCCCGCGGCCGCCGCCGGTCACGATCACCACCCGCCCGTCACAGATCCCCATGGGTCGGTCAGCCTTTCGCGCTCGCGGTCAGAGCATGGCAGCGACGGCCTCGGCGTGCGCGTCGCTGTTGCCGAAGTGGGTGTCGAGCACGATGGCGCGCTTCCAGAAGCGTTGCGCGTCGACCTCCCACGTGTACCCGATCCCGCCGTGCACCTGGATGCCCGTCTTGCCGTTCGCGATCGCGGCGTCACCGGCCATGGTCTTGGCGACCGCGGCCGCGCGCGCCGGATCGTCGTCGCTCCGACCGTCGAGCGCAACCGCCGCCGCGTACACCGCGGCACGCGCCACCTCGGCGCGCACCAGCATGTCGGCACACAGGTGCTTCACGGCCTGGAACGAGCCGATCACGCGTCCGAACTGCTCGCGCTCCTTGGCGTACGCGGTCGCGAGCTCGGTCGCCCGCAGCGCGAGCCCGAGCTGGAGCGCGCTGGTGAGCACGATGCCGACGAGACGGACGCGTTCCGCGGTCACGACGTCAGCGATCAGCTCGCCGGCCGGCACGTCACCGTCGACGATGGCGAGCGGCGTGAGCGCATCGACCGGGCGCTCGACCGGTGTGGTCACGATGGCTGTGGGGTCGAGGCGGCGCACGCCGTCGGGCGCGAGCGTGAAGAGCGCGTCGAGATCCCCGGGATGCTCGACCACCGACACCGGGGTCCCCGGCTCGAACCGCCCGACGATGGTCTCGCCGGTCGCCGCACCGTCGATCCAGGGTGCGGCGAGCAGGGTGGCCACGAGCGGCCCTGGCACCAACGCACGCCCGAGCTCCTCGAAGACGAGCGCCGCCTCCGAGACGCCGAGCTCGAGCCCGCCGTCGGCTTCGGGCAGCGTGATCGAGAAGACACCGGTCTCGCCGAGCTCGCGCCAGCGGTCGCGATCGAGACGACCAGCCGCCTCGATCGCGCGCACGTCGTCGAGCGAGAGACGGCCGTCGATGACGGCGCGCACGCCCTCCTGGAGCGCGACCTGGTCGTCGGTGAGCTCGAAGTCCATCCGGTTCAGCGGTCCTTCGGGAGGCCGAGCACGCGCTCGCCCACGATGTTCCGGTTCACCTGCGACGTCCCGGCGGCGATGGTCATCGAGAGGGCGTAGAAGCGCCCGTGCACGTGCTCGCCGGTCGGCAGGTCCGCCACGTCATCGAGCGACAGCGACGCGCGGTCGAGCAGGCGCATGGCGACGTCGCCCATGTGCTGGCGCAAGTCCGTCCACGCCAGCTTGAACACGTTGCCCCCGACGCCGACCAGGCCGGTGCGCTGCGCCTGCGAGATGTTGCGCTTGGTGAGCGCCCAGAGCGCGTCGAACTCGGCCGCGATCCGCCCGATCTCCCGGCGCAACCCGGCGTCCTCCCAGCGAGTTGCACCGTGGCTCGTGATGCTCTTGGCGAGGTCGGCGAGATCGCGCACCAGCTCCATCGACACGAGCAGGTCGGACACGAGCGCGGTACCGCGCTCGAAGCTCAAGGTGACCATGGCGACGCGCCAGCCGTCGTTCTCGTCGCCGACCCGATTCGCCACCGGGACGTGCACGTCGTCGTAGAACACCTCGCAGAACTCGGCGGTGCCCTCCATCGTCTCGAGCGGGCGGATGTCGATGCCCGGTGTGTTCATCGGCACGATCAGCCAGCTGATTCCCTTGTGCTTCGGGGCTTCGGGATCGGTCCGCACCAGCATCTCGCAGTAGTCGGCCATGTGACCGAAGCTGGTCCAGATCTTCTGACCGTTGAGCACGTAGTCGTCGCCGTCGCGCACCGCCCGGGTGCGCAGGCTGGCGAGGTCGGAACCGGCGTTGGGCTCCGAGAAGCCCTGGCACCACACGTGCTCGCCCTTGAGGATGCCCGGCAGGTGGAACGCCTTCTGCTCGTCGGACGCCTCGGCGATGAGCGTCGGGCCGGCGTGCAGGAGCCCGACGAAGTTCATGCCCACGTACGGGGCGCGGGCGCGCTCGGTCTCCTCGATGAAGATGAGGTGCTCGGTGGGCGTGGCGCCCCGCCCGCCGAACTCCTTGGGCCAGTTGATGCCCGCGTACCCGGCCTCGTACAGCGTCCGTTGCCAGCCAGTGTCCCAGGCGCGGCGCGCCTCCCAGTCCTCGCGATGAGGCTCGGGCCCGAGACCCGGGAGCACGTCGCCGAGCCACTCGCGGAGATCAGCGCGGAACTGCTGCTCGTCGGCCGTGTACCGGAGATCCATCGGCCGGGGAGCGTATCGGACGCGCGCTCAGAACCCCCCAGCCTGCACGTGAGCGGTCAGTCGCCGCCTTCGTACTTGAACGAGACGCTCAGCTTCGCTCGGTACGTCTTCGCGCCGCTCTCGTCGAGCGCCACATCGAGCTCCTTGACCTCGGCGACGCGCAGGCCGCGGAGGGTGCTCGACGCCTGGTCGATCGCCGACGAGGCGGCACGCTCCCACGAGTCCGTGCTCGTGCCGACCAGCTCGATCACCTTGTAGACGCTGTCCGCCATCCGTGCCTCCCCTGGTTCACATCACGCCACGCGCTCGACGCGCTCCCGCCGATGGTCCTCCCCGGGTGAGCACCGGTCAAGGGATGTACGACACACCTACTGGGTAGTGTTGACTCGCAGATGGACATCGTGAAGCTCGGACGGACCGGTCTCGACGTCTCCCGCATCTGCCTGGGGTGCATGAGCTACGGCGAAGGCTCGCGTGGCGGCCATCCCTGGGCGCTCGACGAGGAGTCGTCGCGCCCGTTCTACAAGCAGGCGCTCGACGCCGGCATCAACTTCTTCGACACCGCCAACGTCTACTCGGGGGGGACCAGCGAGGAGTTCCTCGGCCGCGCGCTGCACGATCTCGGCGTGAACCGCGACGAGGTCGTCATCGCGACGAAGGTGAGCGGTCCGATGCGCACGGGGCCGAACGGCGTCGGGCTGTCCCGCAAGGCGATCCTGGCCGAGGTCGACCACAGCCTCCGGCGGCTGGGCACCGACTTCATCGACCTGTACCAGATCCACCGGCTCGACCGGCGCACGCCGATGGAGGAGATGCTCGAGGCGCTGCACGACGTCGTGCAGGCGGGCAAGGTGCGGTACCTCGGCGCGTCGTCGATGTGGGCGTGGGAGTTCAGCAAGGCGCTGTATATCGCCGAGGCGAACGGCTGGACGAAGTTCGTCAGCATGCAGGACCACTACAACCTCCTCAACCGGGAGGAGGAGCGGGAGATGCTGCCGCTCTGCCTCGACCAGGGCGTCGGCGTCATCCCGTGGAGCCCGCTCGCCCGGGGTCGGCTCGCCCGCCCGTGGGACGAGGTCACCGAGCGGTCGCAGAGCGATGCGTTCGGCTCGACGCTCTACGACGAGGCGACCGACCGGGTGATCGTGGACCGCGTCGCCGAGGTCGCCGGTGCGCGAGGCGTGCCGATGGCGCAGGTCGCGACCGCGTGGATGCTGTCGAGGCCGGCGGTGACCGCGCCCATCATCGGCGCCACCAAGGCGCACCACATCGACGACGCGGTCGCGGCGGTCGACCTGGTGCTCAGCGACGACGAGATCGCCCGGCTCGAGGAGCCGTACCGCCCCCACGCCGTCGCCGGCTTCGCCTGAGCGATCGCAGGTTCGTCAGGGCCCCGTGCCCGTCCGCTCGACGGGATCCGGCTCGAATCGCAGACCGGCTTTACGCGTTCTTGACGCCCGGGGACAGAAATTCGCGCCCTATACATGGTGGGGCCGTGTTCGCGGCGCTGTGATCTCCGTACCGGTTCGGCCGCGCCGCGTCCGGCGGCGAGACCGGTGAGGAAACGAGGAGGTGGACCTTGGGTACCGACGAGCCCCCGAGTACCGACACCGTGACATCCACCTCTCGGATCGCGTCCTAATCGCCCGCACGCCTGCGGCGACAGACGCGAGAGCTTTCGGTCTTCGCGCGACCGGGTTCCCCGCTGCACGACGAGGAGGTGACCCCAGTGGCCACCCAGTTCCCGACTCGCGGCGCGCTGCGCCGCCCACCGATCCGACCCGTCGACATCGTCGTCGGACTCGGTGGCCTGGCGCTGCTGTACGCGTTGGTGCGGCTGGGATCGTCGATGAACGCGAGCTTCATCCCGAAGTCGGCGACGACGAAGGTGAGCACCGATCCCGTCGACCTGCCGTACTACGCGGCGCGCTCGCTGTTGCGCATGTTCATCGCGCTGTTCTTCTCGGTGCTGTTCACGTTCGTGTACGGCACCGCGGCGGCGCGGCTCCGACGAGCCGAAGTGGTCTTGATCCCGGCGCTCGACATCCTGCAGTCGGTCCCGATCCTCGGGTTCCTCTCGATCACGGTGACCGCGTTCATCGCGCTGTTCCCGGGTTCGCTCCTGGGCCTGGAGTGCGCGGCGATCTTTGCGATCTTCACGTCGCAGGCGTGGAACCTGACGTTCTCCTTCTACCACTCACTGGTGTCGCAGCCCCGGGAGCTCGACGAGGCGGCGCGGCTGTTCCGGCTGACGAAGTGGCAGCGGTTCTGGAAGCTCGACGTCCCGCAGTCGATGATCGGGTTGGTGTGGAACGGGATGATGAGCTTCGGTGGTGGTTGGTTCTTCCTCGTCGCCGCCGAGTCGATCAGCGTGCTGAACAAGAAGTACGCGCTGCCCGGGATCGGCAGCTACGTCGCGGCGGCGTCCGCCGACGGCGACCTCGGGCTCGTCCTGCTGGCCATCGTGGTCATGGTCGTCATGGTGCTGGGGGTCAACTTCTTCTTCTGGCGGCCGCTGGTGGCCTGGTCAGAGCGGTTCCGCAACGAGACCAGCGAGTCGTCCGAGCGGCCTCGGAGCCTCGTCTACGACGCCCTCCGGAGCTCGAGCCTGCCCCGCGCACTCGGACAGGAGTTGGATCCCGTGGGGCGCCTGCTCGACCGCGCCACCCGACCGTTCGGACTCGCCGAGCATCCCCTCCACTCTGACGTCCGGCGCCGGCGGGTCG
>DATBBL010000426.1:0-4842 GCA_036271015.1 Acidimicrobiia bacterium
CGGCGGGGCGATGCCGTCAGGTGCGGGCCATGCCCTCGCCCTGGCGGTACATCTGGGGTGGCTTGTCGCCCGCGAGCTGGCCGCCGTCGATGGGGACGGTCGCGCCGGTCACGAACGACGAGCGCTCGGAGCAGAGCCACAGCACCACGTCGGCCACTTCGTCCGTGGTGCCGACGCGACCCATGGGCACCGACTGTCCGGCGAGGCGTTGCGCCTCCGGACCCGCCTGCTCGAGGTGGTACGTGAGGATCGGCCCGGGGGCGACGACGTTCACGCGGATGTTGCGATCGGCGTAGTCGAGCGCGGCGACCTCGGTGAGCCCGATGATGCCGCCCTTGCCCGCGACGTACGCGGCGAGGTTGGTCACCGCCCGCACGCCGGCGACCGAGGCCATGTTGACGATGGCGCCGCCGCCCGATGCGAGCAGGGCGGGGATCTCGTACTTCATCCCGAGGAAGGTGCCGCGCACGTTGGTGCGGATGCCGCGGTCGAACTCGTCGGGATCGAGGTCGGCGAGCGGGCCCGGCATCGGTCCGTCGGTGGCGTTGTTGAACGCGGCGTCGAGGCGTCCGTACGTGGTCACCGCGAGGTCGACGAGCGCGCGCATCGAATCGGTGTCGCCGACGTCGGTGACCGCGATGACGGCGCGGCCACCGTCCTGCTCGATGTCGGCGGCGACGCCGGCGAGCGCCTCGTGGTCGCGCGCGCCGAGCACGACGGCGTAGCCGTCGCGCGCGAAGGCCCGGGCGGTGTCGGCGCCGATGCCGCGGCTGGCCCCGGCGACGAGGGCGACCTTGCCGACCGGGGAGCTGCTGCTGGGGCTGCTGGTGGTGGGGGTCGTGGCCATCGTCTCCTCTCGGCCCGAAAGCTTAGATGTCAAACCATTGGATGTCAAACGATTCGGCTACCATGCGAAGGTGCGGCCCACCCAGGAACCCATCGGCCTCGACCTCACCCGGACCGGGCGGCTCCTGAGCCGCGCCTTCGACGACGAGCTGGTCGCCGCCGGTGCGTCGCTGCCCGTCTGGCTGATCCTCACCGCGCTGAAGGGAGGTGACCACACCATGCAGCGCGAGGTGGCGGCCGCGGTCGGGATCGACGACGCCACCCTCACCCATCACCTGCGCCGGATGGAGGCGGACGGGCTCGTGGCCCGGCACCGGGCGCCCGACGACCGCCGCCAGCAGGTGGTCGAGCTCACCGCGGCGGGCGAGGAGCTGTTCGGGCGGTTGCTCGGCGTGGTGACCGGGTTCGACCGCCGCCTGCGGGCCGGCCTCGACGCCGATCAGCTGGCCGCGCTCAGGGCGTCGCTGGCGCGGTTGCGCGCGAACGTCGGCTGAGCCGTCGCACGCGCCGCCGCCGGTCGGCGCCCGGCGACCAGTTCGTCGTGCTCCTGCCCGTCGCTCAGGAGTAGGACTGCCCCGCCTCGCTCACGAACGCCAGCCGGCCGTCGTGGGCGAGGAACTCCTCCATCCAGTGGACCGCGACCCGCCGATTCGTGAACTGCGGGCGCGGCTCGTCGCCCCGCTGCCACTCCCAGGCGAGGTGACCGGACGCGGTCTCGTAGCTCACCAGTCGGAACCCGATGTCGGCGGCCTGCGCGATCACCGACTGATCCTCGATCTCGACCATGAGCGGATTCGTCTGCACTGCCATGCGCCCGGGCGTACCCGGCCCGCACGCGCCGAAAACGCCCGCGGCTCAGCCCTCGTCGGTCTCGTCGCTCGGGATCGCCATCTCGTCGCGGGCTGCCTCGGCGAGCTCGTCGGGTACGTCGTCGGGCTCCTGGTCGCCCGCCGGCGGTTCGGTGGCGGTCGCCCGTGCGGGGGTCGTGGGCCGCGCTCGGCCGGCGGTGCTCATGTCGCGATCCGGGGTGCTCACGACGCGCGCTGGAGCGCGGCCACCTCGGCGGGGTCGAGGTGGATGCTCGAGGCGGTCACGTTCTCCTCCAGGTGGGGGACCGAGCCGGTGCCGGGGATCGGCAGCATCGCCGGCGACCGCGCCAGGAGCCACGCGAGGATGACCTGCGTGGCGGTGACGTTGTGGCGCGCGGCCACGTCCGCGACGTTCGAGTTCCCCTCGTGATCCTGGATCGGCGAATAGGGGAGGAACGCGATGTCCTCCTGCTCGCAGAGGTCGAGCATCGACTCCGAATCACGGTCGCTCACGTTGTAGCGGTTCTGCACCGAGACGACCGGGGTCATGGACTGCGCGGTCCGGAGCTGCTCCTCGGTGACGTTCGACACGCCGATGTGGCGGATCTTGCCCGCCTCCTTCAGCTCCACCAGCGCGCCGACCGAGTCGTCGTACGGCACCTTCGGATCGGGCCGGTGCAGCTGGTACAGCGCGATCTCGTCGAGCTGGAGCCGCCGGAGGCTGCCGTCGCAGGCCTCCTTGAGGTGGTCGGGGCGGCCGTTCGACGGCCACCGGTTCGGGCCGGTGCGCTCGAGCCCGCCCTTGGTCGCGATCACGAGGTCCTCGGGATACGGGTGCAGCGCCTCGGCGATGAGCTCCTCGCTCACCTGTGGACCGTAGGAGTCCGCGGTGTCGATGAAGTTGACGCCCATCTCGATGGCCCGGCGGAGCACGGCCTTGGCCTCGTCCCGATCTCGGGGTTCGCCCCAGATGCCCGGTCCGGTGATGCGCATCGCGCCGAACCCCAGGCGACGGACCGTGAGGTCGCCGCCGATGTCGATGGTGCCGGATCCGGCGTTCGCCAACGAGGTGTCCATGAGTTCCTCCAAAACCGAAGCTGGTTCAGTCCACGTTCCCATTCATCGCCGGTCCGCCGTCCACCGCAAACGTCTGGCCGCTCACGTACGACGCCGCGTCGCTGGCGAGGAAGAGGATCGGCCACGCCACCTCCACCGGCCGCCCCGCCCGCCCGAGCGGGACGTTGGTAGCCATCCGCTCGTGGTCGAGGTTGGCGACCTCCCACGCCGCCACTGCCCGCTCCGACCCGACCAGGCCGACCGCCACGCAGTTGCACCGGATGCCGTACCGGCCCCATTCCGCGGCGGTGACCCGGGTGAACATCTGGAGGCCCGACTTGGCCGCGCTGTAGTGCGCACCGCCCTTCACGCCGCTGACCCCGGCACCCGACGACACGTTGACGATGGCGCCCGAGCCCTCCTCGATCATGTGCCGGCCCGCCTCGCGCGTGCACAGGAACGGGCCGCGCACGTTGAGCTCGAAGATGCTGTCCCATCCCCGGGTCGGGAGCTCCTCCAGCGGGCCGAGGCGGGTGCCGCCCGCGTTGTTCACGAGGATGTCGATCCGGCCGAGCTCCTCCATGGTGCGCTCGACCATGCGGACGATGTCGTCCTCCCGCTTCACGTCGGTGCGCACGGGCACGCACCGGCGCCCGGTCGCATCGCGGATCGACGACGCGACCTGCTCCAGCTCTGCTTCCGTCCGGCTCGCGATCACCAGGTCGACGCCGTGCTCGGCGAGCAGGCGCGCGGTCGCGGCGCCGATCCCGGTGCCGCCGCCGGTGACGATCGCGGTGCGACCGGTGAGGTCGAGGGGATCCGCGGCCACCGGTCTCAGACGGTCGGGAGCAGCGCGCGGTCGACGTCCTCGCCGGCCATCAGCCGACCGACGAGCCCCATGTCGAAGTAGTCACGCCAGGCGACGATCAGCCCGTCGCGAACGTCGAACGCGCCCATCACCGCGATGGGGGCGGTGATGCCGTTGACCGTCATGGTGTCGGTGCGCTCGGTGAGCACGGTGTCACCTTCGGCCGCGAGGTGGTGGATGTCGAACGCGAGGACCTCCGACATGTCGAGGAAGCCCTTGATCGACGCGATCGACGCGTCCTTGCCCACCGCGGGCTCCATGCCGACGTTGTGGTAAACGGCCTTGTCGTCGAGCAGGCGCTCGATCGTCGCCAGGTCCTTGGCGGCGAAGGCGGAGCAGAACTCGCGGACGACATCACTGGGCGAGGTCATGAGGGGGTCTCCTGTTCGACGGGTCCGGGTCGGGCGCGGGGCGCCCAACCGGCGACCGTACGCCATCGCGGCGATACCCTGCGAAGGCGTAGTCCCGATGCACCGGAGGACACCCATGGCCACGTCGAAGGACGACCTCATCCTCATCTCCGTCGACGACCACATCGCGGAGCCCGCGACCATGTTCGACGCGCACGTGCCCGAGAAGTACCGCGACCTGGCCCCGCGGGTCGTCGACGAGCCGAACGGCGCGCAGCAGTGGTACTACGGCGAGATCCGGGGTCGGAACCTGGGGCTGAACGCGGTGGCGGGCAAGCCGCCCGAGATGTTCAACGTCAACCCGAACCGCTACGAGGACATGCGACCCGGCTGCTACGAGGTCGACGAGCGGGTGCGCGACATGTCGGCCGGCGGGCAGCTCGCGGGGTTGAACTTCCCGAACTGGACCGGCTTCTCCGGCCAGGTCCTGAACCAGGGCCCGGACCGCGACGTCAACCTGGTGATGATCAAGGCGTACAACGACTGGCACGTGGACGAGTGGTGCGGCGCGCACCCCGACCGCTTCATCCCCTGCGGCATCCTCCCGTTGTTCGACGTCGAGGAGGCGGCCAAGGAGGTCCGTCGGCTGGCCGACAAGGGCTGCCATGCGGTCACCTTCTCGGAGAACCCCGCCGGGCTCGGCATGCCGAGCATCCACACCCGCGAGTGGGACCCGCTGTTCGCGGCGTGCTCCGACCACGCGACCGTGCTCTGCTGCCACATCGGGTCGTCGTCGAAGGCGTCGAGCACGTCGCCCGACGCGCCGCCGCCGGTGGCGATGAACCTGTCGTCGGGGATGGCGATCTACACCCTCGGCGACCTGCTGTGGGCCGAGTTCTGGCACCGGTTCCCG
>DATBBL010000427.1:0-9818 GCA_036271015.1 Acidimicrobiia bacterium
TCCCCGGGTCCCGTCGACGCTGTCGACGATCACCGTCCACTCCGGGTCGGTCCCGATGACCACGGGTTCCTCGAGCCCTTCCGACACCAGTTCCACGTTCGGCCAGTGCTGCTCGAACCACTCGACCAGCGTGTCGTCGGCGAGCCGGTCGACCGCGTAGATCGTGTCCGCCTTGGTCTGTCCCTCGATCGCGGCCATGTCCATGCCGCGCGCAGCGACCACCAGATCCCGCACGTGATCGCCCAGCGCACAGAGGAGCGCGCGAGCGCCGTCAAGAGTGGGAGCCGGAGGCACGGAGGGATCGTACGGGTGGAACACGCCGCGTTCTGTCCCCGGGGCGGGCACGAACCAACTCGCGCCAAAGGCGTCCGGCTCCGGACCGGGTGGATCTCACCGGATGCGATCCATACTGACCGGGTGCTGACAACCCCAGACCGCCCGATCGAGAGGACATCCCGTGGCTGAAGAACTGGTCATCGTCGACTACCCGTTGCCCCAGGTGAAGCGGGTGACGATGAATCGCCCCGAGAAGCGGAACGCGCTGTTCCATCCCCTGCGGGGAGCGATCATCGACGCCCTGCAGGAAGGCGACAAGGACGACGACATCAAGGTGATGATCGTGCGCGGCAACGGCCCGTCGTTCTCGGCCGGGTACGACCTCGGCGGCGGCAACGAGGGTCACGAATATCCGCACTTCACGGCCGCGGGAGAAGGCCAGTGGCCGCGCCACGTCACGGAGACCTGGATGGGGATCTGGGATCTCTCGAAGCCGGTCATGGCGCAGGTGCACGGCTACTGCCTGGCCGGGGGCAGCGAGCTCGCGACCGGCTGCGACCTGGTCTACATGGCCGACGACGCGCAGATGGGCTATCCGGCCGTGCGCTTCGGCGTGCCCGACATGCACTTCCACCCGTGGTTCCTCGGGATGCGCAAGGCGATGGAGATGTTCATGACCGGCGACTCGGTGACCGGTGTCGAAGCGGTGCGCTACGGCTGGGCCAACGCGTCGTTCCCGGCGGACCAGCTCGAGGCCGAGGTGCTGAGGATCGCCGAGAAGATCAGCAAGCTGCCCCTCGACGTGCTGCGTCTCAACAAACGGGCGATCCACCGCCAGATGGAGGTCATGGGCCTGCGCACCGGCATCCGTGCCGGTACCGAGCTGTGCGCGCTCGGGACGCACACGCAGTCGATGGCCGACTTCGTCGCCGACATCCAGAGTGACGGTCTGACCGGCGCGCTCGATCGCCGCGACGGCAAGTTCGGCGACTACCGCACCACCGACAGCTCAACCAGCTGACCGAGGGTCTCGGCGCCACGCCGCCACCATCGCCTCGAAGTCGCCCGGAAGGCGCCCGGTCACGGGAGTCGGTTCTGCCGGGCGACCTCGCCCAGCCAGCGGGCCGACGGCTTGACCGTGCGCTCGAAGGTGGTGTGGTCGAACCCGATCAACCCGAACGTGATCTCGAATCCCGAGACCCACTCGAAGTTGTCGAGCAGCGTCCAGTGAGTGTACCCGCGCACGTCGATCCCGTCACCGATCGCCGTCGCGAGGCCCTGGAGCGCGGCCTCGGTGTACGTGCGGCGGGCGTCGTCGTCGTCGGTCCCGAGGCCGTTCTCGGTGACGATGATCGGTCGGTTCGTGCGCTCTGCGGCGAACCGCACCGTGTGCCCCAGCGATTCGGGATAGATCTCCCAGCCGGTCTGCGCGGTCGGGGCGCTCTCCGGCGGTGGCAACACGCCCTCGGATCCGACCATCTCGCGTGAGTAGGTCTGGACACCGATCCAGTCGTCGTCCCGGGAGACGTCGAGCCATTCGAGCTGCGCGGCTCGACGCATCTCCGCGAGTCGTTCTTCGCCGCCCGGTGCAACCTGCATGTCGACGAGCGCGAGCGACCATCCGACCTGCACGTCGGCGCGCACCGACTTGACCGCGTCGAACGCCTTGCGGTGCGCGGCGGCCATCACGTCGACCTTCGGCGACGGCCACGACCGCGGACCGTCGGGCGGTGCCTCGAACACGTCGGTCTCGTCGCGCGAGGCCACCGGCGCGAACCGGGTCGCCATCAACATGCCGATGATGTTCGCCTCGTTGATCGTGCACACCCACGGCACCAGGTCGCCGAGGCGCTCGGTGACCTTCTCGGAGTAGCGCGCGAACCGGTCGGCGGCGTCGGTGTGCTCCCAGCCGCCCGCATGGGCGAACCACCGCGGCGACGAGAAGTGGTTGTAGGTGACGACGGGGGTGACGCCGTGCTCGAGACACGTTGCGCACATGCGCCGGTAGTGGTCGAGCTCGGCGCGGGAGAACCAGCCTTCCTCGGGCTCGATGCGTGCCCACTCCACACCGAAGCGGTACGCGTTCAACCCGAGCTCGGCCATGATCGCGACGTCCTCGACGTACCGGTGGTAGTGGTCGCACGCGTCGCCGGACGGCTCGGAGAAGATCGACGGAGTCACCCACTCCAACTCCCACATGTCCGAGTTGATGTTGCCGCCCTCCACCTGGTGCGGCGCGGTGGCGGCGCCCCAGAGGAAGCCGTCCGGGAACGAGGCGGACACGTCATGGCCTCCCACGGTCGATGGAGTCGAGCCAGCTCCGCAGCACGTGCGCGTCGGCCACGAATTGCTCGGGGTCGTCGTCGCGCACGTACTCACACAGCGCGTACCGGGTGAGTGGTGGTCCGTCACGGTCGGCGAGCTCGATCGCCGGAATCCAGAGCGACTTGCCGTCGGTGAGTGGCCGTCGATCGTCGATCCCGGTCGGACCCCACGAGAACACGTGGAGATGCGCGAGGTGGGGCGCCACCTGGACGAGCTCGTCGAGTGCGGTCGTCGCTTCCAGCGACGGATCGGGTTGCCAGTGCGTACGCAGTTCGGGTTGCCCGACGGCCTCGATCAACTCGTTGCTCGACCGCGCGGTCTCGGTGAGCGTCGCTGGGTGGAACTCGAGCGTCGGCACCATGCCTCGGGCGAGAACCGCCCTCGCGAGCGCAGCGGTGCGTTCGGTGACGCGCCTGCGTTCAGCCGGTGCCGAGGTGGGGGTGACGCCGAGCTCGGCCCAGATCCGCACCATCGGTGCGCCGAGCGCCTCCGCGGTGTCGAGCACTGCGTCGACTGCTCGGTCGTCATCGTCACCCGCGGGCGCCATGCCGAGATACGAGCCGTACGACACGACCGCCAGTCCGGCGTCACGGGTACGCGCGCCGAGCGCAGCCATGGCCGGGCCACCACCCGCCGGGGCATGGACGTCGGCACCCCACTCGATGCCTTCCACGCCCGCGCGCGCAGCCACGTCGAGCACCTCGTCGCCCGCGAGCGCGCGGAAGGTGATGGAGCAGAGGCCTGGTGCGATCGTCATCGGCGCGTGCGCTTGCGCGTCGCCTTCTTGATCGCAGCCAGCTTCACGCGCTCCGGCCGGTCCTTGTAGAAGTCGTCGAGCGGGAAGCACCCGGACACGAGGCCGTTGCGCGGCGCGGTGGTGCAGTCGCTGAACGTGCGGCACAACCGCGAGGTGTCGAGCGCGCGCCCGGCGAGCACGTCGGCGGGGAGCGCGGGGTAGCTGAGCATCCCGCGGCCGATCCCGACCGACGCCGCACCACCGGTGCGGATCGTGTGCTGTGCCGCGTTCGGCAGCCACTGCTGGAGGTACGAGTAGCCCGATCCGACGACGGCGAGCTCCGGATGCGCGTGCGCGAGCTCGGCGCACGCCGCGATCATGCGCGCGGCACCCACGAGCGGGTCCTCGGGTGGTGTGTAGCCGTCGGACGGCGGGAAGAACGCCGGCCGTTGGACGTGCGGGTTGTAGTACGGACTCCCCGCAGTGATGCACACGAGCCCGACACCGAGCTCGCGACAGAGGTCGAGGAACCGGTGCGCGCCGTCGAGGTCGAAGAGGTATTGCACCACGTCGGCGGCTTCGGCGACCGGGACACCGACGCCGTCGACACCGGCTTCGTAGGGCACGACGTCGTAGGCCGACAGCCGGACACCGATCGCAAGGCTCGGTGCGCGCGCTCGGATCCCCTCGACGGTCCGACGCAGGAACGTGGTCCGGTGCTCGAACGATCCGCCGTACGCGCCGCCGCGGTCGACCGCGCCGAGCAGCTCGTGCAGCAAGTAGCCGTGGCAGTGCTTCACGTCGACGAAGTCGAAGCCGGCGTCGGTCGCCAGCACCGCGGCGTCGACGTATGAGCCGATGAGCTCGTCGAGGTCGGCGTCGGACAACACATGGCTGGCGTCCATCGCGACCCGTTGGTCGAGTACGGGGTGGTGATAGGCGAGTCGTGGCTCCGAAGAGCCGGTCGGACGCGACCACCGCCCTGAGTGCGTCAACTGCAGGCCGACGACGAGGTCGTCGTCGTCACCGTGCGCGCCGACGTGCGCATCGACGAGGTCGGCGCGCAAAGCAGCGAGATCTCCGACGGACGAACGGTCGACGACGAGCTGCCGCGGGTTCGCCCGTCCATCGGGTCGCACCGCGACCGCCTCGCCGCCCCAGACGAGCTTGGCGCCGCTCTCGCCGAAGCGCCGCCAGCGCCGGTGTACCAGCTCGGTCGGCCGTCCGTGGGAGTCGCCGTCCCACCCCTCCATCGGCAGGGCCGTGAACCGGTTGCCGATCGTGCGGGTCCCGGCCGAACCGTCGGTGAACGAGAACCCGCTCGCCAGTGGACCGTCGGGATCGACGGCGTCGTCGACGCCCAACTGGTCGGCGATGCCGAGCACCGACAGCCGGTCGCGCAGCTCGCCGATCGTGCGCAGTCGCTTCACCTGCACGATCGCGTCCCGACTCACCGGATCGCATCTATGCGCTGGGCGATGTCGGCGAGCACGGCACGATCGCTCTCGTCGCGCCGCGGCGCGTCGGGCGGGGTCGCGTCGGATGCGATCCGGCCGCGGAGTTGAAGGAAGAGCGCGGCGTCGTGGCGGTACGCGGGCACCGGTGCCCGGAACGCGAACGCACCGAGGTACTGGAGGAGGTCGTTGAGCTCGTGGAACGAGCGGTCGTCGTTCGCCCATCGACGGTCTCGCTCCGCGAACGAGGCGGGAGCGAAGGCCGAGAGCCCGAGCAGGTAGTCGGACCCGTAGCAGACCATGTCGATCGCGAGGTCGTTCCCGGTGAACACGTGGAAGTCGGGACGAACCCGGTCGCGCACGGCGAGCCGGTCCCACTCGGCGGCTCGGGACAGCGACGAGTGCTTGGCGCCGATGCAGCTCGCGACACCCAGCAGGCCTTCGTAAGCGTCGAGGGAGTAGATGCGTCCGTAGGGCACGAACATCGGACCGAGCTCGAACCCGATGAAGTGGTCGAAGCGGCGGCCGAACGCGTCGTGCGCCGCCACCCAGTCGGCGTCGTCGAGCGAGTTGAGTGCGTACGACGGGAACACCACCGGTGTTCCGCCTGCCGCCGCCACCGCGTCGAGCGCGTCGAGGTGAGCGTCGGCCGCGAACGGCGCTCCGGGCTCGTCGCCGACGAACGCACCAGCCACGAACCCGTCCGGCCCGCACCCGCGCGCCGCGCACTCGAGCACACGCGCCCGGGTGTCAGGGTCGAGAAGCTGCACGTACCCCGTGTCCATGTTGACGGCAGGGATCAGACCGGCCGCGACCGTGTCGCCGATCAGCGTCTCGAACCCCTTCCAGTCGACGTCTCCGTCGGCGGTGAACGGCAGCAGCACCGCGGAGATGCCGAGGATCGTGCGACCTGGCCGCAACGCGGGAGTCACGGTCACGACGGGACCTCGCGTACCGAGAACGCGTCGAGCCGTTCGAGCAGCGCGGCGTCGACCGGCGGCGCGACCTCTCCGGCGACCCGGCTGGCTTCGCGCGACGCGCCGACCGCACACGCGAGCAGGTGACAGCCGGCCGGAACGGTCACACCGAGCGCCGGCACGACTGTGTGCGGGTGCATCACATTGGCGTTGGGACTCAGGGCGACGAGCTCGCCGCGCCGGGTGGGTGCGCCGCGTTGGGTCCGGTCGACCACGGTGGTCGCCCCGGCGGCGGTGGTCATCGTGGCAACGCCGCCCTGTGCGTCCGCGAGGGGCGGAGCCGCGAAGCCTTCCGGCTCCCAGGCGAGGGCGAAGCCGGTCTCCGTGAGCACGAGCTCGCGGTCGGTCTCGATCCGGTGCACGCGCACGTGCCACGGCGCGCCGCCGGCGAGCGCGGTGTCGACGCGCACCCCGGGGAGCGGGAACCACCGGGTGAGTGCGACACCGTCGTCGACCTCGCTGAGCGCCACACCCTCACGGACCTTGCGCGCGCCGGTCGACGGATCGGTGATCGCCAGCATGGAATCGGTGGCACCGAAGCCGTACATGGTGAAGTCGCCGCTGAAGCCGAAGCGGCTCGAGTACGCGAACTTCAGGTACTTGGCGTCGGCCTGTTCGACGAACGACCAACCGGGCTGCTGCGCGAAGAGCCCGACAACCTGGTCGTCGGCGCGACCCAACACCATGCCGGCCGTCCGGAGCGACACCGTCCCCGGCGCCGGCGGGCCGACTTCCTCGACCGTCCAGAACGGATGATCGGCGGGTGCGGCCAACATCGTGAACGCCTTCATGCACCAGTACGGCGAGCCGGCCGAGTTGTAAGACTCGGCCATGCGCCGGTTGTCGTAGCCGTAGCCCACCGACAGCACACCGTCGCGGTCGCTGATGGGCAGTGCGCTCCACCAACGCAGCTGTCGGAGCGCGAGCCCGCGCACCTCGGCCCACTCGAGCGCGTCGACGTCGGCCAGCGCGAGCGCGCCCCAGAAGCTGCCCTGGGCCATCCGGTAGGTCAGGCTGCGGCCGAAGGGCAGGGCGCCGCCGTCGGCCGCGAACCAGTGCCGGAACTGCGGTGCGAACGCCCGTGCGCGTTCCACGTAGCGCGCTGCCGCGTCGCGGTCGCCGAGTCCCGACGCCGCCATCACCAGGCCGTAGGTGTGGAACGCGAACGGGACGTACCAGTCGATGTTGCCGCCCGTGCCGTCGGTGTACCAACCGTCGTCGATCGCGAAGGAGTCGATGAGCTCGACCGATCGAGCCTGCGCGTCACGCTCGACGTCGATCTCGATGCGCTCGAACCCCAGCTGCACGAGCAGCCGGAAGAACTGCCAGTTGTTCCGGGCCGGTTCGCAGCGCTCGATGCCTCGGAGCCACTCGACCACGTGGTCGCGCTGGCGACCGGTCAAGGGATCCCAGAGGTGCTCGGGTGCGAACGTCAGCGCGAACCCGATGGCGGCCATCTCGACCATGCGTTGGTCGACGTCCTCGATGCAGGGCCCCCAGTACTCGGTGCTGTCGGGATCGGTGCCGTGGGCGAGCCCCTCGACCCAGCGCTCCCAGTGGGCGAACGTGCCCCCACCGGCGACCAACGGCACGATGCCCCAGAGCGGCCGCGCGTAGCCCTCGAGCTCCGCGACCCGTGGGGCGAAGTGCGCGCCGAAGGTGCCGAGCCGGGCGCAGGCGCTGCCGGGGGAGAGGTGGGCGACGATCGGCTCCACGAGGTCGACGACCGCGCGCTCGACGTCGTGCCGGGTGACCAGCGGGTTGCCCGCCAGCGGGTTCGCCCATGCGTCGCCGACCGGTGCCATCACGCGATCCGATCGAGATCGGCGGCGCGCACCTCGTGCTCCAGTGCGTCGCCGGCGAGGAAGCGTCGGATCTCGGCGACCGCGAGGTCGCCCATGCGTGACAGCTCGGTGCCGAGCGATCCCGCGACGTGGGGCGTGAGGACCACGTTCGGGAGGTCGTACAAGGGGGAGTCGGGAGGAAGAGGTTCGGGATCGGGCGTGTCGATGAACGCGTTGAGGCGACCGGACACGCATTCGCGCGTCAAGGCGTCGGTGTCGACCAGCGACCCCCGCGCGGTGTTCACCAACCATGCCCCGTCGTGCATCCGGGCGAGCTGTGCGGGGTCGACGAGGTGTCGGGTGGACGGCAGCTCCGGCGCGTGCACCGAGACGACGTCGGCCCACGCGCACAGGTCGTCGAGCTCCATGCGCGTCACACCCAGTCGCCTCGCTTCGGTGTCGTCGAGATACGGATCGGCGACCGCGACCGTGACGTCGAGCGTTGCCAGCCGTTCGATGACGAGTCGTCCAATGGTCGACGCCCCGATCAATCCCACGCGCAGACCGCGCGTGCCGAGCGCTCCCGCAGGCCCGACACCGCTCACCGGGATCGTCCCGCGTGTCTCACGCAGCGCGTCACGAACGCGGAACACGTCTTTGGCGATCATGACGATCGCCGCAAAGGTGAACTCCGCCACGGGCACCGCGTTGGCCGCCGCCGCGCTCGAGACGACGACGCCGTGGTCCCAGGAGGCGGTGGTGACGGTGTACTTCACCGTCCCAGCGGCGTAGGCGAGGAAGCGGAGCTTCGGCATGCGCGCCAGCAACGCCTCGTCAAGAGGGTCGCAGCCCCAACTTCCGACGACGATCTCGACGCCACCGAGCACGTCGTCGGGGAGCGCGGCGAGTGCGACGGGCGAGTCGTCCACCAGCGCCACGAGCGCGTCGAGCGCGCGGCGAGCTCCTTCGGTCAGCAACTGCTGTTCGACGCCCTGGGCCATGGCGAGGACGGCGATGGGCCGGTTCGCGTCGGTGCGCCCCGAGCTCTCGTTCCCCATGGATCCCCCTCGTCGAGCGCCCTCAGCACGATACGAGGCGCCAGTGCCAATTGCAAGGGTACCCTTGCAATTGGGCCATCGCCGTCTTACGCTCGCCGGAGCCGCCCGGGTGCCGTGCCCGCCGGCGACCCAGGGGAACTGATGCACTGGTCGCTGACCGACGTCGTTGGGTCGTCGTGCTCGTGGTGGGACTCGGCGCGGTGGCCTCGGCGTCGACGCCCTTCGACCGTCGACAGCTTCGGCAAGGCGATCGCGAACAGGAAGACGGTGGACGTCACCGCGTTGGGCACGATGACGTACGACCCGAAAACCCACACGTACTCGCTGCCGATGTTCACGTACAGCTACGAGCCGACGCTCAAGCGGCTGGTGGCGAAACAGCAGGTCGGGTGACGGTCACAGGTACTCTCGAGACTTCCGTATGACGACGACAGCGACGCGACGCCGCCCCAACACGCGTGAGCGCATCCTCGCGGCATCGCTCGAGCTGTTCCTCGAGCGCGGGTTCGACGGCACGTCGATCAGCGACATCGAGCGCGCGGTGGGTCTCGCCGCGGGCACGGGCAGCTTCTACCGCCACTTCCGCTCGAAGGAGGACGTCTTCGTCGCTGCCATTCAGCGCAGCGCCACCGAGTACATCGAGCAGTTCCTCACGGTGCTCCAGGAGCTCGACGCCATCGACGACCCGGTCGAACGCCTTCGCCGCGACTTCCACATGCGCCTCGACGCGATGCAGAGGTTCGCTCCGGTCATGCGCGTGGTCACCGCCGAGCGCGAGCGATTCCCGGAGCTGCAGAGGACGTTCACCGCCGGCCTCGAGCTCGACCAGTGGCGAGTCGGTTGGAACGAGCACCGCCTCCCCGGCGTCGTGATGGCCGCGCTGGTGGGCTACGGGCAGCTCTCGCAGCTCGAGGACAGCCCCTACCGCGGCATCTCAGCCGACGAATTCATCGACGAGCTCGTCGCGATGTTGACGAGCGCACAGGTGGTCCCGCCGCTCCGCGAGCACTGAGACTCACCCGGATCGGCAGGATCTCGACCTGGTTGCATCACAGGTCGAGGAGGTCGACCGAGCGGGCAGCCTGGCTGTTCGGCGTGCCGGCGAACGTGGCTTGCTTCTTCGCGCCGTCGTCGTTTCCCGCGGTGCGGAAATTCGTGTGGTCGAGGTCGCCGCTGCCCCTCGAGCATCGTGATGGCCGCCTGGCGTT
>DATBBL010000428.1:0-2784 GCA_036271015.1 Acidimicrobiia bacterium
ATCGACCCAGCACGGCACGCCGGGCTCGTACGCGTCGATCTGCATGCCCCGCTCCTGACCGTCGGCGATGTGACGCGACGCTACCCTCCGCCGCGTGCAATCGTTCCTGGTACTGCGCCGCTTCGCGGCCGCCGACGTCGAGCGCGTGCGGGCGCTCACCGACGCGGTGGAGGCAGCGACCGGCATCGAGCCGCTCGGCGACGACGCCTGGACCGGGATGCACGCCGCGGCCGGCCGCGACCGGGGCCTCCTCGCCGACACCGGCGACGCCTACGCGCACCTCGCGCACCATCACGCGGGTGAGTGGTCACTGGAGCTCGCCGTCCTCCCCGGCGTCGCCGACGAGCGTCGCGACCAGCTGATCGCCGCGGCCGTCGAGCTGGTGCGCGACGAAGGTGGCGGCCACGTCACCTATTGGGTGCACGGCGCGAACGCGGACGATGACGCGCGCGCCCGCCGATTCGGCTTCACCCTCGAGCGCGATCTCTTGCAGATGCGCGTCGCGCTGCCGCTCGCCACTCCGCCCCGCTGGCCCGACGGCGTCACCGTGCGCACCTTCATGCCAGGGCAGGACGAGGCCGCGTGGGTCGAGGTGAACAACCGGGCGTTCGCCGGGCACCCCGAACAGGGCGCCTGGACCGTCGACATGTTGCGTGCCCGCGAACAGGAGCCCTGGTTCGACCCCGACGGGTTCCTGCTCGCCTTCGACGCCGACGGCCTGGCCGGGTCCTGCTGGACGAAGGTGCATCCCGCCCAGCCGCCGCAGGAGCCCGACGCCCTCGGCGAGATCTACGTGATCGGGGCCGATCCCAGCCGACACGGCAAGGGACTGGGCCGTGCCCTCACCGCCGGTGGTCTGCAGTCGCTGGCCGACCGGGGCATCACCGTCGGCATGCTGTTCGTCGACGGCGCGAACGAGGCCGCGGTCGGGCTCTACCACTCGCTCGGGTTCAGCACGTCGCGCACCGACTGCGCCTACGGGCTCGAGCTCGCGTGAGCACCCGCTACGGGACCAGCCGCGCCGAGCTCGGTGCGCTCCTCGCGGAGTGGGGAGAACCGCGGTACCGCGCCGGCCAGGTCTGGGACGCTCTGTACCGGCAGCAAGTACCGCTCGACGACGCCACCGCGCTCCCGCGCGCGTTGCGCCAGCAGCTCGCCGACGCGTTGCCGCTCGCGCTCGATCCGATCACCCACGTGACGTCGCACGACGACATGACGTCGAAGTGGCTGTGGTCGTGCCGGCGGGACGACACGCAGGTGGAGACCGTGCTCATGCGCTACCCGGAGCGAGCCACGGTGTGCGTCTCGTCACAGGCGGGATGTGCGATGGGCTGCACCTTCTGCGCCACCGGCCAGGCCGGCTTCGACCGACACCTCGACGCCGGCGAGATCATCGAGCAGGTCGTGCGCGCCGGCCACGTGTCCCCCCAGCGCGTCAGCAACGTCGTGTTCATGGGCATGGGCGAGCCGCTCGCCAACTACGACCAGACCTGGGCGGCCGTCGAGCGCATCCACGAGGATCTCGGGCTCTCCGCTCGCCGCATCACGGTCAGCACCGTCGGCGTCGTGCCCGGCATCCGGCGCCTCGCCCACGAGGACCTCCCCGTGACCCTCGCGGTGTCGCTGCACGCGGCCACCGACCCGGAGCGCGACGAGCTGGTGCCGCTCAACCGGCGCTACCCGATCGCGGAGGTCCTCGACGCCGCGGCCGAGTTCGCGGGCGCCAAGGGTCGGCGGGTCACGTTCGAGTACGCCTGCATCGAAGGTGCGAACGACTCGCCGGCGCAGGCCGAGGCGCTGGGGCGTCTGCTGGGCGCGTTCCCCGGCGTCGGCGGCGCCCACGTGAACCTGATCCCGTTGAACCCGACCGACGGGTTCGGCGGCCACGCGCCGCCGGGGCCCGCGCTGCGGGCGTTCGCGGACCGGGTGCGGGGGCACGGGGTCACCGCCACCGTGCGGCGCAACCGGGGCACCGACATCGCCGCCGCGTGCGGGCAGCTGCGCTCGCGGACGGCGATACCTCGCGGGTCGCCGCCATCGGGCACAATGGAGCGGTGAACCAGTGGAAGTGGGTCAATCAGTTCCAGCCCCAGACCCTCTACATGGCCACGATCCTCTGCTACGTCGATGCCGTCTTCGGTCTGCTCTTCGGCTTCGTCGCCACCTCGGTGTTCGCCGGACTGATCACGATCGCGGCGCTGGCGGCCGGCGGGTTCGGCATCGCCAACGAGAAGAAGTGGGGATACGCGGTGGCCGTCGGGGGCGCGATCCTGCAAATCGTGATGCTGTTCGCGGTGTTCGGCACCGAGGTGCTGACCTCGCTGGCCATCATCAACTTCCTGTTCGACGGCGCACTTGTCGCGCTGCTCCTCCACCCGATGAGCCGCGAGTACCAACGCATCTGGTTCAAGTAACCGAGCGGCGCGCCGAGGGCATGCGCCTCGTCGACGACGACCTGTCGGGCTGAGCGAGTCGTCGCGAGTCAACCGGCGAACCGCCTACGCGAGACAGCGGCGGTTGATGGCGTCGACCACGTTGGTCAGGTGGGCGTGCACCGTGTCGGCCCGGCCGATGCGGCTCTGCAGGAGCTTCGCCCGGTTGGTCTGGTGCCCGGCCTGCGCCGCGGTCAACCGCGTCTGGAGGGTCGAGATCCGAGCCTCCACCTTCGTGATCCGGTCCTGGAGGTTGGGCAGCCGCCCGGTGGCCTTGGCGCACACCGCCTGCTTGCCGTGTGGGGTGGGTGTGGTCGGGGTCTGGGCGGCGGCCACGCCGGCGGTGCCCAGG
>DATBBL010000429.1:0-6845 GCA_036271015.1 Acidimicrobiia bacterium
CGTCCTCGAACGCGGCACGCACCTCCAAACCGGGCCGCAACGACTCGATCGCGCCGGCGAACGAGCCGATCAGCCTGCAGTCGTCCTGCTCGGCGAGCCGTACCAGCACCACCGCGTAGGGCGACGGGAACTCGGCGGAGAACGCGTGGTGGTTCACGATCCACGACGCGACCGTGCCGCGTCCGCTGAGCGGCGCCCAGGTGAACTCGAAGGAGGCGCACCGATTGCAGATCGCGCGCGGCGGCCAGCGCCATGCGCCACACGTCGCGCACCGCTGGAGGCGCAGCTCGTGGCGGGCCAGCAGGTCCCACCACGGTCGCGAATCGCGGTCGGGGTGCGGCAGCGGAGGAGTCGACTCGCCCACGTCAATCCCGCTTCAGCACGAGCGCGGAGCTCGCACCCATCACGTAGCCGCCCTGGCCCGTCGAGAGCGCGACCTCGGCGCCGGCGACCTGGCGCTCGCCGCAGTCGCCCCGCAGCTGGTGCACCGCCTCCGCCAGGTGGTTGAGCCCGTGCACGTAGCCCTCGGACAGGTGGCCGCCATGGGTGTTCACCGGCAGGGCGCCGGCCACCCCGGTTCCCCCCGACCGGACGAACGCGCCGGCCTCGCCCTTCGCACAGAAGCCGTAGTCCTCGAGGCCGATCAGGACGAGCGGCGTGAACGCGTCGTAGAGCTCGGCGACGTCGACGTCGGCGGGTCCGAGGCCCGCCTGCGACCACAGGCGACGACTGGCGGCGGCCGATCCGCTCGTGCCGAGATCGGGCCGGCGGTTCGAGAAGAGCGTGTGGCCCGAGCCCCACCCGGCGGCCGTGACGGTCACCGGCCGGTGAACCAGGTGGCGCGCGCGTTCCGTGGTGGTGACCACCACGGCAACGGCCGCGTCGGTCTCGAGGCAGCAGTCGTACAGCCGCAAGGGTTCGACGATCCAGCGCGACGCGAGGTAGTCCTCCATCGTCAGCGGCGCACGCATCAACGCCCGCTCGTTGCGCTGCGCGTACCAGCGCTGGGCGATCGCGACCGCGCCGAAGTCGTCCGCGGTGGCGCCGTACGTGTTCATGTACTCGCGCGCGACCATCGCGAATTGCTGCGGCGGCGTCGCGTAGCCATACGGCACCTGGTACTGGAACTCGAGCTGGTCCGGCGGCGGTCGCCCGGTGCCACCCATACGGAACTCCGAGCGCGCGTTGACCGCGCGCCAGCACACCACACACTCCGCCTGCCCGGTGACCACTGCGGTCGCGGCTGCGCCGACGACGGCGTGCGAGGTGCTCCCGCCGCCGAACTGGTCACTGAAGAAGTGGAGATCGGGCACACCGAGCGACTCGGCGACGATGGACGCGGGTGCGGAGTCGCCCACGCGGTGACAGGCGACGCCGTCGACGTCGGTCACAGCGAGACCGGCATCGGCGAGCGCGGCCGTGATGGCGCGCAAGGCGAGCGTGAGCGTGCTCACGCCCGAATCCTTCGAGTAGGGCGTTGCGCCGACACCGACGATCGCGGCCCGGTCACGGAACGGGTGCGCCGTCATCGACCGCGCCCCGAGGGCGGGAGGCCGCGTCGGGCGCGCTCGAAGCGGGAGGTGGCGCCGATCGCGGTCGCGGCCTCGTCGAGGTCGGCGAAGGTGACGAGACCGAGGTGGTCGGCGGCGGAGGCGATCAGGCGGGCATCGGCGGGCGTCGCGACGCCCAGGTTGCGCAGCACCACGCCGATGCGGGTGTCGCCGATCGCGGCGACGGCGAGGTCGCCGAGCTGCGCGGCGAGGGGCCGCAGCCCCTCGGTGCCGTAGCCGTAGTACGCCGCGACGTTGACGTGGACGAGGACGTCGGGGAACGACTGGCGAGCGAGGACGGGCCCGAGGACGCCTCGGAGCGCATCCACCGGTGCCGCGGGCCCGAACGGGATCTCCAGCGGGTTGGCGACCGACGTACCCGCCCCGAGCCCCATGGCCTCGAGCGCGTCGCGCACCGCCGGGGTCGTCGGCGCGAGCACGAGGCCGGCACGGTCGCAGGCGTCGGTGGCGAGCACCGACGCACCCCCGCCGGGCCCGACGACGAGCACGTGACCCGGCGTCCTTGCGGTGGTCTTCCCGGCCGTAGCGGACCAGCGCTGCAGGTACGTGAGCGCGGCGAGGAAGTGCTCGAGCGTGTGCACGGTCGTGCACGACGTCGAAGTTGCCAACGCGTCCCACAGCCGCGGCGCGGGTGTCAGCGACCCGGTGTGCGAGACGACCGCCGCCGCGCCCTGGTCGCTCTGTCCACCGACCAGCAGCACCACGGGTTTGACGCCCCGCGCCTGTCTGAGCACGTCGACGAGCCCGGCGGCGCCCGAGGAGCCTTCGAGGTAGAGCCCGATCACGGCCGTGTCGGGATCGTGGAGCAGCCAGTCCGCTACCTCGGCGGGCGCGACGTCGATCGCGTTGCCGGCGCTCAACACCTTGGAAAACTGGAGGCCGCGGGCGGCGCCACCGATGACGATGTCACCGGCGAGACCGCCGCTCTGCGAGACGACGCTGACGGACCCCGCGTCGCGTGGCGCGTGCAGCTGGAACGTCTGGCGCCCTGCGGGGCAGTACACGCCGATGCAGTTCGGCCCGATCAGCCGCGTGCCGACCGCGCGCGCCGCGTCGAGCAGCTCGCGACCGCGCGCCCGCCCGGTTGGCCCCACCTCCTCGAATCCGCCGCTGATCACGTGCACGAACGGGACGCGGCCGCTGGTGGCGAGCACCAGTGGCGCGCACTGCTCGGCGGCCACCGCCACCAGCAGGTAGTCGACGGGCTCACCGAGCTCCGCGAGGTTGGCTACCGCGGGCACGCCGTCGACCGCGGTCGCGGTCGGATGGAGCGCGAAGAGGTGCTCGTCCCAACCGAACGCGCGGTAGGCGGCGAGCGCCCGGTTCCCGAACCCCCCGCCGCGGCTCGACGCACCCGCGACCGCCACCGCCCGGGGCGCGAACAGCCGGGTGAAGTCGGTCACCGCCGAGCGCGGCGCGGCCGACGTGCGGTCGGCGTCCGGCCTTCGCAGCACCAGGCGGGCGTCGAGCGCCACCGCGCCGTCGCCGGTGGCCAGCACCGGGTTGCACTCGAGCTCGTCGAGCTCGTCGCCCAGGCGGGCGGCGAGTCCGTCGGCACCGGCGAGCGCCAGCAGGAATGCGACGAGTGCATCGCGATCGATCGGCGCCCGGCCGCGCCCTCCGGTGAGCGCGGGCGCGCCGGGGATCTCGGCGATGAGGTCGCGCGCGTCGGCGGGTGACAGCGGGAACAGACGCACCGCCACCTGGTCCAACGCCTCCGCGAACGTGCCGCCGAGCCCGAGCGCCACCACCAGACCGAACGGCTCGCGGCGCACGACGCCCGCGAGGAGCTCGACGCCGTGCGCTCGCTCGCACTGCTCCTCCACCAGGAAGCCGGCGGGGGCCAGGCCGTGACCGTCGAGCACGGCCGACATGCGAGTGATGGCGTCCGGGAGCTCGTGCGGTGCGACGCCGAGGTGCACCGCGCCGACGTCGGTCTTGTGCACGATCCCGTTCCCGAACGCCTTCACCACGAGCGGGCCGGAGAAGCCCGCGATCTCGCTCGAGCCGACGTTCCCTGCCTCGATCACGACGGCGGGGGGCGTCGCCACCCCGAGCCGCCGCAGCGCCGCCTTCACGTCGGGTTCCGGTACCGCCGTCCGGCCGTCGTCGAGCGCGAACGTACGGGCGCGGTCGACGGCTGCTTCAGACACCGAACACGCGCTCGGCGTTCCCGGCGAGCACCCGGTGCGCGGCCTCATCCGAGAGCGGGGCGGTGAGGCGGGCGATGTGCTCGCGCGAATTGGGCCACAGCGTGACGCTGTGCGGGTAGTCGGTGGAGTACATGGCCGCGTCGACGAGCCAGGGGTAGTCCGGCATGAGCCGGAACCCGACGTGGTCGTCGAGCACGGTGACGAAGAGGTTGCGCCCGAGCAGCTCGGTGGGTGAGGACGACGTCGCGACGGTCGGGTCGTCGAGGTCGGCGCGGATGTCGAGGTTCTGCTCCATCGTCTGGGCCCAGAACGGCAGCCACCCGCAGTTCACCTCGGCGGCGACGATGCGCAGGCCGGGATGACGATCGAAGACGCCCCCCATCGTCATGTACGTGAACGGGCGCACCGCGGCGAAGAACCGGTAGACGGTTCCGGCGGCGGAGATCTTCTGTTCCATCAGCTCGTCGTAGTCGGCTTCGGAGGGCCGACCGCCGAACGTTCGGTGGAAGGTGAGCGGCACGCCCGCATCGGCAGCGCGCGCGTAGAGCGGGTCGTACCACGGGTCGTGGTACGGCCGAACCGGGAACCCCGGGATGAACCCGGCCCGCGCGCCCATTCCGAGACATCGATCCAGCTCGGCGATGCACACGTCGATCCCGTCGTCGACCGGCAGCATCGGGAGCCCCACGATGTGTTCCGGTGCGGCACCCTGGAACTCGTCCAGCACCCAGTCGTTGTAGGAGCGCATGCACGCGAGGGCGAGCTCCCGGTCCGGTTCGACGTACGTGAAGATCGCGTTGTTGGGGTAGACGACCGAGACGTCGACACCGTCGCGACGCATGTCGTCGACATGGGCGGCACCGTCGTAGTTGCCCGGCAGGATCTCGTCGAACCGCAGCCCCGAGAGCCGCTTCCCCAAGTCCTCGCGACCCGCCGTCGCTTCGATGCCGAAGCTTCGTTTGGGGGGCCCACCGTCGAAGCTCCAGCCGTCGCCGCCGTCGGCGGCGCGCTGCAGCTTCGGGAGGCGATCGCGCAACGAAGCGGGTGCGTGGTCGAACACGTGTGGCGGTTCGTTCACATGGCAGTCGGCCGAGATGACGCGGCCCGGACGACGCGGTCGGGACTCGCCCGGCGTGCGAGGGGGCGCGTCGTACGATTGCGTCACGCCGATCAGCTCCTCTCGATGGTCGGCCCGGCTGTGGAGGTCACGCCATGCGCGCTCGAGCCGTCGTGGTCCGAGGCCGGGACGGCGCCGCCGCGCTCGAGGAGATCGACGTGGACGCCCCGCACGAGGGTGAGGTGCTGGTCCGCGTCGTCGCCTCCGGCGTCTGCGGATCGGACCTGCACGTCGTGCACGGTCGCTCGGTGCTGGACGCGTTCCCGATGGTGCTCGGGCATGAAGGCGCGGGCGTGGTGGAGGCCGTCGGCGACGGTGTGACGACGGTGCAGCCGGGCGATCACGTGGTGCTCGCGCTCTACGGGCCGTGCCACCAGTGCGCGTCGTGCCGGGCCGGCCGGTTCGTGCTGTGCGACGGGGCGGCGCGCGTCGCCGCCATCGCGGGCCGGATGGCGGACGGGAGCACCCGCCTGCGCCTCGACGGCTCGCCGGTGTATCCCATGGTCGGGATCGGGAGCCTCGCCGAGCGCGCGGTGCTGCGGGCCGAGCAAATGGTGAAGGTGGATCCCGGGCTCCCGCTCGATCTGATCTGCCTGGCCGGGTGCGGTGTGACGACGGGACTCGGGTCGGTGTTCAACGTCGCCGATGTGCAGCCGGGCGAATCGGTGGCGGTCGTCGGCTGCGGCGGTGTCGGCCTCAACGTCGTACAGGGCGCACGGATCGCCGGGGCGACGACGATCGTCGCGCTCGACGAGAATCCGAGGAAGCTCGCGCTGGCGGAGCACTTCGGTGCGACCCACGCCCTCACCCCCGGCGACGAGGGGCTCGTCGACGCCATACACCGCGTGGTGCCCGGCGGGGTCGACGTGGCGTTCGAGGTGGTCGGCCGCCCCGAGCTCGTCGCCCAGGCGTTCGCCTCGACCTGTGCCGGTGGCCGCTGCGTGATGGTCGGCTCGCCACCGACGGGCGCGGCGATCCCGATCGACGGCCGCGCGCTCTTCGGCGAGCGACGACTGCTCGGCACCACCGGCGGCCGCAACGTGCCCGAGCGTGACATCGCCCGCATCATGCGTCTCTACGCCGCGGGTGACCTCGACCTCGACACGCTTCGCTCCACGACCCACCCGCTCGACGAGTTCGACCTCGCGATCGCCGAGACCGAACGCGGGGAGGTGGCTCGGAGCGTCGTCGTGATCGCGTGAGCCGTGGAGGTGCACGCCACCAACCTACGCCGACCGCCACCATGACGAAGCGGCTGCGCCCGGAGTCGAGGGGCGCACGATGACGCCGATGTTCCTCACCAAACGGATCTACGAACCGGTCGCGCCCGACGACGGCCAACGCATACTGGTGGATCGCATCTGGCCGCGGGGGATCTCTCACGAACGCGCGGCACTCGACGCTTGGATCCCCGACGTCGCGCCGTCGAAGGAGCTTCGTCAATGGTTCGCCCACGATCCCGAACGTTGGGCCGCCTTCCAAGTGCGGTACCGCGCCGAGCTCGACGGCAACCCGCACCTCGAAGAGCTGCGCGCCCTCGGCCGGCACGGGACGGTCACGCTCCTGTACGCCGCCCGCAACCGGGAACAGAACGAGGCAGTGGTGCTGGCGGCGATGTTGAACCAGCGCTGAGGGGCGGCGAAGCCCCCCGCTCCCGCGCGTCGACGACGCCGGCCCGCCGACCAACTAGTTCTCGAGGCCGGTCTCCCCGGAGCCCAGCTCGCGGCGGTCCGACGCGTCCCGTCCGACCAGGTCGCGTTCGCGCTGGGTGTGGATCAGCCCCACCTCACTGGTGAGGACAAAGGACACGATCACTGCGATGAGCGTGGTCGGGAGCAACTGGAACCCGGCCATCTCGGTCACCACCAGCGTCGAGCCCAGCGGCGTCTTGGTGACCCCCGTGTTCGCCGCGGCCATGAACGCGGCGACCATGATCACCTCGTTGGCATCGGGCACCGCGCCGTGCAACGCACGCGCCAGGCACGCACCCATGAAGAACAGGGG